>NZ_JBNCLY010000025.1:0-60082 GCF_049844915.1 Gordonia sp. DT30 | reverse complement strand
CAAGCCCAACGCAACCATGATGCGATGCAGGCCGTGTACAAACTGGCCCTGACGTCGGGGGAACTCGGCGAATCGCATCGCGGCTTGCCGGTGCAGTTGATCATCAAAGCCGACCTCACCGACCTGATCAACGAAACCGGCCACGGCGTGACGGCCACCAACAGCCTGCTGCCCATCAAAGACGTCATCCGGTTGGCTGCCGACGCGCAACCCTGGTTGGCGGTCTTCGGTGAGCACACCACCGTGCCCCTGTATTTGGGGCGTGCCCGGCTGGCGAGCCGCGGGCAACGCATCGCCCTGTTCGCCAAACCCGACGGACAAGTGTGCTCGCACCCCGGGTGTTCACAACCGGCCGCGCATTCGGAAATCCACCACGCCACCCTCGATTACGCCAAGGGCGGGCTCACCAACATCGACGACCTCGCCCCCGCCTGCCCGAAACACAACCGGATGGTCGGTGACCGCCTCGGTCAGTACACCACCGGCATCTACCGCGACGGACCCCTCGCCGGCCGGTGTTGGTGGCGCCGTAACGCCGCCCCCGGTGCCCCACCGCACCCGAAACGCGTCAACAAACTGCCTGATGTCGGGCCCGACTTCACCGCCGGGCTCGCCAAAGTGCGTGCCGAAATCCACCGGCAACCACCCGACACGGGTAACCCGTTGCCGGACAGCAGTACCGGTGGCTACGACGTCGTCGACATCATCACCCCCGACGACGCCGACATCGACGTGACCACTGAACCGTCACGCGTCGAAGCCCGCCTGGCCCGCCTGCTCGCCATCTGCGGACGCTGACCACCGAATCTGCAGCCTTTAATCGCGGAAACCGCGACCAAAGGCTGCAGATTTCTGGCGTGCCCATCCAGGCCGCCGGAACTCAGGATGCGGCGAGCCCTGACCCCTCACCGGCACGGTCGATCCCGAGGTGATCACGCAAAGTGGTTCCGGCGTACTCGCTGCGGAAGCTGCCGCGCTCCTGCAGGATCGGGACCACCTCGTCGACGAAGCGGTCGAGCCCTCCAGGCGTGACGTGCGGAACCAGAATGAAGCCGTCGCTGACGTCGTTCTGCACGTACTCGTCAATGCCGTCGGCGATCGTCTGCGCGCTGCCGATGAAGGACTGGCGTCCGGTCACCTCGATGATGAGTTCGCGGATCGACCAGTTGTTGGCCTGAGCCCGCTCCCGCCACTCGCGCGCCGTCTCCAGCGGGTCACGGTACATCCGCACACTGGCCCGGCCGCGGGCGATGGTGTGCTCGCCGATCACCGGATCGAAGTCGGGAATCGGACCGTCCGGGTCGACGTCGGACAGATCGCGGTTCCACACCTGCTCCAGGAAGCGCAGCGCGGTCGCACCACTGACCTGGGCCAACCGCACCTCATGGGCGAGCTCGGCGGCTTCGCCATCGGTGTCGCCCAAGACGAATGTGGCCGACGGCAGGATCAGCAACTGCTCGCTGCGGCGGCCGTACTTGGCCAGCCGGGACTTGACGTCGCGGTAGAACTCACGCCCGGCGTCATATGCACTGTGCCGCGAGAAGATCGCATCGGCCTTGGCGGCGGCGAACTCCCGGCCCTCCTCGGAATCACCGGCCTGGAAGATCACCGGGCGGCCCTGCGGACTGCGCGGCACCGAGAACTGCCCGGCGATGTCGAATTGCTCACCGTGGTGCTCGAATTCGCCGACCGCACCATCACGCAGGAACTGGCCGGACTCCTTGTCGGCGACGATCTCGTCGCCGTGCCACGACTCCCACAGTTCCAGCGCGGTCTCGAGGAATTCCTTGGCCCGCGAATACCGCTGCGAACTCGGGAGATAGCCGCCGCGCCGGAAGTTCTCGCCGGTGAACTCATCCCACGACGTCACGACATTCCAGGCCGCGCGGCCGTCGGTGAGGTGATCGAGGCTGGCGAACTGCCGTGCCACCTCATAGGGCTCGTTGAAGGTCGAATTGATGGTGCCGGTCAGCCCCAACCGCTCGGTGACCGCACCGAGTGCGGCGAGAACGGAGAAGGTGTCGGGGCGCCCGACGACGTCGAGGTCGTAGATGAGGCCGTTCTGCTCCCGCAACCGCAGACCCTCGGCGAGAAACAGGAAGTCGAATTTGCCGCGTTCGGCGGTGCGGGCGAAATGCTCGAACGACTCGAACTCGATGTGACTGCCGGATTCCGGATCACTCCACACCGTCGTGTTGTTGACCCCGGGGAAGTGGGCCGCGAGATGGACTTCTTTGCGATGAACTGACATGTCGGTCTCCGATCAGGCTGCGTAGCGGTTGGCAGGACGGGTGAGCCCGAGATGCCCACGAAGTGAGGTGGCGGTGTAGTCGGCCCGGAACCGGTTGCGGCGCCGCAACTCCGGGACCAGCTCACGGGTGATGGACACGAGGTCGTCGGGCAGTGCGGCCGGCCGCAGCCGCACCCCGACCGCGCCGCTGTCGGCCTCGGCGTCGGCGCCGACGAATTCCTCGATCCGGTCGGCCAGGCCGGCGGCCGTCCCGACGAAGATCTCTGCGTCACTGAAGAGCTCGGCACCGGCATGCGCATCGAGGCGCTCGGCGCGCTGCGCCGCCTCCGCGTCGGTGGCACCCAGGATGACCACCAGATCGTTGAAGACACGGACCGGCTCACCGTCGCGCCCGGCCGCGCGGCGGGCCGCGTCGATCTCGCCGACGATCTCGGTGGCCTCCGATGCGCTGTGCGCGGTGATGAATCCGATGTCACCGGCGCGCCCGATCAGATCCCATGAGCCGCTGTTGTGTCCGAGGAGGGCGATCGGCGGTTGCGCCTGCGGGGAGCGCGGGGTGATCGACGGGCCCCGGACACTGAAGTACTCGCCTTCGAAGTCGATGTAATGCAACTTCTCGCGATCGATGAACCGGCCGGTGGCGGCGTCGCGGATCTCGGCGTCGTCCTCCCACGAATCCCACAGGCGACGAAGAACTTCGGCGTAGTCGGCGGCCTCGGCGAACAGAGCGTCGACGACCACCTGGTCGATATCGCCGGGCACCAGATCGGGCAGGGTCCGCCGGCCGAACAGCCGGGCGTCGGCAGCCGACCCGTCGACCCGCAGCTGCACCCCGGCCCCGCCGCGTGCGGCGTAGTCGAGCGTCGCGATCGCCTTGGCGGTGTGGAACGGCTCGGTGTGGGTGACGATGCCGGTCGGGATCAGCCCGAGCCCGCGCGTCGTCGGTGCCACCCGATTGGCGATGAGCACCGAATCTACGCGGCCCCGTACGCGATCGGTCCGGCTGTCGGGGGTGAACGGGTTGTCGCGCTGCAGCCCGAGGCCGTCGTCGATGGTGACGAAGTCGAGCGCAGCGGACTCGGCCTCGGCCACCAGATCGTTCCAGTACCGTCCGGAGAGCAGTTCGGTCGGGCGGGCATTGGGTTCGCGCCAGGCACCGGGATGCCACCCGGCATCGGACAGTGCGACAGCGAGATGTATCTGGTCAGGCATGAGCGGTCTCCTTGGCGGTTGGGGTGCGGCCGTGTCCGGGGATGGCCGCGATGAGTTGACGCGTGTATTCGTGTCGGGGCGTGGCGAACACGGAGTCCACCGGACCTTCCTCCACGATCTGGCCGCCGCGCATCACGGCGACCCGGTGACTGATCTGGCGGACGACGGCGAGGTCGTGCGAGATGAACAGCAAGGCGATCCCCTGCCGCCGTTGCAGATCGGCGAGCAGTCGCAGCACCTGTGCCTGGATGGTGACGTCGAGCGCCGAGACCGGCTCGTCGAGGATGAGCAACCGCGGCGTGGTCGCCAGCGCGCGGGCGATTGCCACCCGCTGGCGCTGCCCGCCGGACAGGGCGGCCGGTGGTCGCCGCGCGAACTCGGGATCGAGTGCGACGGCCTCCAGCAGTTCGGCCACGCGAGCGCGACGCCCCGCCTTGGGCGTGCCACGCATCGGTTCGGAGATGATCTGTGCGACCGTGAGTTTCGGGTTCATCGAGGAGAACGGGTTCTGGTAGACGAAGCCGACGTCGGAGCGGCGATCGCCGACGTCGACCGTGCCCGCGTCGTGGCTCTCGAGTCCCGCGAGAATACGTGCGGTCGTCGTCTTTCCCGACCCGCTCTCGCCGACGATCGCAAGTGTCTCGCCCGCCCGCACCGACAGCGACACATCACCGACGGCGGTGAGCCGATCGCCCCGGCCGATGCGGAAGGTGCGGGAGATGTGATCGGCCCGTGCCACGATCGGTGCGTCGTCCGCAGGGCCGGCCGGGGCCAACGTCTCCGACGCGAGACCGGGGGCGTCGGCGATGAGCCGGCGGGTGTAGGCGTGCTGCGGGTCGGTGAGTATCTCTGCGGTGGGCCCGCTTTCGACGATGCGCCCACCCGACATCACGATCAGCCGATCGGCGCGGTCGGCCGCGACGCCGATGTCGTGGGTGATGAGCAGGATCGACGACCCGTTGTCGGCGGCCTGCGCCTCGAGATGATCGAGGATGCGTCGTTGCACCGTCACATCGAGTGCACTGGTGGGCTCGTCGGCGATGATCAGTTCCGGCCCGCATGCCATGGCCATCGCGATCAGCACGCGTTGCCGTTGCCCGCCGGAAAGTTGGTGCGGCAGCTGCGCGTAACGCAGTTCCGGGTCGTCGAGTCCGGCATCGGTCAGATGCTCCAGCGCGTGGATGTGGGCGGTCTTGCGGGCCGCACGGCCATGAATCCGCAACACCTCGGCCACCTGGTCGCCGACGCGCTGCACCGGATTGAGGGCGGTTCCCGGGTCCTGCGGGACCAGCCCGATCCGCGCACCCCGGATACGGTTGAGCGCGCGGGGCGCGAGCCCGTCGATCCGCATGTCACCGAGGCTGATCTGTCCCGACGTCCGGGCCGAGGGCGGCAGCAGCCCGATGATGGCGTGCGCCACCGATGTCTTGCCCGATCCGGACTCCCCGACCACGGCGACCGTCTCGCCCGGCTCCACCACGAAGCCGACGCCACCGACGGCCTCGGTGTCGGTTCTGCCCATGCGGTAGTGCACGCTCAGGTCGGCGACGTCCAGCACCGGGCTCATCGGTCCTCCCCCGCCGAGATGCGGTGTCCGATGGTGTGGGCCGCCAGTACGACCGCGACGATCGCCAGACCCGGCAGCGTGGTCATCCACCAGGCCGTCGCCAGATAGTTGCGGCCCTCCGAGATCAGCGAACCCCATTCGGGTGCCGGCGGCGCCGCCCCGAAACCGAGGAACGACAACGACGAGATCAGCAGGATCGCCATCCCGAATTCCGCTGCCGCCAAGGCGAGTACGGGCGCATACGAATTGCGCAGGACGTGGCGGACCAGGATCACCGGGGTCGGCACACCGAAGGCCCGCGCCGCCTCCACGTAGGGCGCGTGACGCACCCGCAGCACCTCGGCACGCATCACGCGCGCGAAGCTCGCGATCAACACCACCGCGACGGCGATCGCCACCTTCGTCGTCCCGAATCCGAGGGCGGCCACGATCGCCAGTGCCAGCAGGATCTGCGGGACGGCGAGCATCACGTCGATGGCCCGCATGATGATTCCGTCGGCGACCGGTCCCGCGGCACCGGCGAGCACGCCGAGCACCGAGCCGATGACCAGGGCCACCGCGACTGCCCCGATCGTCGCGGACAGCGACAGTCCGGCACCGTGGACGAACCGGGCGTACACGTCACGTCCGAGGTTGTCGGTGCCGAACCAGTGCTGTGCGCTGGGCGCCGAGAGCTTCTCCGAGGGCACCGCCAACAGCGGGTCGCGGCTGGTGAACAGCCCTGGGAACACGGCGAATCCGAGTGCCAGCAGTACCACGACCGCACTGAGTGCCACGGCGATGTTGGCGCGCAACCACGTCCACACGACGCCGGGGCGCAACCGGCCAGGGGCCCACGACCACGACGCCGGCGAGACGCCGGTGTTGGATGACTCAGACATTGGTCAACTCCGTAGCGGTGTCGTCGGTATCCGCCCGACCGTTCGCCGGGCCGTTCGCCGACCGACCGTCCCGCGACCGGCCGGTGAGAATGCGGGGATCCAGGAACGGATAGACGACGTCGACAGCCAGGTTGATGCAGACGAAGACGAGAGCGGAGAACGTCACCAGGGCCAGCACCACCGGAATGTCCTGGGCGAGAACGGCACTCTGCGCCAGCTGGCCGACACCGGGCCGCGAGAACACGGTCTCGACGACGACGGCACCGCCGAGCAGATTGCCGACGATGACACCCGCGACCGTCAGCGCGGGCAGCGACGACACCCGCAGGATGTGGCGAGCGATGACGCGGCCGCGACTGGCACCTTTCGCGGTGGCGGTCTGCACGAACGGCTGGGCGTCGGTGGCGGTCATACTCGTGACCAGCACCTGTCCGAGTACCCCGGCATAGGGAATCGCGAGGGTGACCGCCGGCAGGACGAGCGAACCCGGCCGGGTATCACCGAACGCCGGGAACCATGCCAGCCGAAAGGCGAAGACCTGCAACAACACCAGGCCCACCCAGAACGTGGGGAGCGCGACGACCAGCGACGGTATGGACAGCAGGATGCGGCGCAACGCCGAGAACCGCGTCCACGTGGCCAGTACGGCCAGACCCACGCCCAGCACCACGGCCAGTGCGACCGCGGTGAGGGTGAGGGCCACCGTGCTCGGCAGCGCGTCGAAGATGACGTCGGTGACCGGCCGGCCCTGGGAGATGGAGATCCCGAAGTCGCCGTGCAGCGCGCCGGTCAACGCCGACCAGTACTGCTCCCAGATCGAACGGTCAAGCCCGTAGCGCGCTTTCAGCGCAGCCACCGCCGCCGGGTCCACCGGCGTGGACGCATCCCCGGAGGTGGCGATCGTCACCGGGTCCGAGGGCAACAGGATCAGGATGATGAACGCAACCGTGAAGGCGGCCCACAGCACCCCGATCGCCGCAGCGATCCGGGTCGCGAGATAGCGGACCATCCCGGTCACCGACCCGAGAGCCAGGTGTCGTGGAACTGCAGTCGTGCCGACGCGTCGAAGGCCACCTGATGCGCATTGCCGGCCGCACCGATCGCCTGCGACAGCTCGATGGTGGGGATGAACAGACCGTGGTCGACGATCTGGGTCTGTGCGGTCGCCAGATCGGCGTTGCGGGCGGTGATGTCGGTGGTGGTCTGCTGCTCTGCCAAGGCGGTGTCGAGGGCCGGGATCGGGCCGCGCCGGTTCAGGTTTCGGGCACTCAGCCCGAACTGGGTACGCAGGATGTCGCCGTCGGCGCGGGTCACATTGTAGTAGATCGCGTCATAGTCGCCGGAGTTCTGGCGGACGGTCGCCTCGGCCGCCGGGACCACGTCCAGCTTCATCTCGACGCCGACGTTCTTCAGCTGCTGCTGCAACAGTTCCAGGATCGCCTGGTTACCGGCGAACACCGGACTGTAGAGCACCGAGAACGACAGCCGCTGACCGTTTTTGGCACGGATGCCGTCCGGGCCGGCGGCCCAGCCGGCCGCGTCGAGGATCTGCTTGGCCTTGCCTGCGTCGAAGGCCAGTGCCGACGTCTCGGCATGGAAGCCGGGGGTGTTGGCGGCGAGCACTCCGGTGGCCGGGTGGAAGTCCTTGTCGAGGACGGTGTCGACGAGTTCTTGGCGGTTGATCGCAGGCAACAACGCCCGGCGCACCTGCTCATCGGCCAGTACACCCCGGGACACGTTGGGCTGCAATCCGAACGGGACGCCCGGGTTGACCGCGGTGAGAACCGAACCGCCGGCCGCGGTGATCTGCTGCTTGTCGTTGGGCAGGGCGTCACTGATGACATCGAGTTGCCCGGAACCCAGCGACCCGGTGCGCACACCGGACTCGGGCACGACGGTGAAGTCGATGGCGTCGAGGTACGCCTCACCCTGATGCTTGAACGCCGCCGAACCCCAGGCGTAGCCGGTTCGTTTGCGCAGCGCCGCCGAGCGGCCCTGCTGCCACCCGCTGTAGACGAACGGCCCCGAGCCGACATTGGTGCCCTGGCACCGCGCTTCGGCCGACTGGGCGGTGGTGGCGTCGGATTGCAGGCCGAGCTGCGGCGTCGAGGTCGACTGCAGGAATTGGGCATTCGGTGCGGAGAAGGCGATCCGGGCGGTGAGCGGATCGACCACCGTCGTCCCGGTGTAGCCGCTGAGATATGTTGCGGCCAACGGCGCCTTCGCCCCGCCGAGCGTGTTCACGATGGCGTCGAAGTTCTTCTTGACCGAATCGGCGGTGAGCTTGGTGCCGTCGCTGAAGGTCACATTCGGCTTGAGGTGGAAGGTGAACACCTTCGCATCCGGGCTCACGTCCCAGCTCTGCGCGAGCCACGGCTTGAGTTCACCGCTGCCGGGCACCTGATCGGTGAGCGAGTCGACGATCTGCCGCGTCACATAGATCGTCTGGTTGGTGCCGCTCTGGGCCGGGTCCGAGCAGGTCGGTGCGTCGGACAGGCCGTAGCGCAGGGTGCCGCCGGACACGGGCGGGCCGGCGTCGTCGGAGCTCGAGGAACCCGACCCGCAGGCGGCCAGACCGGCAACTGCCAGCGCGGCAACAGATGCCGTCGCGACCCGGGCGACGACGGAGGTGCGCACGCGCATCAGATAAGGCCCCATTTCTTGGCGAGAAGTTCGTGTGACCGGAGTCGGTCGTGGTGGTCATAGGTGACCGAGGTGATGACGAGTTCGTCTGCGTCGGTAAGCTTTCCGAGTGCGGCGAGGCGGTCGACGACGGTATCGGGGCTGCCGACGAATTGGGTCTCGATGCGATCGGCGACCAATGCCTGCTGCTCGGGGCTCAGCGGGGTCGCGGTCCGCGGGTCGGGATACGGGATGGCCCCGTGTCCGCTGCGAATGCTGTACACCCAGTGGCCGTAGGTGGACGCGAGGCGCTGTGCGGTCTCGTCGTCCTCGGCGACCACCACGTCGGCGGAGACCACCACGTAGGGCTCCGACAGCGTGTCCGACGGCCGGAATGCAGCGCGGTAGGCCTGCACCGCCTCGAGCGTGGTCCCCGGGCTCACGTGGTAGTTCGCGACGAACGGCAGCCCACGGGCGCCGGCCACCTGTGCGCTCTGGCCCTTGCTGCTGCCGAAGATCCACAGTTCGACGTCGGCGCCCTCTCCGGGTACGGCGTGCAGCTCCAACCCGGACGGGCTCTGATAGGTGCCGTCGAGCAGTGCGGCGATGTCGGCGACCTGATCCGCGAAATCGGGCGGCTGCGCACCCGGCTGGGTGAGCACCTCGAAGCTGCGGGCAAGCCTCGAATCGGCCAGCAGCGCAGTCACATCGACGCGTTCGGGGATGATCACGCCGTCGACGGTCCGGCTCGGCGGCCGGGTCGCGGGTGGCGCGGGTGGTGCACTCTTCGCCGGTCCCTTCTGCGCCGCACCGAGTGCCTCGGCCCGACGCTGCCCCGATCGGCCGAGACCCAGGTCGATCCGGCCCGGATGGAATGCGTCGAGGAGGCCGAACTGCTCCACCACCGACACCGCCGTGGTCTGGCCGACCTGCACGGCCGCCGACCCGACCCGAATGCTCTGGGTGGCCGAGGCGATCTGGCCGATCAGCACCGCCGGATTCGAGCCGGCGACGGCCACGAAGTGGTGTTCGGCCACCCAGTACCGGCGATACCCCCACTGCTCGGCGTGCCGGGCGAGGTCGATCGCATTCGCCAGCGCGGCAGCAGCATTCGATCCCTCGCTGATCGGTGCGAGGTCGAGCACCGACAACGGGGCACGGTCATGGAAACCCACGGGGTATCTCCCATCGATCCCGGCGTTAGCACCCTGACGGGTTGCTGCGACGTCGACAAGCCGGGTCTCTCGGTCGCTCCAGATGGTCGATTCACGGTAGGGCCGCCTCGCGACGCGCGGCAAGGCAGCGCGGATGTGACGACGATCGACCGCTTTCCCGCCATCGATATGCTGGCCGGAGTTTCGACCACTGTGCGGAAAAGGCGGCGCCCACCTCCCCTGCCTGGCCGCCGAAATCGATTCATCTCACCGGACGCTTCGCGAATGGCCGAGTTGCGCGCCTTCTCTGAATTAGGCGAGCCTCACCTCATGCTCATACGGTGTTCTCGCCTGCTGCTGATCCTGACCGCCGTGAATCTCGGCCGAGCGCGTCGACGTGTTCGGCTCCAACCTGCCGGCGCCGTCAGGCGGCGCCGCGCTCCTCCATCTCCTCCAACCGGTCGATCACGATGCGGGCGAATACTTCTTGCTCGGTGACCGCGAGTTGGTTGCGGCTGCGCGAGGTGAAGGCGAAGGTCCAGTCGACCACCGTCGTGAAGCGATTGCGGAATCCGACGAGATAGACCAGGTGCAGGAACAGCCAGCCGAGCCACGCGAGGAACCCCGAGAACTCGATGCGTCGCGAGGTACCGGGAATCGGTACGGTCGCCACCGCCGAAAACCGCGACACCGTCGCCATCGACCCTTTGTCCCAGTAGGCGAAGGGCTTTCGGGTGCGGTATGTCCCGGCCAGACGTGCAAGGATGGCGTCGGCTGCGTAGCGGGCCGACTGGTTGGCCGCAGGTGCGAGCCCGGGGACCCCGTCGAGCGCCATCATGTCGCCCACGACGAACACCTCCGCGTGACCGGGCAGGGACAGGTCGGGCTGCACTCGCACCCGGCCGGCGCGGTCGATCTCGGCGCCGCTCTGCTCGGCGAGCCGAGCGCCCAGCGGACTCGCCGACACCCCGGCCGACCACACCTTGCACTGACTCTCGATGCGCCGGATGGCGCCGTCGGCATCCTTGACGACCAAGCCGTCGTAGTCCATGTCGACGACCATCGCACCGAGTTGCACGTCGACTCCCAGCGCACGCAAACGCTTTTCGGCACGCTTCCCGAGTTTGCTGCCGAACGGTGGCAGCACCGAGGTAGCGGCGTCGAGCAGGATGACACGCGCCTGCGTCGGGTCGATCGACCGGAACGTGCCGCGCAGGGTCTTGGCGGCCATCTCGGCGATCTGCCCGGCCATCTCGACGCCGGTGGCACCCGCGCCGACGACGACGAAGGTCAGCAATCGGGCACGCTCGTCCGGGTCGGTGGACAGTTCGGCCTGCTCGAACGCCCCGAGGATCCGTCCGCGCAACTCCAGCGCATCGTCGATGGTCTTGAGCCCGGGCGCGAACTCCGCGAAATGGTCGTTGCCGAAATAGGATTGGCCGGCACCCGCCGCGACGATCAGGCTGTCGTAGTTGGTGACGCTGTCCCGCTCCAGCAGCCGCGAGGTCACCGTGCGGCGGTCGAGGTCGATGTTCTCGACGTCGCCGAGAACCACCTGCACGTTGCGCTGCTTGCGCAGCACCACCCGCATGGCCGGCGCGATCTGCCCCTGCGAGATGAGGCCGGTGGCCACCTGATAGAGCAGCGGCTGGAACAGATGATGGGTCGTCCGCGCGATCACGGTGACGTCGACGTCGGCCTTCTCGAGCCGGCGCGCGGCAGCCAGTCCCCCGAAGCCGGAACCGATGATCACCACGTGGTGGCGACCCGAAGGCGCGTCGGCGATGGGGTCGAGATGATTCTGCATTGCGCGTGGATCTGGCTCTGCCATGGCACGTTCCTTCGTCGAGGATCGACACCCAGGCGGACGATGTCGGGGGAACGTGCTCCTTGCCGGTCGATTCCGGCTGCGCCAGTCGCACCGTCGAGGTTAGCGCACGATCGCGCCCGGCGCGAGGATCTGCTCGCTACCGAACGGCGACGTGTCAGGTGATGGCCTTCATCACCCGGTCGGCCAGCGCGGGCGACAGGTAGTCGAGGACCGGAAGCAGAGTCCGCAGCCCGGCCGGGGTCACCTCCTCGGGGCGGTGGGTGATCGCACGTACGATCCAATCCGCCGCCTCGCCCACATCCAACGCATGCAGGTCGTTGTATTCTGCTGTGGGAGTGATCATCTCGGTCCGAACCAGCGGAAAGTAGACATTCGTGGCAGACACGCCCGGATGCGGCCGTTCGGCATTGAGACTGCGGCCGAAGATCGCAAGTGCATCCTTTGACGCCGCGTAGGCCGAGAAGCGGGGAAATGTCCCGGCCATCAGTCCCCAGGTGCAGATGTTGACGATCTGCCCGGACCCGCGCTCCACCATCCCCGGCAACAATCCGAGCGATAGTTGTACCGCGGCAAAGTAATTCAACGCCATGGTGCGCTGATAGTCGTGTAGACGATCGGTCGACTCGATGATCGGTCGCCGGATCGAGCGGCCCGCGTTGTTGACGAGAACATCGATGTCCCGCTCGACCAGTTCACCGAGGAGTCGACGCACATCGGCCTCGTCGGCGAGATCGGCGACCGCATAATCACAGCCGGTCTCCTCGGCCAGCGCACGGAGTTCGACCTCGCGCCGGGCGACGGCGACCGGGTGCGCGCCCCGGGCGACAAGCGCTCGCACGGCCTCGCGGCCGATCCCGGCGGAGGCGCCGGTCACCACGATGGTCAGGCCGGCGAGATCGCGGCCCGGACCGGTGACCCTCTCCTCTAGCACCGTCGGCAGCAGTGACCGGCGCTGCATCAGGTCGAAGAGTGCGCCGCTCACATCCACACCCATGATCTGACCTTCCCTCGGCTATCGGGTCCCCACCTTATTCGGTCGGGTTCTGTGCGCGAGTCCGGCCCCGTCACCCGCGAAAATCGGGCGCCATCGTGGGCTCCGCAGGAAAGCGAACCGAGTTTTCACGTACGTCACATCGGCGCAACGGCCTGGGCACGAACCGCTCATAGCTTCGTATCGCTCGTACAACGCCCCCGGCTCCGCGCAGGAACTCGTCGGTAGTCGGGGACCGAACCCAGGAGTACCCATGAGTGGCAGCATGTCGCGACGTCAGGCCATCGAGGCCGTGACCACCTACGAGATGGAAACCGATGGCTTCCCCGAGCCGTTGGCCGACACATTCGGCCGCAACGTCTTCACGTTGTCGGTGATGAAGTCGCGTCTTCCCAAGCATGTGTTCAAAGCGGTGTCGGCCACCATCGGCAAGGGTGCACCGCTGGATCCGACGCTCGCCGACTACGTCGCCTCGGCGATGAAGGACTGGGCGATCGAGATGGGCGCCTCACACTACGCGCACGTCTTCTATCCGCTCACCGGCTTCACCGCCGAGAAACATGACTCGTTTCTCGAGCCCGACGGCGCCGACGGGGCACTTGCCGAGTTCCAGGGCAAGACGCTGCTGCAGGGCGAGCCCGACGCATCGTCGTTTCCCAACGGCGGCCTGCGTGGCACCTTCGAGGCCCGCGGCTACACCGGATGGGACGTCACCAGCCCGGCCTACATCCTCGAGAACCCCAACGGCAACACCCTGTGCATCCCCACGATCTTCATCTCGTGGACCGGTGAGGCCCTCGACAAGAAGACGCCGCTGCTGCGCAGTCAGCAGGCCATGAGTAAGCAGGCCATGCGGCTGCTCACGTTGTTCGGCCACACCGACGTCGACACCGTCGTCTCCTATGCCGGCGCCGAACAGGAGTACTTCCTGGTCGACCGCCACTTCTACTTCGCCCGGCCAGACCTGATGACCGCCGACCGCACGCTCTTCGGCGCACAGCCGTCCAAGGGTCAGGAGTTCGACGACCACTACTTCGGCGCGATCCCCGACCGGGTGCTGGCCTTCATGATCGAACTCGACCGCGAGCTGTTCAAGCAGGGCATCCCCGCGAAGACCCGCCACAATGAGGTCGCGCCCGGCCAGTTCGAACTCGCCCCGGTCTTCGAGAAGTCCAATCTGGCGCACGACCACCAACAGCTGATGATGACGACGATGAAGCGGGTGGCCGAACGCTACGGGATGGTCTGTCTCCTGCACGAGAAGCCCTTCGCCGGCGTCAACGGGTCGGGCAAGCACGTCAACTTCTCGCTGGGCAACAGCAACCAGGGCAACCTGCTGAATCCGGGCGACACCCCGCACGAGAACGAGCAGTTCCTGGTGTTCTGCGCGGCGATCATCCGCGGCGTCCACAAATTCGGCGGACTGCTGCGGGCCTCGATCGCGTCGGCCTCCAACGACCACCGGCTCGGGGCAAATGAGGCACCGCCGGCCATCATCTCGATCTTCCTCGGCGAACAACTCGCCGACGTCTTCGACCAGATCGCCAAGGGCGGTGCCAAGGAGAGCAAGGCGACCGGGGTCCTCGAGCTCGGCGTCGACACCCTGCCACCACTCAAGGCCGACGCCGGCGACCGCAACCGCACCAGCCCATTCGCGTTCACCGGCAACCGATTCGAGTTCCGCGCCCCCGGCTCCAACCAGTCGATCGCCGATCCGATGATCGCCATCAACGCGATGCTGGCCGAATCCCTGGACCACGTGTGCGACTTCCTCGAGAAGGAGACCGGCTCGGGCACCGCATTCGACTCGGCGGTACAGAAACTGCTCGAGCAGATCATCACCGACCACGGCCAGGTCGTGTTCAACGGGGACGGCTACTCCGATGCCTGGCAGGCCGAGGCGGCCGCGCGCGGCCTGCTGAATCTGCGTACCACCGTCGACGCCATGGCCCAGTTCGACAAGCCGGAGATCAAGGCCCTGATGAGCAAGTACGGCATCCTCTCGGAGCGAGAACTCAAGGCGCGCAAGGAAGTCGTCCTCGAGCAGTACGCCCTGGCGCTACTGGTGGAGGCCAAGGAGACCCTCGAGATCGCCAAGACGATGATCTTGCCGGCAGCGACCCGCTACATGGGTGAGCTGGCCTCGACGGCCGCGAGCCTGAAGGCCGCGGGCATCGACATGGAGACCCCGGCTCTGCTGACGATGACCACCTCGGTCAAATCGCTCAACAAGAAGATGGACGTGCTCGAAGAGTCCATCGGCGGATTCCATGGCGACAGCGTCGAAGCAGAGTCGGAGTATGCGCTCACCACGCTGATCCCGGCGATGACCGAAGTACGTGCCGCCGCGGACAAACTCGAGACGATCGTCGCCGACGACCTGTGGCCGCTGCCCACCTACTGCGAGATGCTGACGATTCTCTGAGCTGTCGGGGTTCGCCGACGGTATGCACCCGAGATGAATCCAGCCCGTTTGCTGGCCGACTTCGCGAATGTGTGTCCTACAGCGCACACATTCGCGAAGTCGACCCATATCCGCTGTGCAGCCGGGTCGGTGACGGTCAGCGGCCGGCGGCCTGGACGCGGGCCTGGATCGCGTTGACGAACACCGACGATATGTCGGCGGCGGTCTTGGCGACGTAGGTGGTGCCGCCGGTGGCCGCGGCGATCTTGGCCAGCGCGTCGGTGTCGGCGTCCTCGGAGATCCCGATCGTGAGCACCAGCACCGGCCGGGCCGGATCCTCGAGCTTCTTGAGCTGCGCGAGCAGTTGGTCGAGGCTGATGCTCTCGGGGTCCTCGTTCTGTCCGTCGGTCATGATGATGACGCTGTTGGAGTAGTTCGGGTCATAAGAGTTCTGGACCTCTTTGAACGCCGCCAGCGTGGTGTCGTACAGACCGGTGTTCCCGCCCAGCTTCTGCGGGGCCAGGCCGTTGCGTACCGCGGTGTCGATTTCCTGGCGGTATGTCTGGCCGTTGGCCGCGGGTGCGTCGAGGCGACGGATGGGGGCGATCTGGTCCCAGTCCTGGCCGTTGGGTCCTTGGTCGGTGCTGAACGTCCAGACCCCGATCTGCGCGTTGTTCGGAAAGAGTTGCAGCCCTTGATGAGAGGCGTCGATGAGTAGCTGCGCGCGGGTCTCCGAACCGATCGCGGTCTGCATCGAGCCGGACGTGTCTTGCGCCACGAGGGTGCGGATCGGCACGCCGAGCACCTGCCACTGGCGCAGGGCCTTGTCGACCTGGGCCGGATCGCGCAGCGAGAGCACCTGCACCGGCGCACCGGTGCCGTAGGGATGATCCACGTCGGCCGGCTGACCGCCCGGCTTGCGGAAGGCGGCCTGCGCCAACGGCTTTCCGTCGTCACCGGCGATGGCAGCGGCCAGCGCCTTACCCGCGTCACCGGCGGTATCCCGGCGGGACGAGCCCGCGGTGTTGACCAGTGGGTAGTCGAGCAGCACGGTGCCGTCGGCGGGGATCGCGAACTTCAATTGGGATCCCGGATGAGTGCGCATGAACATCACGTACTGCTGTTCGGTGGTCACCACCGGTACCTCGGAGGTGTTCGCCAGATTCAGCCGTGTGCCCTCGCTATCGCCTGCCTGGCGCACGTTGTTCTGCTGTACCGCGAGGACGGTCATACCCTGCAGCAGCTGCGTCTCGCTGAGCTTGCCCGCATTGACCTCGGCGAGCGCTCCGACGATCGGCGCGTCACCACTGCTGGTATCGACGGGGCTGCCCGCACGCAGGTCGGGCAGCTTCATCACCTGCTCCCAGCTGGTCAATTGCGGGAGATTCTTCCCGACGACGATCGTCGGGGTCGACGCGAGCGACGGCGAGGTCAGATCGAGTTGCTGACGCACCTGCGTGACCACCCGGCGCGCCTGCAGTTGCGAGTCGGGCACCCACAGATCGGGGCGCTGCTCGCCGCTGGTGAGCTGCCCGGGCACGTCGGCGCCGGCGACCGAATTGACCGTGTAGTCGTAGCAACTGTCCGCCGACACGGACCCGGCCGCATCACGCAACGCCGAGGCGATCGTCGGATCGGCCGCGACGGTCACGCTCTGCCGGTCACCGTCGCAGGTGCCCGAGCCCCCGAATGCCCGCCAGAGGATGAATCCGGAGACCAGCGCCGCGACCACCACCAGGGCCCCGAGCCCCCACAGCCAGGCACCTCGACGTGCCGAGCGGACCTTGCGGTGTTCGAAACCGAAATCGTCGCCGCCGGCACCGCGCGCGGCCGCGCGCTGACGGCCGGTGTCACCGGTGGCCGCGCGTTGGGGTCCGGTGTTACCGGTGGCGGCGCGTTGACGGCCGGTGTTGGATGCGCCGGTGTTGGATGCACGCTGACGACCGGTGTCACCGGAAGCCGCACGCTGCGGGCCGGTGTCACCGCGGTTCGGTTCCGGCCGGTTCCCGGAATTCCCGGAGTCAGAGTTGTGCCGCCCCATGTCGTCCCCCTCGTTCTCGCCGACGTGCCCTGTCGGTACTCATCGCTGTCGGTTGGTCATAGCTGTCGGTGTGATGGCCGCGGTGGGCCGTATCAGCCGAACTTCTGCTGGAACGTCGCGAGCGACGTCTGCAGATCCCCGTGGATGACCTTTGCGGTCGCCATCCCGATCGGCCCGATCATCGGCAGTCCACCGAGGTCGACGGCGAACGTGATCACCGATCCCGCCCCGCCGGGCCCGACCGACAGGTCCAACTTGACCTTGATCCCGCCCTTGCCCGACCCCTTGAGACGTACCTCCCGGCCCGTCACATATTTGTCGATGACCCAGTCGATGCGCACGGGATTGCCCTTGACCTTCACGATCGAGGTGATCTTGGTGCCCTTGCCGAGTTCGTCCGGGCCCGGGACCGCGCTGCGCCACCCGCCATGCAGAACCAGCCACTCATCGAAGCGCGACAGATCCGACGCCGCGGTCCAGGTGTCCTCGGGTGACAGCTCGAGTTCGATGGAGTCGCTCGTCTTTGCCATGGTGTCGAAGCCTAACCTGTGATGACGGTGAACAAACCACGAGTATCTGACCAAGGCGATCCCCCGGTCCTTGCCGCAGCCCGATCGCTGCTCGGAATGCATCTCGTCGGTCATGGGGTGATCGCGCGGATCACCGAGGTCGAAGCCTATGCCGGCCCCCTCGACCCGGCGTCGCACGCCTTTCGGCGGACGCCCCGATCGGCGATCATGTACGGCCCACCGGACCGGTTGTATGTGTATCGCATCCACGGCCATTTCTGCGCCAACGTGGTGACCGGGCCGGACGGTCAGGCGTCGGCGGTGTTGCTACGGGGCGCCGAGGTGATCGACGGGCTGCGGCTCGCGCGCCGGCGACGCACGCCGGGTGCGGCCGACGCGGCACTTGCGCGCGGCCCGGGAAACCTCTGCCGGGCACTGGGCATCACCATGGACGACCTGGGAACCGACCTCACCGATGGCCGGCCGGTGTGCCTGCGGGCCGCGCCACCCCCGTCGGGCCGGGATGCGGTGCGCAGCGGCCCACGCGTGGGCGTCCGGCGCAACGCCGACGTGCCTTGGCGGTTCTGGATCACCGGCGACCCGACGGTGTCGGCACACCGCCGTCATCCGCGGGCCGAGGCCTGATCCCGGCGCCCGGTACTACGGGTTCTGGGGCGGTTGGGGTGGCTGGTTCTGGGGTGGCTGAATATCGTGGGGCGGCTGATCCTGAAACGACTGGTCGTGGGGCTGATTCTGGGCGTCGCCCCCGCCGGTGGCCTTGCGGGCCGCATCCTGGGCCTTGTCGACCTGCGCGGCGTACTTGCCGTGCGTCGCCTTGTCGATGGCGTCTCCGCCCTTGTCGATCAGACTCGGATTCTTCTGCAGTGCGGCCTTGGCCTTGTCGACCAATCCCTTCAGATCCATTGCCGTCTCCTCGATCGATGTTGTGGAAAGAACGGGCCCCGAGTCTATGGCGCCTCGCATGCCTCACGCCAGGGTTTGCCCGCCGGATCGGCCTCGCGGGCAGCGCGGCGATCGATCACGCGCGGCAGAATCCTCGACACCAGCTCCACGCACGCGATTCCGCATGCGGCCGCGATGAACGCGACGCTGTTCATCTGCCAGTTCGACGAATCGAGCTTGAACATGTGCTGGGTCCACGGCCACGCGAAGATGATCACGTAGGCACCGACGGACGCGGCCATCAGCGCCGCTTTCCACCACGTGTAGGGCCGCGCGACCACGGCGAGCACGTAGAGCGCGACCGCGATCAGACAGATCAGGGTGGCGGTGGCAGCCTGGGTCTGCGGCGGCGCCAGGTTGATGCTGTCACCGCCGAGACTGACGCCGGTACCGCCGGG
Source organism: Gordonia sp. DT30 (assembly GCF_049844915.1). Taxonomy (NCBI): domain Bacteria; kingdom Bacillati; phylum Actinomycetota; class Actinomycetes; order Mycobacteriales; family Gordoniaceae; genus Gordonia; species Gordonia sp. DT30. Next base: position 41,258 of record NZ_JBNCLY010000025.1, on the reverse strand, counting down.
ATTCACGATGACGTAGGTGACGAAGGCGGCGAGTCCGACGATGATGCCGTTCGGGACCGCTTGGGTGAGAACACGTTTGACGAATCCGGTGCGGGCCCGCTCGTTGTTGGGGGCCAGCGACAGGATGAAGGCCGGGACCCCGATGGTGAACCACGCCGAGATGGTCACATGGATCGGCTGGAACGGGTAACTGAGCGAGGTGAATCCGAAGATCTTCCCGGCGATTCCGGCGATCCCGACGAACAAGGCGAGCAGCACCGCGTACACCGTCTTGGTGAGGAACAGATTGGAGACGCGCTCGATGTTCCCGATGACCCGCCGGCCCTCGCCGACCACATAGGGCAGGGTGGCGAACTTGTTGTCCAGCAACACGATCTGGGCCACCGCGCGGGCAGCCGAGCTACCCGATCCCATCGCGACGCCGATGTCGGCGTCCTTGAGTGCGAGGACGTCGTTGACCCCGTCGCCGGTCATGGCCACCGTGTCGTCGCGGGATTGCAGCGCCGCAACCATCGACCGCTTCTGGTCGGGGCGGACGCGGCCGAAGACGATGCCGTCGGAGACCGCGTCGGCGAGTTCGTCGAGGTCGGTGGGCAGCTTGCGCGCGTCGACGGCGGTCTCCGGCGACCCCAGCCCCAGCGATTGTGCAACGGCGCCAACCGATCGCGCGTTGTCACCGGAGATGACCTTGACGTCGACGTGCTGCGAGGCGAAGTAGTCGAGGGTGTCGCGGGCGTCGTCCCGGACTCGTTGTTCGAGGACGACCAGGGCCACCGGGGTGAGTGTGCCCGGCACCGTGCCGGCCGCCGCGTCTGTCGCACTGTCGTCGGGTTCGGTGTCCACCGGCACGTCGGTGTGTCCGAGCAACAGCACCCGCAGCCCCGTCTCGCCGAGATCGGTGGCCAGGGTGGCCGGTCCGGAGTCCGGGTCGAGGAGCACGTCGGGCGCACCGAGAATCCAGTTGCCCTGCTCGGCATCGGACGCGTCGGCGAACGACATGCCGCTCCACTTCTTGGCGGAGGTGAACGGCTCGAGGGCGGTCAGGTGCCAGTCGGGGGCTTTCGGGTAGGCCTCGGCCAACGCGAGCACGCTGGCGTTGGGGCTGCGGTCGTTGGCGGCGAGCGCGGCCAGCACCTCCTCGACACCGGCCGGCGCGGCGGTCCCGTCGCTGTCGCTCCCGAGGCCGCGCACCTCCGACAGGCGCATCCCGTTCTCGGTGAGTGTGCCGGTCTTGTCGGCGCAGACGACGTTGACGCGGGCGAGGCCCTCGATCGCCGGCAGCTCGTTGACCAGGCACTGCCGGCGTCCGAGGCGCACGACGCCGACCGCGAAGGCGATCGAGGTCATCAGCACCAGTCCCTCGGGAACCATCGGCACGAGTGCGGCGACCATGCCCAGCAGCGACGCGCGTAACCCGTTGCCGCTGATGAACAGCTGATTGACGATGGTCAGGATGCCGGCCGGGACGAGCAGCCAGGTGATGACCTTGAGTATCTGGTCGATACCGGTTCGCAGTTCCGAGGAGACCAGGGTGAACTTCGACGCCTCGGCGGCCAGCGAGGCGGCGTAGGCGTCGGCGCCCACCTTGGTGGCCCGGTAGGCACCGGAACCGGAGACGACGAAACTGCCGGAGAGGATCTTGTCGCCCTCGGCCTTGTCGATCGGGTCGGCCTCGCCGGTGAGCAACGACTCGTCGACGTCGAGGACCAGCGACTCGACGACCTCACCGTCGACGACGATCTGATCACCGGCACCGACCTCGATGATGTCGTCGAGCACCACCTCGTCGGGCGGGATCTCGTCGACCTTTCCGTCGCGACGCACCCGCGGCCGGGTCTGCCCGACGATGGCGAGCCGGTCGAGGGTGCGTTTGGCGCGGACCTCCTGGATGATGCCGATGCCACTGTTGGCGACGATGAGCAGGCCGAACAGCCCGTTGATGAACGATCCGGTGAACGCGACGATCAGAAACAGCGTCCCGAGAAGGGCATTGATGCGCGTGAAGACGTTGGCTCGGACGATGTCGCCGACGCTGCGTCCGGACCGGTTCGGCATCGTGTTCGCATGACCCTCGGCGACGCGCTGGGCAACCTCGTCTGCGGTCAGACCCGGCCGCCGGGTCTGGGCCTGAAGGGGTTTGCTCATGCCGACGCTTCCCACCACTGCGGGTCGGTGAGCCCGGTCCCGGTCCGGTGTTGCAGGTCGATGGTGCCGCCGGGCTGCGGAACCATCACCGTGGTGGCGTTGCGGCCGGCATTCGGGAGCAGCCGCGTGATCGGGTCCGCCCAGGAGTGGCGGGCCAGCGAGAAGGTTCCCCAGTGGATCGGGATCAGCACCGCGTCGGTGCCCGCCGATCCGGACACCATCCGGTGGATCGCCACGGCCTCTTCGGGATCGACATGGACGTCGGGCCACACCGGGTCGTAGGCGCCCACCGCGATGAGGGTGAGGTCGAAGGGGCCGAGCAGCTCACCCAGGTCCTCGAAGCGTTCGCTGTACCCGGTGTCGCCGGAGAAGAACACGCGGTGAGTGGGTCCGACGATTCCCCAACTCGCCCATTGCGTCAGGTCACGGTCGAACATGCGGCCGGAGAAGTGCCGGGCCGGTCCCACGGTGAAGCGTGCCTGACCGGTCCGGCCGGTGACCTCCACGCTCCCCCACAGGTCGGCTTGGCGGATGCGATCGGCCGGCACTCCCCAGGCCAGGAGATGTGCGCCGACCCCGAGCGGCGTCACGAACACGACGTCCGGCTGGGTGCGCGCGATGGTGGTCACGGTGGCCATGTCGAGGTGGTCGTAGTGGTCGTGGCTGATCAGCACCACGTCGAGTGGCGGCAGGTCGGCGGCCTCGACCGGAGCGGGGTGCATGCGGGCCGGGCCGAGTGTCTGGCTCGGGGAACATCGCTGGGAGAACACCGGGTCGGTGAGTACGCGCACCCCGTCGATCTCGACGAGTGCCGACGCGTGGCCGAGCCACGTCACCGCGAGGGCTGCGACCTCATCGGCAAACCGGGGTCGCTCCACCCGGATCGGATGCGTCGGGCGGCCCGGGCGTTTGGCCATGTCCATCGCAACCCGCAGGTCGGGCGCCACCCCGGCCGAGGGCGGCTCGGGATTGACGAAGGTGCGGCCGACCAGGTTCGGCGAGCCGGCCACCTCGCGCCAGATCGTCTCGGGATCGGCACCGATGGCGCGGGCCGCGGGCAGCCCCGCCGACGCCAGCGATCCGACGGCCGCGCCGGCGGCACGCGCACCGAGCACCCCGACCGAGCTCTTGACCCGCCCGAACACTTCGGTGGGCGTCCATTCGATGGGCATCGTCACGTCCCTCAGCGTAATGGTCCGTCCCGACCGGGACCCGCGCACTCGCCGGTAGTGCCACATTCACCGTCGGCGCCCCCATGCCCGGGTATCGCAGCCCGGGTATCGCTGCTCGGGTATCGCTGCTCGGGTATCGCTGCTCGGGTATCGCAGAAATTCCGGCGGACGGCTTGGTAACCTTCTCGTCTGCAACCAATTCGCGCATGTGCCGGTTCACATGCGGTCGGGAAGTGATTCTTCGTTGGCACGGATGTCCGTCACGGATCGGCGCTCGGCGCTCGTCGAGGCCGCCTACCGGGTCATCGCCGACCACGGCGTCGAGGGTGCGACCACGCGCCGGATCTGCGCCCACGCCGACATGCCGCTCGCCAGCTTCCACTACGCCTTCGAGTCGCGTACGGCTCTGCTGTGCGCGGTGATGGAGACAGCCGTCCCCACCGACATCACCCAGATGCTGCACACGATCCAGGCGTCCGACGACACCCTCGCGGGCTCCGCGGTGGAGGTCATGGAGGCCAACATGCGCCGCCAGCTCGAGGCCTTCTACGCGATGCTCAAAGCCGACCCGGGACGCCTGCAGGCCACCATCTCCCTCGGGATATATGCACACAACCATCCCGAACTGCAGCGGCACGGCATGAAGATGTACGAGGATCTCTACGCGGTCGCCGCCGTCGGCCTCGACGAAGGAGCGGCCCGATACGGTGTGCGGTTCACCGCACCCGCCACCTCCATCGCTCCGACGATGATCGGTGCGCTCATCTCGATCACCCTGATCTACCTCAGCACCGCCGACGACGACGTTGTCGACACCCTGATGGATTCCCTTGTCCGCCAGGTCATGTCGTTTGTCGTTGCCGACGACGGATCGGCCGGCGGGACCTCATGAGCGACACCGCAGCCGCCGGTCCGGGATTATGGGACCGCGATCCACAGCGGTACTGGACCGGATTCACCGAGGCCGTCGTCGCCGGCGGCATCGACAGTCCCGCTCTCGTTCTCGATTCCGCCGCCCTCGAACACAACGTGGCCGATCTGCTGCGCCGCGCGGGGGGCGTGCCGATCCGCCTGGCGTCGAAGTCCCTACGCGTCCGTTCTGTCATCGCCGACCTCGTCGCACGCCCCGGGTTCGCCGGCGTGCTGGCGTACGACCTCGACGAAGCCCGCTGGCTGGCAACACGATCCGGCATCACCGACGTCCTGATGGGATATCCGACGGTGCGGACCACCGCACTGGCGAATTTTCTGGCCGACGAGATCGCTACGTCGCGGGTCACTCTGCTCGTCGATTCGACCGAGCATCTCGACGCGATAGACGCGGTGACCGGCGCGCAGGCGCGGCCGAGTGTGCGGGTCGCGATCGACATCGACGCCTCGCTGCGCCTGTTCGGCGGCCGGGTACACATCGGTGTGCGCCGCTCGCCCGTCCACGATCGCGAGGGCGCGCTCGCACTCGCCCGCCACATCGTGGACCGCCCCGGCTTCGACCTGGTCGGCGTCATGTCCTATGAGGCGCAAGTGGCCGGCGTCGGTGACGACGTGCCGGGCAAGGCCATGAAGAATCACGCAGTCGGCGCAATGCAGCGTCTGTCGATGACCGAGATCCGCCGCCGCCGTGGCCGGATCGTCGCCGCGCTGCACCAGATCGCACCGCTCGAGATCGTCAACGCCGGCGGCACGGGCTCGCTGGAGCAGACGGCGCGCGACTCCTCGGTCACCGACATCGCCGCGGGCAGCGGCGTCTTCGGCGGCCACCTCTTCGACACCTATCACCATTTTCGGCCGGCACCGGCACTCGCGTTCGGACTCGATGTCGTCCGGATTCCCGCCCCCGGCTACGTCACCTGCGCGGGTGGCGGCTGGATCGCCTCGGGACCGCCGGCCGCCGACCGGCTGCCCCGGCCCGTGTGGCCGGCGGATCTGCGATATGTGGGCACCGAGGCCGCCGGCGAGGTACAGACACCGCTGCACGGCCCCGGCACCGCAGGGCTGTCCATCGGTGACCGGGTGTGGTTCCGGCACACCAAATCCGGTGAGGTGTGCGAACGTTCACCGCAGGTGGTGAAGATCGCCCGAGATGCCGACGGCACCGCGCGGGTCGAGGAGGCGGTACCGACATACCGCGGAGAGGGGAAGTGTTTTCTGTGACGGTCTCCAACGGGACGGCTGCCGCACGGCCATGGCGTAACTGGGGCGGCACCGCGCAATGTACGCCGACCGCCGTCGAGTCTCCCGGCAGCGCCGACGACATCGCCGATCTGGTCGGCCGTGCGGTGCAAGCGAATTCGACCGTGAAGGCGGTCGGTGCCGGGCACAGTTTCTCCCCGATCGCGCTCGCGCCGGCGACCCAGCTCGACATGTCGCAGTTGCAGGGCCTCATCGGCGTCGACGAGGCCGCGCGGCGTGTGACGCTCCGTGCGGGTACCCGGCTCTACGAGATCCCCGACCTGCTCGGCGCCCACGGTTTGGCGATGGCCAACCTCGGAGATGTGGACCGGCAGACGATCTCTGGTGCCACCTCCACCGGAACCCATGGCACCGGACTGGATTTCGGCGGCCTCAGCACTCAGATCGTCGGCGCCACCCTGGTGTCGGGTACCGGTGAGATCGTCACGGTGGCCGAGGACGATCCGCGACTCGCGGCGGTGGCGCTGGGCCTCGGCGCACTCGGCATCCTCGTCGACCTGACGATCCAGTGCGTTCCGGTCTTCTCCATCCGCGCCGACGAGTATCCCCTCGACGCCGACGACGCGATCGACGGCTTCACCGAACGCGTTGCGACACAAGACCATCATGAGTTCTATTGGTTTCCGCACACCCGATGTGCGCTGGGCAAGACCAACACCCGGCTCGAGGGTCTCGCCACACCCTCCGGAGCCGGCCGGGTACGCCGTTACGTCGACGACGAGATCCTCGCCAACCGCGTGTATCGAGTGTTGTGCGCGTTGGGTTCTCGCGTGCCCGCAGCCGTCCCGACGATCAGTCAGGTCTCGGGCCGGGTGCTCTCGGCCCGCACCTACACCGAACGATCCGACCGCGTGTTCATCTCGTCACGCACGGTCCGGTTCCGCGAGATGGAATACGCGGTTCCACTGGAAGCCACCCCGTCGGCACTGCGTGAACTGCGGCAGATGATCGAGCGCAAGCGCTACCGCATCAGCTTCCCGGTCGAGGTCCGGGCGGCCGCCGGTGACGATCTGATGCTCTCGACCGCATCGGGCGGCCCGCGCGGCTACATCGCGGTGCACCGTTATCACCACGACGATCCGACCGACGCCGCCGCGTATTTCGCCGATGCCGAGGCGATCATGACCGACCATGGTGGCCGGCCGCACTGGGGCAAGATGCACACCCGCGACGCTGAGTATCTGCGGTCGGTGTACCCGCGGTTCGACGAATTCCGCGCGGTGCGTGACCAGTTCGACCCGAACCGGGTGTTCGCCAATCCGTACCTCGAGCAGGTCCTCGGGTCCTGACCGCCACCGGCGCGGCCCCCGTGGGTCAGCACAACGGCTGATAGGCAGATTCACTTGTGCCGTAGATCGGTGTCACCCAGCGACATCGATCTACGGCACTGAATCGTTGGATCGGCCGAATCCGGTCCTCTCCCCACCGCTCGACTGGCGCCTTCGGGCACCGCGTCGGACACTGGAGGGATGCGTGATGTCCTGCCGGCGTTGATACACCGCCTCGAGCATGGTGCCGTCGCCCTGGCCCGGGTGATCTCGACGACCGGCGCGGCGCCGCGGTCGGTCGGGTCGGCGATGGCGATCACCGCCGACGGCGAGGTGATCGGCTCCCTCTCGGGCGGGTGCGTCGAATCGGCGATCGTCGAGAGCGCGCAGCAGGTGTTGACCGACGGGATCGCGACCGTCGAGTATTTCGGCGTCGCCGACCCGGATGGCATCGCGATCGGCCTGACGTGTGGCGGTGAGATGGAGGTCGCCGTCGAACGCCTCGACGCGACACACCTGCCCGAGCTGCGGCGACTGGCCGCTGCGATCGACGACGGCACCCCGATCGCCTGGGCCACCACCCTCTCGGATGCCCCGGCCTGGTATTCGGCCACCCGAGAGAGCCGTCGGCCCTGGTACCGGCTCGACGCCGACATCGCCGATCTGCTGGCGACCGGGCGCAGCGGAATCGTCGGCGTCGACGACTGCGACGAGTCGACTGCCGCAGATGTGCCGGGTTCGGGCCAGGCTCGCCCTCGTGCGTTCGTCCAGACCTTCGCGCCGCGAGCGCGGCTGATCCTGGTGGGCGCCAACGACTTCGTACGGGCACTCGCCACCCTCGGGTCGACGCTGGGCTATCGGGTGAGCGTCGTCGACGCCCGTCCGGTCTTCGCCACCCCGGCACGGCTGCCCGGCGCCGACGAGGTGATCGTCGAATGGCCCGACCGCTACCTCGCCGACGAGATCGCGCAGGGCCGGACCGATCGCTCGACCTGCGTGTGCGTGATGACCCACGACACCAAGTTCGACGTCCCCACGCTGCGGGTCGCCCTGGGCACCAACCGAATCGGCTTCGTCGGGGCGCTGGGTTCCCGCCGTACCGTCGCCGACCGGAACGCACGCCTGACGGATGCGGGCGTGAGCGACGACGCGCTGGCACGGTTGCGCTCGCCACTCGGCCTGGATCTGGGGGGCCATACCCCCGCCGAGGTCGCCGTGTCGATCGCCGCGCAACTGATCGCCGACCGGCACGACGCCTCGGGAAGGTCGCTAACCCTGGGGGGTGGCCCCATCCACGGCTGATTCCCCGACCGTCTTGTCCCCGACCGCTCCATCGGCGCCGACCGGGATGTCGGAGGTGGCGCCGGAGCTGGTGGGTCCCGAATCATCCTGTGCGGGAAGGACATGCTCACCCGACCGGTCGCAGGACAGCGCCAGCGAGGAGATGTATTGCTTCTCACCGTTCGGTCCGGGTACCGCCGAGGCGATCATGTCCGGCCGCTCGAACTCGATGCCGGTGACGCAGCACAGCAGCCGCACATCGGTCGGGTTGCCGTGTTCGTCGTACATCGGGATATCGATGCCGTCATCGGTGCGGCGCAGGTAGTACTTACCCTTGGTGGCCAACGCCAGGATCGGGGGCATGGCCACCGCGAGCACGAGCGCCACCAGCGGCGAGTACGGCTGGATCGCATCGCCGAACACGTGGAAGTACACCAGGATCGACGCCCCGGCCGCCACGAGCAGGGACCCGAACCCGACCGGGTTCACGCTGTAGAGCATGCCGCGCCGGAATTCGGGCTGCTTGGGTGAGATACCCAGCAGATACTTGTTGATGGCGATGTCGGAGGCAACGACCGCGATCCAGGCGATACCGCAGTTGGCGTAGAAGTTCAGCAGATTGTTGAGGAAGCTGAACATGTCGGCCTCCATCAGCACGATCGCGATGAAGACGTTGAAGAACAGGAACACCAGTCGGCCCGGGTACGTCTTGGTGACCCGGGTGAACGCGTTGGTCCAGGCCAGCGATCCGGAGTAGGCGTTGGTGACGTTGATCTTCACCTGGCTGATGACCACCAGGATCACTGCCAGGGTCAGTGCCAGCCAGTGCGGCAGGAAGTCTTGATAAATCTCCACGAACTGGTGCACCGGCTGGTTGGCGATGCCGGCGTTGTCGATGCTGATACCGATCAGGTAGACCGCGAGGAACAGGCCGACGATCTGCTTGATGGCGCCGAAGAGCACCCAGCCCGGGCCGGCGGTCAGCGTGGCGATCCACCACTTGCGCTTGTTCTCCGGGGTCCGGGGCGGCATGAACCGCAGGTAATCGATCTGCTCGGCGATCTGCGCGATCAGCGACAGACACACACCGGCCGCGAGCATGGTGCCGGCGAAGCTGACGCCCTTGCCGAGCGCATGGCCGTGGGAATCGACACCGCTGAACGCAAAGAAGTCACCGATCGCCGCGGGATGCTTGATGACCAGGTACAGAAACGGCAGCACCATCATGATCAGCCACAGCGGGGTGGTCCACACCTGCAGCTTGGCGAGCGTGTTCATGCCGTAGATGACCAGCGGGATGATCAGCACCGAGGAGATCAGGTACCCGATCCAGAGCGGGATGTGCAGACCCAGTTGCAGACCCTGGGCCATGATCGAACCCTCGAGGGCAAAGAAGATGAACGTGAACGACGCGAAGATCACGTTCGTCAGCACCGAGCCGTAGTATCCGAAACCGCTGCCGCGGGTGATCAGGTCGAGGTCGATGTTGTATCGCGCGGCGTAGTAGGCCAGCGGGTAGCCGGTCAGCACGATCACGACGGCGAAGAACAGGATGCCCCACAAGGCATTTCCGGTCCCGTTGGCGATGCCGATGTTGGCACCGATCGCGAAGTCGGCCAGGTAGGCGATACCGCCGAGCGCCGAGATCGCCACCACACCCGGACCCCATTTGCGGTAGCTGCGTGGCGCGAAACGCAGCGTGTAGTCCTCGAGGGACTCACGAGCGGCCGCCGCCTGGGCGCCGGTGGCGATGATGCTGTGTTCGGCGTTCTCTATCGCGCCTACCTCTTCGGTGAGGTCATCGACCCCATGATGTCGTTTCGACACGCAATCCCCTCCTTGGACAATGGATTGCGATCACGCTAGGAGGTGGACGTTTCTGGCATATACCTCGGCATGTTTCGGGAATGTTACGCGCACGGCGAATCGGGCATATCGAACCCGGGTGCGCGACAACTACTTTCCGGTGAACCGCGGCCGGCGTTTCTCCGCGCGCGCCGCGCGTCCTTCGGCGAGGTCCGCGCTCTGCCAGGCACGCAGCATCGCCGCCCGATGCTCGGTGGGCGCCGGATCGCGCGCACCGTCGCCGTTGAGGACGGCTTTGTAGTGCGCCAGGGTGAGTGGCGCGAACTCGGCGATGGTCGCGGCCCACTCCTGCGCGTCGGCGAGATCGCCGACGCGGTTGGCGAATCCGAGTTCGTGGGCGCGCTCGGCCGTGAGGTTGTCGCAGCCGATGAACATGCCCCGCGCCGGGCCGCCGCCGACCAGTGACACGAGTCGCCGTATCGTCCATTCATCCACCGCCACACCGATCTTCGCCGCCGGAATGCCCGCGAGGGCATCGGGGGACATGACGCGCAGATCGGCGGCCATGGCCAGTTGCAACCCGGCACCGAAGGCCGCGCCGTTGACCGCGGCGATCACCGGCACCGAGATCGACTCGATCTGCGCCAAGGTGACGACGAGCCGATCGAGGAAGTCCCGATCGTAGACCGGGCCCGAGAGGTCTGCACCCGCCGAGAACGCGGTGCCACGACCGGTCAGCACGATCGCCCGCGCACCGGACTCGACGGCATCGGTGAACGCCGCCCCGAGCGCCTCGATCACCTCACCGTTGAGGGCATTGCGTTTGTCGGGACGATCCAACTCGATTGTCGTCACCGCACCATCTGCACTCGTCGCAATCATGACTTGGAAGCCTACCGGCCATGATCTGGCGGCCGTCCGACCCCGGATACCCCGACGCACCGTGCCGCGCCCACGTGACAGGCTGACGTGGTGCGGACCGACAGTGGTGACGACGGCGGCGATGCGATCGAAGCGGGCGATGAGAACGTACGGCCGGACTCCGACGTCCTCGTCATCGGCGGCGGCCAGGCGGGACTCTCGGCGGCATACTTCCTCGATCGTTTCGGACTCGGCGGCCGATATCAGGTCCTCGACCGCTCACCACATCCCGGCGGCGCCTGGCAATACCGGTGGCCGACCCTGACCCTCGCCGGCGCGAACCATGTGCATGATCTGCCCGGATACGGCCTCGTCGAGGCGCTCGGGGTCGACTGCGACCAGTTCCCCGCGGCCACCGCGGTACCGGACTACTTCGGCCGCTACGAGGACAAATTCGGGCTGACGGTGCGTCGGCCGGTGCGCGTGAACTCCGTACACCACGACGGCGACGGGTTCCGGGCGCACATCGCGGCGCCGACGGCAGGCCCCGGCTCCCCGCGCGCCTCGGCGGTGACCGCGCGGGCGCTGATCAACGCAACGGGCACCTGGGACCGGCCGTTCATCCCGCACATCCCGGGTATCGCCGACTTCGGTGGCCGGCAGTTGCACACGCACGACTACACCGGCCCCGGCGAGTTCGCAGGCAAGCGGGTACTCGTCGTCGGCGCCGGGATCTCGGCGATCGGCCTGCTCATCGAGATCGCGCGCGAGGCGCCGGGCGTCACCACCTTCTGGTGTTCGCGGACCGAACCGTATTTCCGGCCCGGTCCGTTCAACCCGGCCGAGGGCCGTGCGGCGGTCGCGCGCGTCGAGGAGCGGGTCCGCGCGGGGTTGCCGCCGACGTCGGTCGTCTCGGTGACCGGCCTCTCGCGTACCCCGGCGATCGCCGCCGCCCAGCGCGACGGCATCCTGGCCTGGCGGCCGATGTTCACCCGCATCACCGAGACCGGCGTGTGCTGGGACCGTGGCGGTCCCGACACCCCGGCGGGCACCGAGCTCGACGTCGACGTCATCTTCTGGAACACCGGATTCCGCAGTGCGCTCGACCATCTCGCGCCGCTGCATCTGCGTGCACCGGGCGGGGGCATCACGATGACCGGGCGGTTGGCGACGACGGTGGCCGCCGACCCACGCGTGCAGCTCCTCGGCTACGGGCCCTCGGCGTCGACGATCGGCGCCAACCGGGCCGGGCGCGAGGCCGCGCGGAACGTGGCCGAGATCCTCGGCACGCACTGATCCCTGGAGAGCTCGATTCCTCGGCAACCGTTTGGTGAACTCTCTTGACATTCTGTTGGGTTTTCCCAACACTTAGTTGTATGAGTCCGGTCCGGCGGGGTGACAAGCTCCCGATCTACAACCGCATCGGCGTCCTGCGCGCCGAACGGCGGATGACGCGGGCCGCCCTGGCCGAACTGGTCGACATCAATGTGCAGACGGTGGGTGCGCTCGAACGGGGCGATCACTATCCGAGCCTCGACCTCGCGATGCGCATCTGCGATGTCTTCGGCCTCCCGGTGGAGGCCGTGTTCAGTCGCACCGAGTTCGGGGCGATGTCGGCCGAGCTCTACGCACGCCGAACCGACGGCGAGGGCACCGGCCGCCGGCCCGAGTGAGCGCCCGGCGCCGGCTCGCCTCAGCGAGCAACCACCGAGAAGGAGGTGCACGATGTACGACCCGAATTCGGCGATCCCCGAGGACGCGAAACCCGAACTGTGGCGTCGGTACGACCAGTGGCGCGGGGATCGGCACCGCCGGTTCGCGCAGCGCACCGCGCACCAGCTGACCCGCTGGCGCAATCGACGCGGCTACCGCACTGTTGTTGTCGCACAGGCAGTCTGCATACTCATCCTGCTCGCCGGGGCGGTGGTGTCGTTTGTCAGTCCGACATGGTTCTTGCTGCCCTTCCTCGTGGGCGTGGCCGGCTCGCTCGTCTGTCAGCGGACCCTGCGGATCATCACCGGTTCGATCGGCGACGCGCCGGTCACCGCACTCGACGAGATCCAACTGGCACAGCGCAATTCGGCGCGGTCATTGGCCTTCATCGTGTTGTTCACGCTGATGTTCGTGCCCTACATCGCACTTATCGTGCTCTCGATCCCCGACCATGTTCCCGGCCAGGTGATCTATGGGCTGGGGATGCTGACGATCTCGCTGATGCTCGCCGCCGCGGTGCTGCCGTCCATGCTCACCGCGTGGTGGATGGCCGACCCCGATCCCGAGGACTTCGCCGACGAGTTCGGCCACGACCCCACCACGCCGACTCCCCCGATCACCCCGACCCACACCGACCCGAGAGGAGAGCGCCGATGAGCCGAACACCGGTGACCGGAGCATTGATCATCGACGGCCTGCACAAACGTTATGGCGACGTGATCGCGTTGCATGACATGACCTTCCAGGTCGAACCCGGTGAGATCTTCGGATTCGTCGGCAGCAATGGCGCGGGCAAGTCCACCACCATGCGGATCATCCTCGGCGTGCTCGCCGCCGACGCGGGCCGGGTCCTGCTGGGTGATCGGCCCATCGATCTGCCCACGCGCCGGCGCATCGGATACATGCCCGAGGAACGCGGGCTGTACCCGAAGATGAAAGTCGGTGACCAGCTGCGCTTCCTGGCCCGCCTGCATGGGATGAGCGCGGCCGATGCCGACGAGTCGGCGCGCCGCTGGACCGAACGACTCGGCGTCGCAGAACGGTTCGGTGACAACGTCGGCGAGCTGTCGCTGGGCAACCAGCAACGCGTGCAGTTGGCGGCGGCACTGGTCGCCGATCCGGCGGTACTGGTTCTCGACGAGCCGTTCTCCGGCCTCGACCCGGTGGCCGTCGACGTCATGAGCGACGTCCTCAAAGAAAAGGCGGGCGAGGGCACTCCCGTCGTGTTCTCCTCCCACCAGCTCGACCTCGTCCAGCGGCTGTGCGACCGGGTCGGCATCGTCGCCAAAGGACGTATGCGTGCGCTCGGCAGCGTCGACGACCTGCGTCGCCGTGGTGGGGTGACGCTGGAGGTCACCGGGCCCGGGTCCGAGATCGCCTGGGCCGACGGCATTCCCGGTGTCCTCGAGACGCACTACGGCCAGACGACGCGGTTGCGCGTCGATCTGGCGGCCGTCGACGACCAGCAGGTTCTCGCCGCCGCGCTGCGAAACGGTCCGGTGCACCGCTTCGCCACGTCCACCCCGTCCCTGACCGACATGTTCCGAGAGGTGGTTTCGGCATGAACTCCCCCAGCCCCAGTTCCACCGACACCGGCGCCGGCGCCGGCGCCATGACCTCGGATACGGCTGATCGCCCAGCGCGAGATCAACACCCGCACGCGCACCAAGTCGTTCCTCATCAGCACCGTCGCGCTGATGGCTGTGATCGTCATCGGCCTGATCGTGTGGAAAGCCTTCAGCGGTGGCGGTACCGACACCGAACGGGTGGGCCTGATCGGTCCGCAGACGTCGCTGTCGACGGGCATCGAAGCGGCCGGAAAGGCCGCTGGGACACCGGTCGACGTGGTGTCGGTCGACACCGCCGAACAGGCCCGCACCCGGGTCGACTCCGGCGATCTCGACGCCGCGGTGGTCGTCACCCCCACCGGTTCCTACACCCTGATCAGCAAGGACGGCCTCTCGGAGTCGTTGTCGAGTGTGCTTCCCACCTCGATCCAGCAGACGAATCTGGCGGCCGTACTCGCTCAGCGCGGCGTCGACGCGGCAAGTCTGCCCGCACCCGCGATCACCACCGTGCAGACTCAGCCGACCAGCGCCGACAAGGGTCAGCGCATCGTCATCGCACTGGTCGGCTCGATGCTGCTGATCATGGCGATCATGCTGGGTGGCAACATGATCGCCGTCGGCGTCGTCGAGGAGAAGACGTCGCGCATCGTCGAGTTGCTCCTCGCGACCGTCACACCGCTGCACCTCATGTGGGGCAAGATCGTAGGCATCGGTGTGGTCGCACTCGGGCAGGTGATTGTGCTGGGTGCCACCGCCCTGATAGCCGGTGCCGCCACCGGCATGCTGACGATAGCGGGCACCGCGGTCGGGATGTTCGCCGCGACACTGGTGTGGTTCCTGCTCGGCTTCGTCTTCTTCGCGACGCTGTACGCCGCCGCCGGCGCGCTGGTGTCCCGGCAGGAAGAACTCGGCTCGACGATCATGCCGCTGACCGTGCTGTCGATGGCCGTGATGTACGCGGGCATCTTCGGCGTCCAGGCCCTCGACTCGACCTTCATCAAAGTCCTGACGTGGATTCCGCCGTTCTCCGCGGTGCTCATGCCGATCCGGATCGCCACCGGTGACACCGATTTCGTGCAGATCGTCGTCTCCCTGGTACTCATGCTGGCGGCGTGCGCGATCGCCACCTGGATTGCCGCCCGGATCTACCAGCGTTCGATCCTGCGCACCGGTAGCCGGGTGAAGTGGTCGGAGGCGCTGTCGATGGCACGGTGAGCCGGCGCATCAGGATGCGGTCGCCACGGAGCCGACTTGTGCAGCGTCACTGCCGGTTTCATTCGCCGGCGCGGGCGCGTGCGCGACGAAGTCCCGGCTACGGATCAGCGCCAGCGCACCGATACCGCCGACGATCGCGACGGCGCCACTGACCACGAACAGCAGGTTGAGGGCGTCGGCGTAGGCGGCATGCTGACCGCCGGCCGGGTGCTCATGCATCGACGACGACATCTGCGAGCTGAACAACGAACCGTAGACGGCGATGCCGACCGCGATGCCGATCTGCCGGAATGTCGTGTTGATACCCGACGCCATCCCCGACCGGTGCACATCCACCACACCGACCGCCGTCGCGGCCAGTGGCGGGTTGACCAGTCCGCTGCCGATACCGGCGACGATCATGCCGGGGATCAGATGCGTCCACGACGAGCCGGCGTCGAGTCCGCCCATCACGAGCAGTCCCACGCCGACCAGCATCAGCCCGGGGCCGATGAGCCAGCGCACCGGCACGCGTTCGGAGGCGCGGCCGGCCACGGTCGCCACCACCATCGTGCAGCCGGACATCACCAGCAGCCGCAGACCGGTCTGCATCGCCGAGTAGCCCAGCGAGTTCTGCAGATACACAACGACATAGAGCAGCATGGCGAACAGCGAGCCGTTCATGGCGAACGCCGCCAGCAACCCGCCGGTGAACGTCGGGGTCCGCAACAGCGAGAGATCGAACATCGGTTGCGCCACACGCAATTCGACCACGACGAACAGCGCCAGCAACACGGCGGCGGCGATGAAGCAGCCCACCACCAGCGAGTCGGTCCAGGATCGCTGCCCCGCCTCGGTGAGGCCGTAGACGAGGGCGACGAGCCCCGCGGTGAAGGTGAGCACGCCCGGCCAGTCGATGCGGCGCGCGTGCGGCGAGCGCGATTCGTCGACCATGCGCAGCGTGAGCAGCAGTGCCGCGATCCCGATGGGCAGGTTCACCAGGAAGATCGCGCGCCAGGTGACGCCGGTGGTGAGCACACCGCCGAGCACCGGCCCCAGGGCCGTCGAGATACCGGAGATCGCGCCCCAGGCGCCGAACGCGATTCCGCGGTCACGTCCGTGGTAGGTCGCGGCAAGGAGCGCGAGCGACGTCGAGAACAGCATCGCGCCGCCGATACCTTGCAACGCCCGCGAGACGATCAGCATCGTCGGGTCCTGCGCCACGCCGCACAACAGCGAGCCGAGCGTGAACACGACGAGCCCGATCGAGAAGACCCGGCGCCTCCCGAATTTGTCCGAAATCGATCCCGACGTCAGCAGCAACGCCGCGAGCGCGAGGGCGTAGGCGTCGGTAACCCATTGCAGCTGACTGAAACTCGCGCCCAGAGCATGCTGGATGTCGGGGAGTGCGACGACCACGATCGTGACGTCGAGGAGCAGCATGAAGGTCGCCGCACACACGACGACCAACGTCCACCATTTACGTGCCATGACTTTTTCGTACCTTTCGATGCCATCACCGGAGATCGAGGCCGTTGCCCGCCGGTGGGATGCGTCAAGTGTGAGCCCGTTTCTGCGTCGAGTCTCCCGCGACCGCCCAGGGCGTAGAATCGTGACGATGAGCAGTCCAGCAGCATTGAATTCCTCCACACTCGACGAGCTGGATGCACAAATCGTGCGCGCGTTGCAGGTCTCGCCGCGAGTGTCCTTCCGTGAGCTCGGAGAGGTACTCGGTGTCGCCGAACAGACCGTGGCCCGGCGCTACCGCCGCATGCGCCGCGAAGGCTACCTGCGCGTGACGATGGCGGCCGACCCGCATCGCGGAGGGAACTCCGCCTGGTTCGTCCGGGTCCGGTGCCGCCCGGAAGGCACCGACGCCATCGCGCGATCGGTGGCCGCCGACGATCACGTCTCCTGGGTGTCGATCTATGGGGCCGGGTGGGAGGTGGCCTTCAATCTGCGCGTTCCCGCCGACGCCGATGCCCACGAACTCCTCGTCGCCGCCCTGCCCAAGGCCGCACCCATCCTCGACGTCTCACCGGCGGAGATCCTGCACACGTTCGTCGGTGGATCGAATCCGCATCAAGAGATGTGGAGCGACGTGCTCACCGCCGAGCAGACCGCGGCCCTGGAGGCCACCTCTTGTCAGCCCGCGCCCGTCGGCGAACCCGTCAAGACCGACGTAGTGGATCAGATCTTGTTGGACGCCTTGGGAAAAGACGGTCGGTTGTCCTATTCCACGCTGGCCCGCGCCACCGGTGGCACACCCGGAAAGGTGACCCGCCGCGTCGAGCACCTCGTCGCATCGGGGGCCGCGTACTTCCACGTCGATCTGGCGACCGACGCCATCGGTCTGCGCAGCGCCTCACTCTGGCTGACGGTGACCCCGCGCCATCTGCGGACCGTCGGAGAAGCCCTGGGCATCCATCCACGCATCCCGTTCGCGGCGGCCATCACGGGGCGATCCAACATCTTCGCGCGGATCATGAACTCCGACACCGACGACATGTATTCCTTTGTGACCCAAAGCCTCGCCGAGCTCGACGGAATCACCGGATATGAGATCATGCCGCTACGGCAACAGGTCAAGAATGCCGGGACCATCGTCCGCGGCGACCGGCTGGCACCACCGTCGGCGTCGGGGCGAGTCCGGCGCTAGGTGGTGCGGCTTCCCGCTCAACGATTTGCGTCCCGCTCGACGATCTCGTCGAGCGGGACGCAAATGAGTGAGCGGAAGTGGTGGGTCTAGCCGACGCCCAGCAGATCGATGACGAACACGAGGGTGCGGCCCGAAAGGCGGTGTCCCGTACCGGCCGGCCCGTAGGCGAGGTTCGGTGGGACGGTCAGGCGACGACGGCCGCCGACCTTCATGCCCGGAATTCCTTCCTGCCATCCCGGGATGAGCCGCTCGAGCGGGAACCGGGCCGACTGACCGCGGTCCCACGACGAGTCGAATTCCTCGCCGGATTCGAAATCGACACCGACATAGTGCACGTCGACGACGTCGCCCCGTTGCGCCTGCGAGCCGTCACCTTCGATGAGATCGACGACCTCGAGTTCGGTGGGCTCCGGGCCCGTGGGGAATTCGACTTCTGGCTTTTCGGCACTGGTCATCGGGACTCTCCTTTGAGTCGTCGGTGCAGGGTCATCGGTATCGGGTGCCCGTGCGGGGCCGTCGGTACCGAATGTCTCGGTCGCCTCGTTCAGCGATCCCCGAGTGTCACGTAGTCACGTTCGGTATAGCCGGTGTAGAGCTGGCGCGGACGCCCGATCTTGCCGGAGGGATCCGAGCTCATCTCACGCCAGTGTGCGATCCAGCCGGGCAGTCGGCCGAGCGCGAACAGCACGGTGAACATGCGGGTCGGGAAGCCCATCGCCCGGTAGATGACGCCGGTGTAGAAGTCGACGTTCGGGTAGAGCTTGCGCTCGATGAAGTAGTCGTCGGACAGCGCGACCTCTTCGAGGCCCTTGGCGATGTCGAGCAGATCGTCCTGCACACCGAGCGAGGCCAGGATCTGATCGGCGGTCTTCTTCACGATCGCCGCACGCGGATCGTAATTCTTGTACACGCGGTGCCCGAAGCCCATGAGCTTCACGCCGGCTTCCTTGTTCTTGACCTTCGTCATGAACGCCTTGGTGTCGCCGCCGGAGTTCTTGATCTCCTCGAGCATCTCGAGCACCGCCTGGTTCGCGCCACCGTGCAGCGGACCCCAGAGCGCGTTGATGCCGCCGGAGATGGACGTGAACAGGTTGGCCTGGCTCGATCCGACGAGGCGCACCGTCGACGTGGAGCAGTTCTGCTCGTGATCGGCGTGCAGGATGAACAGCATGTCGAGCGCCTTGGCCACCTCGGGGTTGACCTCGTAGGGCTCGGCGGGCAAGCCGAAGGTCATCCGCAGGAAGTTCTCGACCAGGCTCATCGAGTTGTCCGGGTAGAGGAACGGCTGGCCGGCCGACTTCTTGTAGGCGTAGGCCGCGATCGTCGGCAGCTTGGCCAGCAAACGGATCGTCGACAGTTCCACCTGCTCGGGGTCTTTGGGATCCAGCGAGTCCTGGTAGTACGCAGACAATGCGTTGACCGCGCTGGAGAGCACCGGCATCGGATGCGCGTTGCGCGGGAAGCCGTCGAAGAAACGCTTGAGATCCTCGTGGAGCAGCGTATGCCGCTGGATCTTGGTGGTGAATTCCTCGAGTTCGGTGGCGGTCGGCAACTCGCCGTAGATCAGCAGGTAGCTGACTTCCAGGAAGCTCGACTTGCCCGCGAGCTGGTCGATCGGAATCCCCCGGTAACGCAGGATGCCCGCGTCGCCGTCGAT
This sequence comes from Gordonia sp. DT30, assembly GCF_049844915.1. NCBI lineage: Bacteria > Bacillati > Actinomycetota > Actinomycetes > Mycobacteriales > Gordoniaceae > Gordonia > Gordonia sp. DT30. Next base: position 21,744 of record NZ_JBNCLY010000025.1, on the reverse strand, counting down.
GTAGGTGATCGCCGACTTGGTGGCCGCGGTATTGACGAACCCGCTGTCGAAGGTCGTCAGGCCGGTATCGGACAGAAATTTACCCAGCTCGACCGAATCACTGCCTTCGGTGGCCTTCAGGATCGGGAGCTCGAGTTGCCCACCGGGATATGTGAATGTTGCCGAAGCCGGATCGGTTGTGCCGTCGGTCGGGACTGTCTGCGCGGACACTCGTGGACCCCTTTACTCAGGTGCGAGATTTTCCTCTTCGCCCATACGGGCTCTTGAGAACCTAACCTAGTCTCCCCCGAGCTCGCTCGCCCACGGAGGGTCGGCACCCGGACGGGACACCGTGATCCCCGCCACCGACACCGCAAAGGCGGCGATCTGGCGCCAGCGGTCGGCGTCGAGTTCACCGACGGCCGCCGACGACAGCGCACCCAGGTGATCCAGTTGATGCAGCACGGCACCCATGATGGCGTCACCTGCACCGATGGTGTCGGCGACGGTGACGCGCGGCGCCGGCACGTGGCTGACGCCGCCGGCGGTGGTGACGTGAATACCGTCGGCGCCGGCAGTTGTGAGGACGGCGGTGACGCCTGCGCCGATCCAGTCCGCCGCTCTCGATCCGTACCGACCGAGGCCCAGCCAGGCAGCGTCCTCGTCGGACAATTTCACGACGTCCACCGACTCCATCCACGAGGCGAAACGCCGCCGGTATGCGTCGGGGTCGGCGATGACGGCCGAGCGGATGTTGGGGTCGCAGACCACGAGCCGCCCCTCGGCGTGGCATCGGCGCAGCACGGTCTCGTACACGCTCGCACCCGGCTCGAGAACCAACGAGAGTGTGCCGAAGCAGACCGCCGACACCGTCGGCGCGAACGGCCCCGGGTCGGTGACCAGCCGGTCCGCGGTTCCCTCGAGATAGAAGGAGTAGTGCGCGACGCCGTCGGTACCGATCGTGGCGAGCGCCAGCGACGTGGGCTCACCGCGCCGCTGCACCAGCGTGCTGCCGACACCGCTGTGCCGCAACGCCGACACGATCGCCTCGCCGTAGTCGTCGGTCGAGACCGCCGAGCAGAACGAGACCGCACTTCCCAGTCGGCCCAGGGTGATCGCGACGTTGAACGGCCCACCACCGAGGGCCGGCTGCAACGCAGGCAGCGTCGGGGCGTCCGAATTCGGCGCAGCGGTCGCCACCACGTCGACGAGCGACTCCCCGCACACCACGATCTCTCTCATCGGCCCATTCCCGGGCCACCTGCGCACGTCGGTCCTGCCGTCACGCGAATCAGTGTGCCACCGCATACCGGACGCATTCGCCGGGACGCCCAATCCGGTAGGTGGACGGGTAGATTCGACGGATATGAACGAGTTGCCCGCGGGCACCGATGCGGTGCTGCTCGACTTCGAGGACGACCGGCCCGCGGTTCGTCGGGCCGAGCGGGCACTGCGGGCCGCGAGCACAACGGGAATGTTGCGTGGCGTCACCGAGATCGTCCCGAGTGCGACGACCGTCCTCGTCCAGTTCGAGCTCGGATTCGGTGCGGACGCGTTGGGAATCCACCGGGTACTGCGAGATGCCTCCGGGCCCGGCGACACGGCGGCGGTGCCCGACGACGAGATCACGATCCCCGTCCACTACGACGGCGCAGACCTGACTGAGGTCGCCCAGCGTCTGGGCCTCGCCGCCGACGACGTCGTCGTGGCGCACACCGACACCGTGTGGCGCGTCGAATTCATGGGTTTCGCACCGGGTTTCGGATATCTGGTGCCCGCCGACGGCCGGGACAATCCGTTGCTGCGGCCGGGGCGTCGCGACGAACCGCGCACGCGGGTGCCTGCCGGGGCGGTCGCCGTCGCCGCCGGGTACAGCGCCGTTTATCCCGCGCCGAGCCCGGGGGGCTGGAATCTGCTGGGCCACACAGATATCCGACTCTGGGATGAGACCTCACAGCGGCCGTCACTGCTGACACCCGGAGCACTTGTGCGCTTCACCGATGTCGAAAGCACCCGATGACCGTGATCGAGGTGATCACCCCGGGACCGTTCGCGACGATCCAGGACCTGGGCCGCCCCGGACTGGCCCACCTCGGGGTACCACAGTCGGGAGCGGCCGACCGGGCGTCGATGACACTCGCCAATCGCCTTGTCGGAAACCAGGAGTCGGCGGCGACGATCGAAACGACGTTGGGCGGCCTGCGAATCCGGGCATACCACCGCGCAGTGGTGGCGGTCACCGGCGCCGGAGCACCGGTCACCGTGGACGACGCACCGGTGGGTCTGGGTGCCGCGATCATCATCGAATCCGGCGCGCAACTCGCGCTCGGCCCACCCGCATGGGGTTGCCGCAACTATGTGGCGGTGCGCGGCGGGGTCGATGTGCCTGCGGTGCTCGGCTCCCGAGCCACCGACACCCTCTCGGGACTCGGCCCGGCGCCGCTGCGAGCCGGCGACCGGCTCGCCATCGGCAGCGAGACCGGTGAGTGGCCCGCCATCACGCATGCGCCGCTGCCCGGTACGCCCACCGGCGTCGTCGAACTCGAGGTGACCGCCGGACCGCGCGCCGATCGTCTCCGTCGGGCCGCGGACCTGGCCGTCGGCGAGTGGGAGGTCAGTGCCGAGGCCGATCGGGTGGGCGTGCGGCTCCTGCGTCCCGACGGCGCCGCGGCCCCGGTGCCGGCCCACCGCGACGACGTCGGCGAACTCCGATCAGAAGGGGTGGCGCACGGGTCGGTACAGGTTCCGCCCAACGGCGCCCCGGTGATCTTCCTCGCCGATCATCCCGTCACCGGCGGTTATCCCGTCGTCGCGGTGCTCACCGCGGCGTCGATCTCCCGAGCAGCGCAACTCATCGCCGGAAATCGGGTGCGCTTCCGGTCGCGATGAGGTCGTGCCCCGAATCGGTAGACATTGATCGCGGATTCCGGGAGCAATGTCTACCGATCGGCCGGCTTCGGCCCGCTTGACACAGCGACTGCTTGACACCATCTCTGCTTGACACCCTGGGTGAGACGCATCTACGGTTTTGTCTCATGACTCAGGTTGCGCCCGCCCCTACTGCCGAGACCGTCGTCGACGCCGGCGCGGCCGAGTACCCGCCGCTGGGCCCGGACTCGCTGACCTGGCAGGTCTGGGGCACGTGGACCGGTATGTTGCAAGGACTCTGGGCCGGGTCGATGCAGAACATGCACCCCAAGCTGGGTCAGGCGGTGTGGGATCACTCCGACTTCTTCGGGGAACGCTGGGAACGACTGATGCGCTCGCTGTATCCCATCGGCGGCGTCGTCTACGACGCGGTCGCGACCGACGGCGCCGCCGAAACCGGACACCAGGTACGCGACTACCACCTCACCATCAAGGGCACCATGCCCGACGGATCCCGATATCACGCGCTCGACCCGGACGTCTTCTACTGGGCGCACGCGACGTTCTGGTACGGCAACGTGCGGCTGTGTGAACGCTTCGGTCCGTGGCTGACCGAGGCACAGAAACGCCGGTTGTTCGAGGAGTCCAAGGCCTGGTACGCGCAGTACGGCGTCTCGATGCGACCCGTCCCCGACACCTATGAGGACTTTCTCGAGTACTGGGATCACATGTGCCGCAACGTTCTACGCGATCACGAGTCGGTGCGTACCGTCCTCGACATCGGCGCGCTGCCACCACCGCCGTTCATGTCGTTCATGCCCGCGGGGATCTGGCGACGATTCATCGCGCCACCCACCGCCCGCTTCTTCGTGTGGCTGACCACCGGCTTCTACGACGAGCCGATCCGCGAGATGATGAACCTTCCGTGGAGCGCGGCCGACGAACGCCGATTCCGGCTGCTGGGCAAGGCGGTCAATCTCGTCATGCATCGACTGACCCCGAAACGCTATCGGCGCCATCCGCGTTCACGCGATGCGTGGGATCGCATCGACGGCCGGGTGCCACGCGATGCGCCGCTCGTCGAGACCCCGGCCCGCAACCTTCCGTCCGAGGCGCAGCGCGACAATCCGATCCATTACTGCCCCGTCCACGCCGCCCGCCGGGCGACGATCCCCGGCCGCGTCAGCGAGCACTGACGTCGGCCGGTTCAGGCGTGCTGGCCGACGCGGTAGCGAAGGAAGGCCGGCAATACCAGGGCGGCAAGAAGTGTCAGCACGACGACGGCGACGCCACCGAATGCGGTGGTGGCCGCCACCCCGACGACGGCGGCTGCCGAACCATGCGCGACGTCGGCGATGCGCGGCCCGCCGGCGACCACGATGATGAACACACCCTGCAGACGTCCACGCACCTCGTCGTTGGCGGCGGCCAGCAGGATCGCCTGCCGAAACGCCGCCGATGCCATGTCGGCGGCGCCGCCGACCATCAGCAGCACCAACACGACCGGCAGCCACGGCATCGCCGACCCGCCCGCCAGACCCACGGCGACACCGGATGCCGCGATGGCGACACCCCAGATCAGGACGCATACGACCACCGCGTACCCCTGCCGCTCGACACGACTGACCCAGCCGGAGAACACGCCGCCGACGACGGCGCCGACCGAGATCGCGATGAACAGCAACGCGAAGGCGACGCCACCGGAGACCGGGCCACCGAAGTTCTCGTGCGCCATCTGCGGAAACAGTGCGCGCGGCATACCGAAGATCATTGCGATCAGGTCGAGCACAAACGACGCCAACAGCACCTTGTGCCCGGCGAGATACACCAGGCCGTCGATCACCGACCGCAGCCCGGCCACCTTGGGTGCGTGCTCGCTCTCCGGCCGCAGCGTCGGCAGCAGTACCACCGCCCACAGGGTGGCGAACAGGAAGATCGTGTCGATCAGATACAGCACCGAGTATCCGAGCACCGGTATGAGCGCACCTCCGACGAGCGGACCGGCGATCGCCCCCGCCTGTATCACCGTCATGTTCAACGACAGGGCGGCCGGCAGCTCCCCGGCCGACAACAGCCGGGGCAGCACCGAGGTCCGCGCCGGCTGATTGACCGCGAAAAACCCCTGCTGAATGGTGAAGAGCGACAAGATGATCCACACATTGTTCCAGCCCATCGCCGACTGCACCCAGAACAATGCGCTGGTGCCGATCAGGCCCAGCGTGGTGACGACGAGGATCATCCGGCGGTCGAAGACATCGGCCAGCGCCCCGCCCCACAGCCCGAAGACGACCAAGGGGACGAGGCCGAAGACTCCGGTCAATCCGACATAGGCCGAGCTGCCGGTGATCTGGTAGATCTGGGCGGGTACGGCGACGACGGTGAGCTGAGCGCCGATGACGGTGATGATGTTGGCCGACCACAGCCGCCGGAAATGCGGATTGGAAAGTGGACGGGTATCGGCCAGTAGACGACGCACCGAAACAGCTTATCTATTCTCACCACCGCCCCCGCCGGTGGTCAGGGCTGGAGCCGGACCACCTCCCACACGCCGTCGACCAGCCTCAGCCGCACCCGGTTGTGCAGCCGATTGGCACGGCCCTGCCAGAACTCGACGCAGTCGGGGGCGAGTCGGTATCCGCCCCAGTGCGGCGGCACCGGAACCGGGGTACCGCCGTCGAGTCCCCCACACCGATCCGCGACGTCGGCGGCCTTCTCCTCCAGCTCCGTCCGGCTGCCGATCGGACGCGATTGCTCCGACGCCAGGGCCGAGAGCTGGGAACCGCGCGGGCGTTTGGACCAATAGCCTTGGGTCTCTTGCGGGCTCACCTTGGTCACCGCACCACGAAAGTGCACCTGCCGTTCCAGCGCAATCCACGGAAAAGTGATCGAGGCATACGGGTCGGCGGCGAGATCACGGCCCTTGTCGGAGTCGTAGCCGGTGAAGAAGACGATCCCGGTCGCGTCTGCGCCCTTGCACAGCACCGTCCGCGTCGCAGGCAACCCGTGGGGGTCGACGGTGCCCAGGACCATCGCGTTGGGCTCGGGAATCCGCGCATCGAGCGCCTCATGCAGCCACACCTCGAAAAGGTCGAGCCATGGCGGGTCGCCGCGCAGCCAGCTCGGGTCGAGGTTGTCACGAACGCCGTCTGCCCCGGCCGCGCGGTCGCCGTCGCCGACATTGGGCGGGATACCACCGCCGTACCCGACGCGCATTCCGGGCAGATCGATCGGCTCCCGCGCGGGCGCCGCGGAGTCCCTGGATTCGCTCACCGACCCGACGCTACTCCGGGCACCCCACGCTTACTCCCCGGTATGACGGGACCCGAGAACTGTCCTACAGTGCTGGTGGGGATGCCTCGCCCGGCATCGCCACAGGATTTCGGCACATCGCCGTGCGGAGAGAAAGTGGTCTGACACATGACGATCAAGGTCCCCGACGACTTCGTTCCCGGACTCGAAGGCGTCCTCGCCTTCACGACCGAGATCGCCGAGCCCGACAAGAACGGCGGCAACCTGCGCTACCGCGGCGTCGACATCGAAGACCTCGTCGAGAACAAGGTCACCTTCGCCGACGTATGGGCCCTGCTGGTCGACGGCCGGTTCGGCGACGGCCTGCCCCCGGCCGAACCGTTCCCACTGCCCATCCACACCGGCGACGTCCGCGTCGACGTCCAGGCCGCCCTGGCGATGCTGGCGCCGATCTGGGGATATCAGCCCCTCCTCGACATCGACGACGCGACCGCCCGCGCGAACCTCGCCCGGGCATCGGTGATGGCGCTGTCCTACGTCGCACAGTCGGCCCGCGGTATCCATCAGCCCGCCGTCCCGCAGCACATCATCGATGAATGTCCCACCGTCACAGCACGTTTCATGACCCGATGGAAGGGCGATCCGGACCCGAAGCACATCGCCGCGATCGACGCGTACTGGGTGAGCGCGGCCGAACACGGACTGAACGCGTCGACCTTCACCGCCCGCGTCATCGCCTCCACCGGAGCCGACGTGGCGGCGGCGCTCTCGGGGGCGATCGGCGCCATGTCCGGTCCGCTGCACGGTGGCGCACCGGCGCGGGTGCTGCCGATGATCGACGAGGTCGAGCGCACCGGCGACGCCCGCGGCCTGGTCAAGGGCATCCTGGACCGCAAGGAGAAGCTGATGGGCTTCGGCCACCGCGTCTACCGCGCCGAGGACCCGCGGGCCCGCGTGCTGCGCCACACCGCGCAGCAACTGGGCGTCCCCCGATATGAGGTGGCGGCCGCGCTCGAACAAGCTGCGCTCACCGAACTGCGGGAACGACGTCCCGACCGGGCCATCGAGACCAACGTCGAATTCTGGGCGGCGGTCATCCTCGACTACGCCGAGGTGCCGACGCACATGATGCCCGCGATGTTCACCTGCGGCCGCACCGCCGGCTGGTGCGCGCACATCCTCGAACAGAAGCGACTCGGCAAACTCGTCCGGCCGGCCGCGCTGTACACCGGCCCCGCACCGCGGCGACCCGAGGACGTCGAGGGATGGGGCGACGTCGTCAAACCCGGTCTCTGAGAACCGTTCACGCGGCTTCAATTTGTTCGCGCGGGTGGTCGACCAGCCGCGCGAACAAACTCAGACCGCGCGAACCCGAGGGCCGATCAGTACCTCGGACAGGAGCTCGGGCAGGCCGAAACCGAGTGGCCCCGGCCACAGCCCTAGAATTGCGCCCATGAGCGACGCCGCCACCCCGATCACCATTCCCGCCGACCTGCTGCCCGCCGACGGACGTTTCGGTTGCGGACCGTCCAAGGTCCGCCCGGAGCAGCTCCAGTCCCTCGTCGACATCGGTTCGTCGGTGATCGGCACCAGCCACCGTCAGGCCCCGGTCAAGAACGTGGTCGGCTCGGTGCGCGAAGGACTCTCGCAGCTGTTCGCCCTGCCCGACGGTTACGAGGTGGTGCTGTCGAACGGCGGGACCACCGCGTTCTGGGACGCGGCCGCATTCGGGCTGATCAAGCGGCGTTCGCTGCATCTGACCTACGGCGAGTTCTCGTCGAAGTTCGCCACCGTCGCCAAGAAGGCACCGTTCCTGGATTCGCCGGTGGTGATCTCGACCGATCCGGGCACCGCACCCGACCCGGCGGCGTTGACCGCCGACGACTTCGGCGGCGTCGACCTGATCGGCTGGGCGCACAACGAGACCTCCACCGGGGTGGCGGTCCCGGTGAGCCGGCCCGACGGCGCCGACGACGCACTGATCGCCATCGACGCCACCTCGGGAGCCGGCGGCCTGCCGGTCGAGATCGCCGACACCGACGTCTACTACTTCGCGCCGCAGAAGTGCTTCGCCGCCGACGGCGGCATCTGGCTCGCAGCGATGAGCCCGGCGGCCCTGGCCCGCATCGACCAGATCGCCGGCACCGACCGCTGGTGCCCGGAATTCCTCTCGCTGCCGACCGCCGTCGACAACAGCCGCAAGAACCAGACCTACAACACCCCCGCACTGACCACACTTCTGTTGCTGGACAACCAGATCCAGTGGATGCTCGGCAACGGCGGCCTGGACTGGTGTGTCTCGCGCACCGCCGACTCCAGTTCGCGGCTGTACTCGTGGGCCGAGAAGTCGGAGTTCGCGACACCGTTCGTCACCGATCCGGCGCTGCGCAGTCAGGTCGTGGGCACCATCGACTTCGACGACGAGATCGACGCCGCCGCGGTCGCCAAGACGCTGCGCGCCAACGGCGTCGTCGACACCGAGCCGTACCGCAAGCTGGGCCGCAACCAGCTCCGTATCGGCATGTTCCCGGCGATCGACCCCGAGGACGTCAGCAGGCTCACTGCCGCCATCGACTACATCGTCGAGCGTCTGTGACACCCGCGCGCCACCTCCGGCGCCGGTTGCGGCGTTCGGCGACCACCGGCAACACCGGGCCGCACGCACGCTACTGTGGAACCCATCCGCACCATCCGACGCATGGGTCACCTCCGTCACACCTGGGCTGAACTGCGCGTATTCGGCGACAGCCGAGCGTTCCCGGTCCGCGTGTCCGACTGATACCGCGCGTTCGGTGGTCTAACCTGAGCCCAATGCCCGCACTCGTGGTCAACCGGAGGAGGAGCAGATGCGCGAACTTCGAGTGGTCGGCGTCGACGCCGGCGGCTCCCGAGTCATCTGCCAGGACGTCGAGTCCGGTAAGAGATTCACCCTCCCCGCCGATGAACGACTGCGCGCGGCCGCGCGCGGCGACCTCTCCCGGCTCGGTCAGATCGAGATCGAGATGACCAGCACGCTGCGGCCTCGCGAGATCCAATCCCGCATCCGCGCCGGCGCCACCGTCGCCGAGGTGGCCGCGATCGCCGGCGTCAGCACCGACAAGGTCGAGCGGTTCGCGCACCCGGTGTTGCTCGAACGCAGCCGGGCCGCCGAACTCGCTGCACAGGCACACCCGCTGCGCCACGACGGTCTCGCCGAATCGACCCTGGGCGACGTCGTCACCGAAGGAATCGTCGCCTTCGGACAGACGCCGTCCGAGGCGGTCTGGGATGCGTGGAAGGGCGAGGACGGACATTGGGCGGTGCAGGTCGCCTGGCAGGTCGGCCACACCGAACACCGCGCCCACTGGCGTTACCAACCCGGGTCGCACGGCGGGACCGCCGATCCGCTCGACGACCTCGCCGAGGAGTTGACCCACCCGGAGTTGATCGAGCCGCGCCGCCGGCTGACACCGGTGGCCACCCCGGTGATCGCCCCGGTGCCCGGCCCGGCGGTCGACGACTCGGGCCGCGAACAGGTCACCCTCGACGCCGACTCGATCATCGGGGCGCAGCGCAGCCGGCACGACCCGCAGCGTGCCCCGTTCGACGAGCACGGAACGTACGCGCTGGACTTCGATGGCGACGAGAGCACCACCGACTCTCGCGGGCCGGCCGGGGATGGGCAGCACACCGACGCCGCGGACACCGACACCGCAGACACCCACACTGACACCGAGCCGCAGCGATCGGCGGACACCGCCGCCGAGGTGACCGACGACGACCGTGATGATGCGCCGCGGCCACCCACTCCGGTCGACGCGCCGCGTCGCCGGAAGTCACGCAAGCCACCCGTACCAGCATGGGAGGATGTCCTGCTGGGAGTCCGTAGCCATCCGAACAGCTGAGGGGGACGATGTCGGCGCGCGCAGTAACACTCTGGTTCATCGACACCGACGATCCGGCCGGCCTGGTGCGCGGCGGACTCGCCAATGACGTCACCGCAGCCCAGCGGCTCGCGTCGGCCATCTACGGCGACAGTGTCTTGTTGCCGGTGGCCGACACCGACCTCGCCTCGGCGATGACTGCCGAGACCCCGCACGTCTACGCCGGCCATTACGGGCGGTTGAGTGTGGTGTCGTGCTCGTTGTTCGCCACCGGGCGGCCCAGCGAGCTCACCCGGACGATCGCCTCGATTCACCGCAGCGCCGCGACCACCCTGCTGTACACCGATCCGGCCACCGGCACCGGCACCTTTGCCCGTTGGGAGGACGGCGAGCTGCGACGGTCGTTCTCGGCGACGCCGGTCGACTACCTCGAGGACGAGGGTGTCCCCTACCCGTTCGAGGGCCCGTTCTGGGGCGGCGAACACCCGTTGCGTTACGCCGAGGGCGTCGGCCCGGATCTGCTGGCGCTGCCATTCCATCCCCAGCAGCTCGCCGAGGAGTCCAACCGCACGTGGCTCGGCTTCCGGTTCACCCATCCGCTGGCACCGGCCGACGCCGATCCCGCGCGGATACCGGTCACCGCATATGCGATCCATCCCGCCGACTATGTGCCGACGCCCGACGACATCGACCGGTACCACGCCGTGTCGGCGCAGGGGGCCGCCGCGCAGGGGCTTGCCGGGCAAGACATCTCCGGCCACGGTGTCCCCGGGCAATCGGGCTCGGCGGCACCGGCGAATACCGCAGGCGAGGCGGACGCCGCACCGAAGCCCAAGCGCGGACGACTCGCCCGCTACTTCGGCTTCGGCAAGTCCTGAGAGCGGTCCGGGTTCACTGCCCGAGCGCAAACAACGCAATCGCCGATCCCACGCCGGCGAGCAGTCCGCTCAGCGCCCCCCATACGATCCAGCGCCACACCGGGCGGAATCGGAGAATCCAGAGCGTCCAAGCACTCGCGGAGGCCAGAACGACCACGGCGAGCAGCCCCACGCCGCGTGCGAGGGATTCGGCCAGGCTGTACACGCCGACCGTCACCAGCGCACAAAAGGCCATCACGATCGCACTGACGAGCAGGCCCAGCGACCACGGTGTCGGTTCGTGGTGCCGCCATCGCTCCAGGTCGACACCGGATCCCGACCCGGCGATCACCCGTTCGCTCTCGGGGACGTAGAGCGTCCACGCCGGTGCCTGCCACGACGCCGGCTCGGCGGGCGGCTCCGCCGGCCCGTGTGCCTCGTGCGCTGCCGGCGCCGTGGCTGCAGGGGAATGCCGGTCGTCACCGGGATCGCTCATCGTGTCATCGTGCCTGATCGGACGCGTTCATAGAAGGCGATGGCCGCGGCGGTCGCGACGTTGACCGAATCGGTGCCCCGGCTCATCGGGATTCGGGCCTGCACGTGGGTGGCCCGCATCGTCGCCTTGGCCAGGCCCGGGCCCTCGGCGCCGACGAGGAAGGCCACCCGGTCGGCGTCGAGGGCGTCGGCCAGCACGGTTGCGTCCGGATCCGGTGTCAGCGACACCGTGGTGAACCCATGCCGGTGCACGTCGTCCAATCCGGCGGGCCACTGATCGAAACGGGCCGAGGGCACCAGCAGCGCGTGTCCCATCGACACGCGCACGCTGCGGCGATACAGCGGGTCGGCGCATCCCGCGCCGAACAGCACCGCGTCGACCCCCAGACCGGCGGCGTTGCGGAAGATGCTGCCGATGTTCTCGTGGTCGTTGACGCCCTCGAGGATCGCCACGGTCCGCGCATTCGCGAGTACCTCGTCGACACCGAGAACCGGTGCCCGGCGCGCCACCCCGAGCACCCCCCGATTGAGGTGGAACCCGATGATCTCGGCCATCACCTCGGCAGTGGCCCGATAGAACGGGACGGCTCCATCGGCAGTGGTGTCGTCGGGCACCGGGCGCACATCACCGATGAGTTCCTCGAGTCGCCGCGTCACCCCCAGGAAGGCGTGCGGAGCGAATCGCGACGCGATCATCCGCCGGGCCACCAGCACGCCCTCGGCGATGACGAGGCCGCGGCCGCGCCGGCCACCCGGCAGAACCGGCAGATCCGGGCGCCGGTCGACCGAGTTGAGATCGCGGAAGTCGTCGACGCGCACATCGGCGGGATCGTCGATGTCGACGACCCGCACCGGTAGCGGCACCGCGGCACGGGGTGCAGGAGCAGGAGGTGCGGGCGTATCGGACACGAATACCCAGTCTGCCAAACACCGCCGTCGTCGCAGCCACTGCGCTCGCCCCGGCACGCGCACCGCAGTCGCCCGATCCGGCCCGCTGATCACCATGTTCGCGTCGATATGACAACGTGGAGGGGTGAACAGTCCCGAGACCACGACCGATCACCTGAGCCTGCGCCGCGCCTCGAACGACGACTGGGACGACATCATCGCCGCCGACGCCCGGGCGTTCGCGATGCGCAACCCCATCGCCGACGACGAGCGAAACGACTTGCGCGCCAAGGTCTCCGACTCCGACGTCATCGTCGTGCGTGACACCGACCTGCCCTCGGCACCACTCGTCGGGGTGTCGATGTTCTACCGCATGTCGATGACCCTGCCCGGCGGCGCCACCGCCGCCGCGGCCGGACTGTCGTGGGTGTCGGTGGCCGCCACCCATCGCCGGCGCGGCATCCTGCGCCGGATGCTCACCGAGCTTACCGGCCAGTGGATCGACGAGGGACAGACCTTCGCGATCCTGACCGCCTCGGAGGGCACCATCTACGAGCGCTTCGGCTTCGGCCCCGCGTGCTTCGCGCACACCATCACCGTCGGCTCCGCGGCGCGGATGCGGCACGCCCAACCGGCGCATGCGCGGGTACGGTTCGCCGGCGCCGACGAGATAGCCGCCGCGATCCCCGATATCCACCGGCGCTGGACGGCGACGCGGCCGGGTGCATTACCGCGGACCGAGCAGTGGTGGGCGCCCATCCTGGCCGACCGCGACTCGGAGCGCTCGCCGGGGGCCAGTGGGCTGCACTACCTGCTGCACGATGACGGCTACGCGAGCTATCGCATCATCAAGGACGCCGACGGCGGCGGGTTGCACGCCGAGGTCGAAGAGGTCTTCGCGGTGACCGAGGACGCCCACACCGACCTGTGGCGGGTCCTGATCTCCCTCGACCTCATCCCGTCGCTGCGCGCGACGATTCCCGTCGACGACCCGCTGCCCCGCAAATTGGTCGACCTGCGTTCGGTGGAGGTGACCGGGCTCGTGGACAAGATGTGGGTGCGCATCCTCGACGTCGGTGCCGCGCTCGGTGCCCGCCGCTTCGGCGCGGACCTCGATGCGGTCATCGAGGTGACCGACCGGTTCGCCGAGCGCGGTGGAACCTTTGCCGTCACGATCCGCAACGGTGCCGCGGTCGCTGTCCGCACTGACGCGCAACCGACTGTGCGACTGAGCATCTCGGTCTTGTCGAGCATCTATCTCGGCGGCATCGGCGCGCACGAGTTCGCGGCCGCGGAGCGGCTCTGGACCGATACCCCGGAGACCCTCGACGCCGTCGCGAAGGCCTTTGCCACCTCGCGGGCGCCGTTCGCCGGCACATTCTTCTGAAGCGGTCGGCCTGCCCTGCCGTCAGCCGTCGGCCGACACGATCCGTTCGAGGATGGGTACGGCGGCATTCAGGGTGGCGCGCTCCTGCGCCGACAGCGCCGCGAGCCGGCCGTCCAGCCATTCCGTACGGGCGGCCACCTCGTCGGTGATCACCCGCTTTCCGGGCGAAGCGAGGGTGACGATCACCTGCCGGCCATCTGTCGGGTGCGCGGCGCGTTCGATCATCCCGAGGTCGGCCAGCGAGGCGAGCACCCGCGTCATCGACGGTGGCTTGATCCGTTCGGCCGCGGCGAGCGCGCCCGGCGTCATCGAGCCCTCCTGATAAAGGGTGTTCAGGGCCGACAACTGGGTCAACGACACGAGCTCGCTGTCGCGACGCAGTCGTAGACGCCGGGCCATCCGGACGATCGCAAGAGAGAGCGGCCCGGCGAGCTGTTTGTCGCCATCAACTGGTTCCACGGCGCAATAATAGATCGCCCGCGGCCGCAGCCGCTGCTCACCCGACCAGATCCGAGATGGGTTGGCGCGCGAAGTAGGCGACGAAGACGATCGCGACCAGCCACATCAACGGATGCACCGACCGCGCCTTGCCCGCCGCGGTGGCCATCACCACCCAGCTGATGAAGCCGACGCCGATGCCGTTGGCGATCGAGTAGGTGAACGGCATGGTGACGATGGTCAGGAATGTCGGCAAGGCGATCGCGAACTTGGTGAAGTCGATGCTGCGGACCTGGCCGATCATCAGGCCGCCGACGATCACCAGTGCCGGGGCGACGGCCTCGCTCGGGATGACCTCGTAGACCGGGGTGAAGAACATGGCCACCAGGAACAGCACGCCGGTGACGATGTTGGCCAGACCGGTCCGCGCACCCTCGGCGACGCCGGACGCCGATTCCACGAACACCGTGTTCGACGAGGCCGATGCGACACCACCGGCGATCGCGCCGGTGCCCTCGACGACCAGGGCCTTGCCGATGTCGGGCAGGTTGCCCGTCTCATCGGCCAGCCCGGCCTCCTTGCCGAGCCCGGTCATCGTGCCCATCGCGTCGAAGAAGTTCGACAGCAGCAGCGCGAACACGAGCACGCATGCCGCGAGCACCCCGATGCGGGTGAACGCGCCGAACACGTCGACGTCGCCGACGAGCGACAGGTTCGGCAGCCCGCCGGCCGAATGCGGGATCGACGGCACCGACAACCCCCACCCGCCGGGCTTCTCGGCCCCCGAACCGAGATGGAGCACCGACTCCAGGATCACCGACACCACCGCGGTCACGACGATGCCGATGAGCAGCCCGCCGGGCACCTTGCGCACCACCAGCACCCCCATCAGCAGCACGCCGATGACGAAGACGAGGGTGGGCACGCTGGTGATCGAGTTGCCGCTGCCGAGCTGGACCGGCACGTTGGTGTCGGCGGCGTCGGGGATGCGCCGCACGAACCCGGCGTCGACGAAGCCGACGAAGGTGATGAAGGCGCCGATGCCGGCGGCGATCGCCGCTTTCAGTTCTGCGGGAACGGCATTGAAGACCGCGGTCCGGAATCCGGTGACGGCCAGCACCACGATGATGATGCCCTCGACGACGACCAGACCCATGGCCTCGGGCCACGTCACCTGCGGTGCGATCGTCACCGCGAGCAGACTGTTGACCCCCAGCCCCGCGGCGATCGCGAACGGATAGTTGGCGACGAGGCCGAAGATGATCGACATAACGCCGGCGACCAGGGCGGTGACCGCGGCGACCTGCGCGATCGGCAGCACGTGGCCGAGTACGTCGGCATTGTGCGGCGACCCGGAGATACCACCGATGATGATCGGGTTGAGCACCACGATGTAGGCCATAGTGAAGAAGGTGACCAGGCCGCCGCGGAATTCACGGGCAAATGTCGAGCCGCGTTCGCTGATCTTGAAGAACCGGTCGACCGGATTGGTGGGCCCTGTCTCGGTGGGCCCTGTCTCGGTGGGCCCTGTCTCGGTGGGGCCTGTCTCGGTGGGGCCTGTCTCGGTGGGGCCGCTGCCGGTCGGTGGGGTCGTGGGTTTGCTCGGGGACTCGTCGGGCGCAGAATCGCTGGGCACACGGGAAAGCTACCCTGAGCGCATGTCCGATGCAGCACCCATACCAGAACTCCCGCGAGCGCTGCGCGCACCCGAACCGGTGATCGTCGTCGGGATGCTGGCGTGGCTGGTGGCGTCGATCGTCGTCGGCGTGACGGGCTGGGGCGGTGGCCGCACCCTCGCGGTCTGCTTGACCGGGCTCGGCGTCGGGGTGCTGGGCACGGTGATCTTCCTCGTCCAGCGGGCCGCTTCGCGCCGCGGCTCGCGGAGCGCACAACGCGGGCTCGACTGAACCGCCCGTGACGTCGGCCCTATGCGCGCACCCGGACGAGGGTCGCAGCGAGTGCGGCCACCGATGCCCCCGCGGCATGCACCGGGGTCGGCGAGCGCAGCGTCCGCGCGAGCACGAACGCACCTTCCAGGGCCCCGATCGTCGCTGATGCGAGCGTCGTCGCGTCGTCGTCGGTGAGCCCGCGCGCGACGAACAGCGCGGTCCCGGCATCGATCCAGGAGATGAAGATCTCGGCGGTGACCTCTCGGAGCCCGGGTTCGGCGTCGGCGATCTCGCCGGCCACGGTGCCGACCGGGCACAGGTTGAGCCAGCCGGAGCCCGCCATGGCGTCGGCGGCCTCGTCGAACGCCGCGGCGAGGACGGCGGGCAATTCGCCCTCGACGGCGAGCAGTCCGACGACGAGTTCGAGGTAGACCGCGGCCATCTGTCGCAGCGAGGCCGCCGCCAGCTCACGCTTGCCGCCCGGGAAGTGGTGATACAGCGAGCCGTTGGGAGCGTCGGCGGCGTCGAGGACGTTCTTGATCCCGGTGCCGGCATACCCGTTGCGTCGTAGCGACTCCCCCATCGCCGTCGTGATCCGCTCGCCGTTTCGCACCTTCCCAGCGTAGATCAATTGCTCTAGAGTGGGCACTCTAGAGCATCCACTCCACAGCGCTCGCTCCACAAGTCCAGTCCGTCGACGGGAGACCCGATGACCACCGCAACGCCCCGGCGACGCCGGATA
This sequence comes from Gordonia sp. DT30, assembly GCF_049844915.1. Lineage (NCBI taxonomy): Bacteria > Bacillati > Actinomycetota > Actinomycetes > Mycobacteriales > Gordoniaceae > Gordonia > Gordonia sp. DT30. The sequence goes on along the minus strand of NZ_JBNCLY010000025.1, from coordinate 5,089 downwards.
GAGATCTCCGCCGGAATCATCGAATACCTCGACGAGGGCGCCGGCGCTCCCGTCGTCCTGTTACACGGCCTCTTCATGGACGAGCGCCTATGGGATCCGGTGATGCGCTACCTGCCGACGGGCTTGCGCTATCTGCGCCCGGTGTTGCCGCTCGGTGCGCACCGCATCCCGATGAATCCGGGAGCCGACCTCTCGTTGACGGGCCTGGTGCACGTGCTCGCCGACTTCCTCGACGCTCTGGATCTGCAGGAGGCGACCCTCGTCCATTCCGATTGGGGCGGCGGACTTTTCCTCACCGCCATCGGCCGGGACGAGCGGGTGGGTGCGATGGTGATCCTGCCGTGCGAGGCATTCGACAATTTTCCGCCCGGCCTGCCGGGAAAGATGGCCGAGATCGCCGCGCGTCTCCCCGGGGGCCTCACCCTCGCCGCCCGCAACATCCGCAGTCGCCTCCTCCGCCGTCTGCCTGTGGTATTCGGATGGATGACACGCCAACCGATTCCCGACGAGCTGGCCCGCCACTGGACCGAGCCGGCGCTGTCCATCCCCGGCATTGCGGACGACTTGGCCGCTTATGCCTCAACACATTTCGAGTCGGCCGAACTCGTTCGCGACACCGAGGCATTGTCCCGGTTCGACGGTGCGGCGCTGGTGCTGTGGTCCCCCGACAACCGGGTCATGCCGCCGGCACACGGCCACCGGCTCGCCGAGCTGGTCCCCGGCGCCCGCTACGCCGAGATCCCCGGCGCCGCAGTGCTGTTGTCGATCGACGACCCGGCAGGTGTCGGCCGCGAGATCTCGGCGTTTCTCACCCGATCGTGATCGCTACCGGCTAGGGCTCGACACAGATGGCGTCGGTGATGTAGGTGGCCAGCTGGGCGTGGGTCAGATACCTCCCCGGGGAGAGGAGGTCGGCGTAGATGGCGCCGACCATGAATTCGACGGCCGCCTCCGGATTCGGCCGAAGGTGCTGGGCCAGAGGCGAATCCACGATATAGGCCAGTGCGCGCTCGGTGACGACGTCGACGAGGGTCGGCTGCGAACCACTGCGGATGAGCCAGCCGAGCAGATCCGCGGCATCGATCCGCAGCGCCGCGCCCAGCACCTCATTTCGCGAATTGTGGTCGAGCACTTCCCGAACGAGCATGTGAACGGTCTGACGCGGCTCGTCGGCGAATCGCAGTCGGCTGCGCACCAATCGCTCGAGTTCGTCGAGTTCCGCGGTGACCAGCGCGGCGATGAGCGCGTCGCGCGAGGCGAACCGCCGATACAGCGTCGCCCGGCCGATACCGGCCTCGCGGGCCACCGCCGCCAGGGTCAGCGCGCCGACACCGACCCGCCCCACCACCCGGCGAGCCGCGGCGAGGACGTCATCGCTTCCGGACACGACGAGGAGTCTAATCGCCCAATGGCCGGACATCTATTGCGTATTGCGACTCTAGTTTGAGACACTTTTTGCCATGGGTGTCTCACGGATCGACGGTGTCCCTGTCTCCAACATTTCGGGAACCTCGCCCTGGGATACCCAGCTCCACGAGTTCGACTACGCCGTCAGTGACGTCGAGGGCGCCATCCCCGAGCAGTTGCGCGGCACCCTCTACCGGATCGGTCCCGGCCGGTTCGAGGTGGGCAACCACCCGATCGAGCACATCTTCGACGGCGACGGCATGGTGTCACGCTTCGACATCACCGACCGTGGGGTGCACTTCCGCAACCGATACGTCCACACCAAAGCGTATGGGCGTTCCAACCGGACCTCGTTGCCGCCGAAGGGCTTCGGCACCCAACGCGCGGGCGGCGCCCTCGCCAATGCGTTGCGGTTCCCGGAGAACATGGCCAACACCAACGTGCTGATCCACGACGACAAGCTCTACGCACTGTGGGAGGGCGGCCGGCCACATCGGCTGGACCTCGACACGCTGTCGACCCACGGGACGGAGTCGTTCGGTGGAGCGCTCAAGCGGCTCGGCGCCTTCTCCGCGCACCCCAAGACCGATCCCCGCACCGGTGAGGTGTTCAACTTCGGTCTCGACTTCTTCCCGCGCCCGATGATCCGGTGCTATCGCCTCACCCCGCAGGGGCGGCTGACCACGATCTCGACGATCCCGATCCCCAGGCTCGGCTTCATCCACGACTTCGCGCTCACCGACCGGTACCTCGTCTTCGTACTCGGTCCGCTGGTCGTCCGGCATCCGATCCCGGTCGCCCTCGGTCTGCGCCCGTTCGATCACGCGCTCTCCTACCAGCCGGACCTCGGCACCACGATCGTCCTCGTACCACGCGACGGGGGCGAGCACGTCAGGGTCGAACACGACTCGCTCTTTCACTTCCACGTGACCAACGCCTACGACACCGACGACGCAACGACCGTCGAACTCGTGGCGCATGACGGTGACGGCGGATGGACGCGATGGAATGGGCATCTGCGCGACTATCGCGACAATCCCGGCCCGGCGTTCGGCGGAACGCTGACGCGCCTGGTGATCGACCGACGGCGTCAGACGGTTCGCACCGAGGAACTCAGCGACCTCGGCGGCGAGTTCCCGCAACTCGATCAACGACGCACGGCCGCGGCACACCGGTTCACCTATCTGGCCCAATCCACGCGCCCGGGCGGCAATCCCGACACGATCACCACCATCGACCATGCCGACAACAGGCACCGCGCGTACCGCACCGATGGCGAAAGCACTGTCTGCGAACCACTTTTCGTCGCCGATCCGACGTCGCCGGCCGAGGGCGACGGCTGGCTGTTGACCGTTCTTCATCAGCCGGCGCGACGCACCTCGGCGCTGCTGGTGTTGCGCGCGGACCGGCCCGACGACGGGCCCGTCGCCACCGCCACCCTCACCCACCACATTCCGATGACCTTTCACGGGGCCTTCCGTCCGGCGTAGGTCCGGCGCCGTCGCGTCGTCGGAGGTTACGGCGCGGGCAGCGACCACTGTTGCAGGTTGCGTGCCTGCCGGTCGGCGAGTGCCGTGGGCGCCAGCCGGATCGCCGAGTCGCGCACGGTCGCGAGAAATGGATGGCGCCACTGCATCACGGTTCCGAGCAGTCGGGCCTGACGAGCGATGCGCTGCGTGCGGGGCCGTCGGAGGGCGTCGTATCGCGCGAGTGTTGCGGTGATGCTCCGGATGTCGGGCGCGCTGCCGAGGTCGCGGCCCAGGAGGTGGTTCAGCACGGCGGCGTCCTCGAGAGCCTGATTGGCCCCCTGTCCGAGGTTGGGTGTCATCGCGTGGGCGGCGTCCCCGAGTAGGGCACATCTTCCGGAAGCGAAGGTCCGCAGCCTTCGGGCCAGCTCCTCGATCGGCGCGTAGGAGACGGCCGCGGGATCGGTGGCGTCGAGGAGGGCACCGATCGGGTCATGCCAGTCACCGAAGCGTCGACGTACCTCGTCGAGGCCGCCGGCACGGTATGCGGGCGCGACCGAAACGCATGCGAACCAGTAGATGCGGCCGTCGCCGAGCGGCGCGATGCCGAAACGTGCTCCGCGGCCAAGTGTCTCGCCGGCCGCGTCGATCGGTACCGGATGCTCGGTGATCCCCCGCCAGGCGCCGTATCCGGCGTAGCGGATGCCCGGATCGCCGAATGCGTCGGCTCGCACCCGACTCCGTAGCCCGTCGGCGCCGACGACCACATCGGCGGCGAGTTCGGTGCCGCCCTCGAGCACGACCCCACCGTCGCCGAGACCGACCACCCGGCTCGCCGTGCGCACGGAGTCACGCGGGACCGCCGCGAGCAGGACCCGGTAGAGCTCGGCCCGGTCGATCACCCGCAGGTTTTCGGCAGCGCCACCCAGACGCATCAGCCACGAACCATCCGGGCGTCGGCTTCCCGATGAGTACGTGCCCGCGGCTCCGGCGGCCGTGCGTACGTCGGCACCGATCCCGAGTGCGTCGAGGGCGCCGAATCCGTTGGCGAACAACGTCACACCGGAGCCGTGCGCGCGGACCTGCTCGGCCTGCTCGACGACCTCGACCTCGATCCCCGCCCGCGTCAACCCGGCGGCCAGCCCGAGACCACCGATGCCCGCTCCCACAACCAGAACTCGCATCGTCATCCGGCCTTCTTGCCACGCAGCGCGATCCGGGTCGATGCCCACACACAGACCAGCACCCATAGCGCACCGCACATCCAGCCGGCGAGAACATCGGTCGCCCAGTGCACCCCGAGATACACGCGCGTGATCCCGATGGCCATCGACAGCAGCGGCGCGGCGATCAGCACCCAATCATGGTGGCGTACCCACGAACTGCTTCGATAGGCAACGACCGCGAGCAGGCAGTACACAACCATCGACATCATGGCGTGGCCGGACGGAAAGGAGAAACTCTCGATATGCAGTAGCCGTCCGGAAGCCGGCGGGCGATCGCGACCGACGACGTCTTTGAGCGCCACCATGATCACCCATCCCAGCAGTGAGCCGACGACGAGCAATACTGCCTCGTCGACGCGCCGTCGCATCAATAACGCGACTGCCACGACGACGCACAGGATAGTCAGGGTGAGCGTGTTGCCGAGAAAGGTCACCGCGTGCGCCAGCCCGACCCAGGGCTGCGTGCGCCCGTCGACCATCCAGCCGGTCACGTCGTCGTCGACGCGCAGGCGGTCGAAGGCGAATGCGGCTGTCATGGCGCCACCTTACCGAGGTGGTGCGGCGGGAAGTCGGTGGCTCTACCGGCTCTTCGAAGTCAGCCGGTCACTGCGGAACGACTCGTTTGACCTGCCGGCTCCAGGGCGTGGCGTGGGCGTTGGTGATCGCGGAGAGACTCACCGATCCGCGACGGATGCCGGTGCACACGAACCACTTCCTCGTGCCGGCCGCCGACATCAACCAGGGGCGATCGCCAGCACGGAGCGTCGGGGGGCGGTCCTTGTCGATCCAGGGCAGCAGAATCTTGTTCGATGGACCAAAACCCGCATCGAGTCCATCAGCGGTCATCCGGTAACCATCTTCAATGGGATAGGCCTGTGGACTTTCAACTGCGACCTGACATCCCACTCATCCAGGATCTCCTGACGTTCTTGTGGGTGGTTTACAGCCACGGCAACTCTGGACAGGCGCCGCCGCGGGTGAGTTCGGCCA
>NZ_JBNCLY010000024.1:0-63019 GCF_049844915.1 Gordonia sp. DT30 | reverse complement strand
TCACCCCCCAGTGAATACGACCACAGTGAATGCGATCAAACATCAGTTCGTCGCTGGTGCGTTCGAGTCTACGCCCGATCTGTCCGGTCGGCAACCATCGATCGAAGAAAGTTTCGGGATGGTGGTTGGTTCGGTACAGGCCGGGCGGAGAGCGCCCGGCCTGTCGACTTTTACGACGCCACCCGCGAGCCTGCGGCGAATGCGGCGATGTCGGTCTCGAATTCCGCTGCGAGCGCCCGCTTCTCGGGTCCGGAGAGGAAGGTTGCCTCGACTCCGGCGAGCGCGGCCATGGTGAACTCCGGTAGTCCCCAGCCGAAGTGCTGCTCGATGCGCGAGAACTCGCGGGTGAGCGATGTCTTCGACATCAGCCGGTTGTCCGGGTTGAGTGTCAGCGTGAAGCCCAGTTCGCGGAGCAGGTCGACGGGGTGGTTCTCGATTCCGTCGAGGACCCCTCCCTTCGAGTTCGACGACACGCACACCTCGAGCGGTACCCGCCGATCGATCACCCATCGGGCGGTGCGGCCGAGCCCCAGGATGGCCTCGCCCTCGGCGCGTGCTTGTGCCACTGCCTTGACGGCGGTGCGCACGTTGAGTGGCCGGCCGTTGAGGGTGACGTCCTCGATGACGCGAACGCCGTGGCCGAGACGGACGGCGTGCGCGAGATGAACTGTCTCCCAGACACTGTGCGCACCATCGCGCTCCCCGGTGTGGATCGTGTAGGGAACGCCCGCACGGTCGAGCAGCGTCGTCGCATCGAGGTGGTGGCGGATCGGAAAGCCGTCCTCGGGGCCGGCGATGTCGTATCCGGCAACGGTCTCCAGCTCGCCGTAGACCGACGCAGCCAGTCGCGCGATCTCGAAACTCAGCGTCGACGACCGCATTCCGCACAGCAACTGGCGGGCCCGGATGTGCCCGCCGGCTGCGGCTACGTCGGCCTCGCCTTGCCGCAGCCCGGCTTCCACAGCCTCCACCGCGACTCGGAGCGGAAGTCCCCCGATGATGTGTTTCTCAGGTGCCCAGCGGGTTTCGCCGTAGACCACACCGTCGGCGGCGGCGTCGAGCACCCATTCGCGCGCCACCCGAGCGATGTTGTCCTCGGTTTGCATGACCGACGTGGTCAGGCCGAACTTCTCGTCCCAGTGATTCACCCGTGGTTCGGTGATCTCGCCCCTGAGCCACGAGGCCATGTCTTCCGGATCTTCGTAGGGCAGCGCGACTCCGGACGACGCCGCGAGCTCGACGAGCGTCTCGGGCTGCAGCGACCCGTCCAGATGATCGTGGAGGGTGACCTTCGGGAACGTGAGCCACGGCTCGTCGGTGTCGGCCCAGCGCGGCGATCCGGTGCGGCTGATGTCGGTGATACTCATGCGAACGCCGCCAATGCCAGCGACACCATGTCGGTGAACGTCGTCTCTCGTTCTTCTGCGGTCATGTCGCCGCTGCCTTTCTTTTTGTCGCTGACGGTGCCGAGCATCAGTGATTCGAATCCTTCCTTCTGCGCCACGGCATAGAGTCCGGCGGCTTCCATGTCCACGCCGAGTGTTCCGTACTCGGCCAGGGCAGGTGCGATGCTGCGATCGGTCTTGTAGAACTCATCGGTGGTGTACAGCGGGCCGACGTGGACGGTGCGGCCAGTTGATTCGCCGTATTCCACTGCGCGACGCAATAATCCGAAGCTCGGGGCGTGGCTCATCGAGACACCCGGGACCCAGTTCGCGGTCAACGCCGAGTTCGTGTGGGCGCTCGATGCGGCGATCACGTCACCGACGTCGATGTGGCGGGCCAGCGCTCCGATCGTCCCGACCCGGATGATCCGCTTGACCTCGTAATGCCGGGCGAGTTCGGTGGCGTAGATCGCGAGCGAGGGGATGCCCATCCCGGAGGCGAGTACCGAGACCGGTCGGCCCTCGAACGTTCCGGTGTAGCCGAGGATTCCGCGGACCTCGGTGACCAACCGTGGCTCGTCGAAGAATGCTTCGGCGATTCGTTTGGCGCGGCGCGGATCACCGGGCATGAGTACATCCGCCGCGAAATCGCCCTTTTCGGCGCCGATATGAGGAGTAGGCACAGATTGCTTCCTTTGCAACAGTGAGTGATTGACAAAATTTCGGCCTTGCGGCGGCGCGTTCAGGAGAGTTGCGCAGGTGCGTAGCGCCGGAGTACCGCGCGTTCGGCCCAGGTGACGATTGCATAGAAGATCAGCGAGACGACGGTGAGTACGGCGGCCGCGGCCCACAGCTGGGTGTATTCCGAATGCGCCCGGGCCGACACGATCGTGTGACCGAGTCCGTCACCGGTGGCCAGCCATTCGGCGAGCGTCGCCGCCAGAATGGCCGTCGGAGCGGCGATTCGGGCGGAGGCGAACAGCGATGGAAGTGCATAGGGCAGTTGGAGTCTCCACAGTGAGGTCCATACCGACGAGTCGTAGCTGCGCATGAGTACCGCAGCATCGGCGGGAACCTGCCCAAGGGCGGTCTGGGTGTTGGCCAGGGTCGGGAAGAACGTGACGATGGCGGTGATGGCCACGACCCCGGGCAGATCCCGGCCCAGCGCCAGGATGAGTAGTGGTATCAACACGATGATCGGCACCGACCGTAGAGCGACAGCAAGGGGAGTGAGAACTCGTGCCACGACGGGAAAGGTGACGAAGGCGACTGCCATGAGCACCCCGATGACGAGGCCTGCGATGTAGCCGACGCCGGCATGCAACAGCGTGGTACCCAGGGCGCCGATCAATTCCGACCGGTTGTCGGCGGCCTCGGGGGAGTCGAACAGGAACTCGTAGACGTCCTGTGGACCCTTGCCGACAAACGGTGAGAGGTCGAAGACCTTCAGATATGCCCACCAGGCGAAGACGATGACGACCAGTGATGCGACGGTGAACACCACTCCGGTCACCGTCCGCCGCAGCAGCGAGTGTGGGGCGCGAGGTTGTGCCGGCGCGGTGGAAATGGTCGACGACCACGGTGCCACCCAGCGGCGCAGAGCGCCGAGGAGCGCGTAAGGGATGGCTGCCAGCGCGGTCACCAACACGGCGACCGACCACACACGCGCGAGGTCCAGGGACATCAGTCCGTTGATGAGGAGAACACCCAAACCCGTTTTGGCGCCGATGAACTCGCTGAAGATTGCGCCCAGAGCGGCTGCGGCCGCACCGATCTGGAGGCCGGTGATGATGGCAGGGATCCCCGACGGGATTCGGATGAGAGCCAGTTTGCTCAGTGAACCGCCACCCCATGCGGTGACCATCGTCAACGGCCCCCCATCGGCCGATCGCAAGCCGAGCATCGTGCCGACCAGCGTCGTGAAGAAGACGGCCAGCGCGGCCAGGGTGACCTTCGCGGTGTCCGGGGTGAAGGTCAGCTGCAGGATCGGATTCACCGCGACGAGCGGCAGACAGAAGATGGTCAGTGCCAGTCGCAGGAAGATCGACTCGAATGCGGGGAACTGGACGAAGACGATGGCGACGAGAATGGCGAGGACGTTGCCGATGAACCAGCCGCGCACGGCAATCCACGCCGTCGCGGTGAAGTTGCGCCAGTACAGATCGGAATCGGAGATCAGACTCTCGATGATGGCACTCGGCGCGGCGATGACCCCGCGGTCCGACAGCCAGAGATCGGCCGCGACCTCCCAGATGACCAGCATCGCGATGCTGACGAGCAGCGTCGTCAGCCATCCCCGGAGCTTGCCCCGGCGAGCGTCGCGCCGCAGACGTTCTCGCTCACCCGACACCGCGGCGGCGCGCGCCGCCGAGCGGTCGGAGCCCAGTGTTCCGGTGGACATACCGAGGGACACACTCATTCACGCACCCCCGTGGTGACGGCGCCGGCCATCTCGCCGTCGGTGACCAGATCGTTCTCGTCGTCGTCCATTCCCGAATGCAGCAGCGCGGACAACTCATCACACACCTGGTGGAATTCGGGGGTGGACAACAAGTCCCGGGTGCGCGGGCGCGGGAAGTCGATGACCTTCTCGCTGACGATGCGGCCCGGCCGCGGAGACATGACGACCACCCGGTCGGCAAGGAAGGCCGCCTCGGAAATGGAGTGCGTGACCAGCAGGGCGGTCGCGCTGGTCGCCGACCACAACTTCTGCAGTTCCTCGTTCATCCGCTGCCGGGTGATCTCGTCCAGCGCGCCGAACGGCTCGTCGAGCAACAGGATCTCCGGTTCGGTGACGATGGCCCGTGCGATCGCCACGCGCTGTCGCATGCCGCCGGAGAGCTGAGCCGGCCGTCCGTCGGCGAATCCCGAGAGACCCACCATGTCGATGAGTTCGTCGACCCGCTGCCGAGACACCTTCTGCCGCATGACGACACCGGGTAGCCGGATGTTGTTGCGTACGGTGCGCCAGGGCAGCAGGGACGGATCCTGTAGGGCGAGGCCGAGCCGGTGCGCTTTGCGGATCGCTCGTGGACTCTCACCGTGAATGGTCACCTCGCCGGCCGAGTGGGATTCCAGGTCGGCGAGGATCCGCAGGATGGTCGACTTGCCGCAGCCCGACGGCCCCAGCAATGCGGTGAACGATCCGCGTGGCACGGCGAGTGAGACGTCGTCGAGGGCGAGCACGTCGCGTTTGCTCGACGAGTACACCTTGGTGACGTTGGAGAGTGTGAAGCCTGATCCGTTCACGAATTTCCTCCGATGAATGTGGGGGACTGCGGCGGTGGGGCCGGCGCCGGGAATGGCCGGCCCCACTCGGCCACTACGAGACCGTGTTGCGTCCCTGGTAGATGTCGTGCAGCAATGAGGTGTCGAACAGTGACTTGCTGACGCCCTTGACCCCGAGTTCGGTCAGCGTCGACACGTTGTGGTTGATGCCGTCGTCGGAAACCCAAAGCAGTCCATGGGCTTTCGTGTCCGGCGTGACCAGTAGGTCCAACTGGCGCTGTGCTTGCTTGGTCTGCTCCTCGACGGTCAGACCGCCGTTCTTGGCGTATTCGTTGACCGTCACCTCCGCGGCTTCGGCCGGGTTCTGGACATACGCTTGCCATCCTTGGATCTCGCCCTTGAGGAATCCTTCGATCGACTTCCGCGACGCGGCGTCCTGCAGGGTCGACCGGCGGACCGCGTAGACCTGCGCGTAGACATCGAATCCGTAGTCGGCGGCCAGCATCGTGACCGGAGTCTTACCGGTCTTCTCCTGATAGGCGACGGGCTGCTCGGCGTAGAAGGACCAGAGGCCGTCGACCTCACCCGAGACGAGCGGGGCGATGTCGAAACTCACGGGCACGCTGGTGACCGAGGATTCCGGGATGTGATTGTGTGCGAGCACTGCACTTTGTGAGGCCTCGTCGTTGGAGGGCACGCCGATCTTCTTGCCCGCCATGTCGGCAGGGGTACGAATCGGCTTGTCCGGCGTCGAGAGCACAGCGAGCGGGTTCTTCTGGAAACCGGCCGCGATGATCACCAGGTCGGCGCCCTGCGCGTTTGCTCGCGCGACGGTGTCGGCGTTGCCCATCGCGATGTCGGCCTGGCCGGAGGCGAGAGCCGCCATCGAGTCGACCTCGGGTCCGCCGGGCAGGATGTCGACGTTGACGCCGTTGGCCTTGTAGAAGCCGTGCTTTTCGGCGAGGTAGCTGCCGCCGAACTGGACGAGCGGGATCCAGGACGTCTGCAGTTTGAGATTGCCGCTTGCCGCCGAATCACCGCTGTCGCCGCCCGATGAGCAGGCGGCCAATGACACTGCGGTCACCACACTGATCAGTGCGACGGCGACGCGTGTGGACAGGCGACGCGGGAGAAGAAAGCTGGCCATGGTTCTCCGTATCCAAATCGTTTTGCATGATGTTTGCGGGAACGCTACGTCGCCCCTGTTTCGCCACTATTTCGCGATGTTAACGGACCGTGAACCCCTGGTAGGGGCTCATTACCCTCATACAAACCGGTTTGCATACCGCAAACGGTCGGGGATGTTAGCCTCACGGCTGTGTCGGAATCCAAGCAGCGCCCCTGGACGATGCAGCAGATCGCCACGGCGGCCGGAGTGAGCGTCACGACCGTGTCGCATGCGCTGTCGGGCAAGCGGCCGGTGAGTCCATCCACTGCCATGCGCATCCGTCGGATCGTCGACGAGTTCGGCTATGCGCCCAATGCCAGTGGGCAACAACTGAAGACCGGGCGCACCCAGGTGATCGGGCTCGCCGTCCCGGACATCTCGCACTACTACTTCAGCCACATCGCCAAGGCGGTCGAAGAGGCTGCCGACGAGCTCGACTACGGTGTCATCACCGCAAGCACGTTCAATGCCGATCCACGGCGCGAGAAGCGCTGTTTCAACATGCTGCGGACCGGGTTGATCGATGGCCTGATCTACACCGCGTCGCGCGAGCGGGTACCCACCGACGAGCTCGCACGGGCTGCGTCGCGCTCGCATATCGTCCTGGCCGACGAGGCCATTCCGTCCCTCGGCGCCGTGCCCTCGGTGACCTCGGACGACCACCATGGCGGGCATTGTGTCGCAACGTATCTCGCGTCTCTGGGGCATAGCCGGGTGGTGATCATCAGCGGCTTCCCCGGCCTGGCCTCCCAAGTCGAACGTGTCCGGGGGATGCGGGAGGTGTTCCCGCACGCGTTGGTTCTCCACGGTGACTTCGAGATGTCCTCGGGGTATCGGCTGATCTCCGACCTACTCGCCCAGAATGCCGACTTCACCGCCGTACTCACCTGCAACGACCTGATGGCCGTCGGGGCGATCCGGCGTCTCGTGGAAGCCGGGCGCCGGATACCCGACGATGTCTCGGTGACCGGCTACGACGACATCGACATGGCCGAAGTCGTCACGCCGCCGTTGACGACGGTGCGGCAGAACACCTCTGAGATCGGCCGCCGCTCGGCCCGGATGCTGATCGACGCGTTGGACGCCGACCCGGACATGGCTCAGTCGTCGGTGCTGTTGCCCGCCGAGTTGGTGGTTCGTGCTTCCACTGCTCGACCGCGGAACTGAGGCACCACCGAGACCCGTCGGTGGATACACGTGCGTCCAGCCGCTTCATCTGTTGAGATGAACAGGTAATCGGATGAGGAGTTCGGCTGGATGGCAACGCAATACGCCCGAGAGGGACATATCGGACCTCGGTCGCTGCGGGATCGTGCGGCGCAGCTGCGTCGGTCCCTGACACGGGCGGAGTGGGGCAGCATCGGCGGCATGGTCGCGGTGATCGGCGCCCTGCACGTCATCGGGTGGGTCACCCTGGTCGTGTTCGTCGCACCACACGACTTCTCCGTCGGACAGAAGACCCTGGGGCTCGGCGTCGGGGTGACCGCCTACACCCTCGGGATGCGGCACGCCTTCGACGCCGACCACATCTCCGCGATCGACAACACCACCCGCAAACTGCTCGGCGACGGGCAGCGGCCGCTGACCGTGGGATTCTGGTTCTCCCTTGGGCATTCGTCCGTCGTGTTCGGCCTGGCCATTCTGCTCGCCTTCGGGATCCGCGCGTTGGCCGGCTCGGTCGATGACGATTCGTCGGCCCTGCATCACTACACGGGACTGATCGGCACGACGGTGTCGGGCGGATTCCTCTACCTCATCGCCGCGATCAACATCGTGATCCTGGTCGGCATCATCAAGGTGTTCCGGTCGATGCGTCACGGCGTCTACGACGAGGCCGAGCTCGAAAAGCAATTGAACAACCGGGGTTTCATGAATCGGCTGCTCGGCCGGTTCATGAAGGCGATCACCCGGCCGTGGCAGATGTATCCGCTCGGCGTGCTCTTCGGCCTCGGCTTCGACACCGCCACCGAGGTCGCACTCCTCGTCCTCGCGGGCACCAGCGCCGCCGCCGGGCTGCCCTGGTACGCGATCCTGTGCCTGCCGGTCCTGTTCGCCGCCGGGATGAGCCTGTTCGACAGCATCGACGGCACCTTCATGAACTTCGCCTACGGATGGGCCTTCGCCAACCCCGTCCGCAAGGTCTACTACAACCTCACCATCACCGGCCTGTCGGTCGCGGTTGCCGTCATCATCGGCACCATCGAGATCCTCGGACTGCTCACCGACCAGTTCGGGTGGAGCGGACCGTTCTGGGACGACGTGTCGGGCATCGACCTCAACATCGTCGGATACGCCATCGTCGGCCTGTTCATCGTCACCTGGGTCGTCGCCGTGGTGGTGTGGCGGATCGGGCGCTTCGAGCAGCGGTGGGCGGTGGCTGCCGCGGTCGCCGACGGCTCTGCGGCGCGCAGCGACCAGGTTGATCCGGCGCCCGAGGACATTACTGCGGGTACGCCTCGCGCTCGTCGTGAGTGACCAACCTGGGATGGCGCAGCCCGATACTCCCTCCGGCAAGGATTCAACTTGCCAGTGGGGTGATGTCGGAGACGTCGGTCGTGGATCGGGTGACTTCGAGGTCATAGCGGAGTTGCATGTTCAGCCAAAAGCTTTCGGACTGTCCGAAGAGGCGCCCGAGCCTGATGGACGTGTCGGGGGTGATTGCGCGGCGGCCGTGGACGATCTCGTTGATGCGGCGCGGCGGCACGTGGATGAGCTCGGCGAGCTTGCGCTGCGAGAGGCCGTAGTCCGGGAGGTAGTCGGCGGCGAGTGTCTCGCCGGGGTGGATCGGGTCGAAGTCGGGCATCGGGTTCTCCTGTCTGCGGTTAGTGGTAGTCGGTGATTTCGACGTCGGCGGGGCCGGTCGGCGTCCAGATGAAGCACACGCGGTATTGATCGTTGATCCGGATGCTGTGTTGTCCGGCTCGGTTGCCGGCCAACGGCTCGAGTCGGTTGCCGGGCGGAGACGCGAGGTCTGAGAGGACCTGCGCAGCGTCGAGTGCTTGCAACTTGCGGTGAGCCATCCGGGTTACCTCTGGACCCAGGCGGCGAACAAACATGCGCGCCCAGACTCGCTGTGTGTCCTTGTTGGCGAAGGACTGGATCACGGACCGAGCGTAACGCGTAACGTTACACATATCAACGTTGGGCTCGAGGGCATTGCCCCACCCGGTGAACGCCCGCGTTAGACTCCCCGTGTCGGCCACGGGCCCGCCGGGTCGACAGGGTCGGTGCGCCGGCCGCGCCTCAGTAGCTCAGGGGATAGAGCATTCCTCTCCTAAAGGAAGGGTCGCAGGTTCGAATCCTGCCTGGGGCACGGTGACATCCTTGCGGTCCACCACCGGAATCCGTAAGACATTGCTCTCGGAAACCGCTTGCGATGTCGTACCGATTCCGTCGCCGACGGCCCGCACCGGCCCCTGCGCACTGCGCTACGGTGGCAGCCGTGGTCTCCCAGAAAGCTCAGACAGTTCTCGTCACCGGTGCGACCAGCGGAATCGGGGCCGAGGTGGCGCGACAGATGGCAGGCAAGGGGCATCGGGTGTTCGGCACCACCCGCAATCCCGCCACGGTCGCCGACCCGATCCCCGGTGTCACCTACGTGCGGCTCGACAACGCCGACTACGCCTCGGCCACCGCGTGCGCCGCGGAGGTCGGCGACGTCGACATCCTGATCAACAACGCGGGCGAATCGCAGGCGGGTGCCCTTGAGGACACGCCCATGAGCGCCATCGAGGACCTGTTCCGGGTCAACGTGTTCGGGCCGATCGCGCTCACCAAGGCGGTCCTGCCCGGCATGCGCGCCCGCCGGCACGGGACGGTGATCATGGTCGGGTCGATGCTGTCGAGCTTCCCGGTCGCGTTCCGCTCCGACTACGCGGCGACCAAGTCGGCGCTGAAGGCCTTCGCGCTGGCGGCTCGGCGCGAGGTGGCGCCTTACGGAATCCGGGTGATCAGCGTCGAACCGGGCACCATCGCCACCGGTATCGGCGATCGCCGCAGCATCCACATCGCCGACGGCTCGCCGTACGCAGAGGAGTTCGAGACACTCGCCGCGGCCACCCGCCGCAACGAGGAGTCGGGTATCGATGCCGCCACGATGGCCCGGGTGATCGTCGACGCGGCGCTCGCCGAACATCCGAAGCCGTTCTACGCCAAGGGAAACAGCGCCGAGATCGTCTTCGCGTTGCGTCGGTTGTTGCCACGCCAGATCATCCTCGACTTCACCGCGCGCAAACACGGCCTGCCCCGAATCAAGCTCTGAGCCATGCAGATCACCATCCGCGTCATCGGCATCGGTCCGGGCGATCCGCGACAGCTCACCCTGCAGGCGATCGAGGCGATGGCCGACGTCGACGTCTTTCTTGCCTTGGCCAAGGGGGAGACGAAGGACGGGCTCCTGCAAGCGCGTCGCGACATTCTCGAACGCCATGCACCACAAGGGTATTCGATGGTGGAGGTGCCCGATCCGCCGCGTGATCGGCACCCCGACGACTACGCCGCCGAGGTGCGGCGCTGGCACGCGGCGCGTGCCGAGCTGATCGCCCGCACCATCACCGAGCACGTGCCCGACGGTGGTATCGCGGCGTTCCTCGTCTGGGGTGATCCGGCGCTCTACGACTCGACCCTGCGCATCGTCGACGACCTCACCGCCCGCGGCGATCTGGACGTGGCGCTCGAGGTCATCCCCGGCGTCACCAGCGCGTCGGCGCTGACCGCCGCGCACGCGATCGTGGCCAACCGCGTCGGCGAACCCATCCACATCACCACCGGCCGCCGACTCGCCGACACCCCGCCCGGCGCCGACACCAACCAGATCGTCATGCTCGACGCCGACCTCGCCTTCCGCCACACCGCCGACGCCGACGACCACATCTGGTGGGGCGCCTACCTCGGCACCCGCGACGAGATCCTGATCAGCGGACGCGTCGGCGAGGTCGCCGACGACATCGCCGCCGCCCGCACCGAAGCGCGGGAACGGATCGGCTGGATCATGGACATCTACCTGCTCCGCAAGGCGCGGTAGCCCGCCACCACCGGTGAGTCCTCACCACCACACCTCGCCGACGACCTCGAGGATGCCCGCCGCGAGTTCGGGCCGGCAGATGACGAAGTCGGGCATGTACGGCTGCGGCTGGTTGTAGACGATGGGCGAGCCGTCGAGGCGGCTGCAGTGCAGCCCGGCGGCCAGGGCCACCCCGACCGGGGCGGCGTTGTCCCACTCGTATTGGCCGCCGGAATGCACGTAGGCGTCGACGTCACCGCGGACCACGGCCATCGCCTTGGCCCCCGCCGAACCGATCGGCGTCGGGCGCAGGTCCAGTCGCTGTGCCACCGCCGCGACCTCGTAGCTGGTGCCCCACCGCGAGGCCGCCATGCAACCCGATGGCTGCGCAGGCGGCGGCGTGACGGTGTCGGTGCGGAAGACCTCGCCCAGCGCGGGCAGTCCGACGGCCGCATCGGTGACGGCGCCGTTCTCGGTGAGTGCGACGTGCACGGCCCAGTGGTCGCTGCCCGCGGCGAACTCGCTGGTTCCGTCGAGCGGATCGATGATCCAGACCCGTTGCGCCGCAGTACGGTCGCCGACGTCGGCCGCCTCCTCGCTGAGCACGGCGTCATGCGGCCGGTGCCGGCGCAGCACCGACCCGATCCATGCCTGCGCGAGCGCATCGCCCGCGTCGCCCAACAGCCGACCGCCCAGCAGGTCGCCCGAACGGACCCCCAGCAGGATTTCTCCGGCCCCGGCCGCGATGCGCGCGGCCAGCTCGGCGTCGGAAAGGGCGGAACTCATCTGTTCACTAGAGCACACTGGTGTCATGCCCGAACTGCCCGAGGTTGCCGCGATCGCCGATTTCGTCGACGGACGTGCCGCCGGATTCCCGATCCGGCGCGTCGACGTCGCCTCCCTGTCGGTCCTGAAGTCCGCCGATCCGCCGTATACCGCGCTCACCGGCCGCATCGTCGAATCGGTCGGCCGGGTGGGGAAGTACCTGATCGTGCGCACCGTCCCGGGCGCCGACACCGATCCCGAACCGGTGATCAACCTGGTCGTCCACCTGTCGCGTGCGGGCTGGCTGCGCTGGAGCGAGGAGCTCTCGCCCCGGCCGTTGCGCCCCGGCGGCAAGAGCCCGATCGCGTTGCGCGTGCACTGCGGCCTACCGGGCGAGGGATTCGACGTCACCGAGGCGGGCACGCAGAAGCGGCTGGCGGTGTGGATCGTCCGTGATATCACCGACGTCGAGCGGATCGCCTCACTGGGACCGGATGTGCTCGCACTCGACCGGGACGAGTTCGCCGACATCCTCGCCGGCGCGTCGGGACGCATCAAGAACGTGCTCACCGATCAACGGGTGCTGGCCGGGATCGGCAACGCCTACTCCGACGAGATCCTGCACGCCGCCCGGTTGTCGCCGTTCGCGACCGCGAAAACCCTGACCGCAGAACAGGTCGATGCCCTCTACGAGGCGATGCGCGACATCCTGACCGACGCGATCGGCCGGCTCGAAGGCCAGGGAGTCGCGAAACTCAAGTCGGAGAAGCGCACCGGGCTCAAGGTGCACGCCCGTACCGGATTGCCGTGCCCGGTGTGCGGTGACACGATCCGGGAGGTCGCCTTCAGCGACCGCTCGTTCCAGTACTGCCCGACCTGCCAGACCGGCGGCAAGGTGCTCGCCGACCGCCGGATGTCACGGCTGCTGAAGTGACCGGGGCTGAAATGACCCGGGCCGAAATGACCAGCGCCCCGGCCGCGGAGGATTCGCTGGTGACCCGGCTCCGCGCGGCGGGATGTGTGTTCGCCGAGGAGGAGGCGTCGATCCTGCGGGAGGCCGCCACCGACGACGAAGACCTGGTGCGAATGTGTGCGCGCCGGGTCGCCGGGGAGCCGATCGAGCACATCGTCGGATGGGTGGAATTCGCCGGCCGGCGCCTGGCCGTCGGCCCCGGGGTGTTCGTGCCGCGCAAGCGTTCGGAACTCCTGGCCGCGGTGGGTATCGCCGCAGCTGCCGAACGGGTGCGGCCGGTCATCGTCGAACCCTATTGCGGGGCAGCGCCATTGGCGGCGACCATCCGCGACTGGCTGCCGGATGCGCGGGTGTACGCCACCGATGTCGACGAGACCGCACTGCGGTACGCGCGCCGAAACCTCGGCGACCCCACCAGCGTGTACGCCGGGCCGGATCTGACCGCATTGCCTGCGGCACTGCGTGGTTCGGTGGACGTGATCGTCGCGGTCCCGCCCTACGTCCCCGACACCGCGCTGGCGTTGATGCCGCACGAGGCCGCCGACCACGAGCCGCACCGCGCCCTGCTCGCCGGTCCCGACGGCCTCGACCACCTCACCACGCTCGCGGCGCAGGCTCCGCAGTGGCTCGTCGACGGTGGCGTCCTCGCGATGGAGCTGAACGCCGAGCAGATGCCCGCGGTGATCGCCCGCGCGCCGCACGCGGAACTCACCGTGTTCGCCGACGACGACTCGCACACCGTCGTCGTGCGTCTGACGTTCGCCCGGCCGAACCGAGGTGGGGACGAGGTCCGGTAGGTTGGCGACCGTGAGTCGACGCGACAAGATCCTGATCACCGGCGCGAGCTCGGGACTCGGCGAGGGCATGGCCCGCGAGTTCGCCGCCAAGGGCCGATCCCTGGCGCTGGCCGCTCGGCGGACCGGCCGCCTCGACGCTCTCGCGAGCGAATTGCGGGGCAGCGCAGCACAGGTCGCCACCGCCGGGCTCGACGTCACCGACGTCGACGCGGTGCCGGTGGCCTTCCGGAAGCTGCGAGACGAACTCGGCGGTCTCGACCGCGTCATCGTCAATGCCGGACTCGGCAAGGGCGCACCGCTCGGCACCGGCAAGATGCACGCCAACATCGAGACGGTCCAGACCAATCTCGTCGGCGCGCTGGCCCAGGTGGAGGCGGCGCTGGAGATCTTCCGCGCCCAGGGGCACGGCCACCTGGTGCTGGTCAGCTCGATGAGTGGGGTACGCGGTCTCCCCAAGGCGCAGACCGCGTACTCGGCGTCGAAGGCCGGTCTGACGGCGCTCGGGCAGGGGCTGCAGGCCGAGTTCGCGAACTCGCCCATCACGGTGTCGATCCTGCTGCCCGGCTACATCGAGACCGACATCAACCGCGGCGTCAAGACCGCCATGATGACCGACACCGACAAAGGTGTGCGCGCGATGGTCGAGGCCATCGAGGCCGAGAAGGCCTATGCGCCCGTCCCGGGGTGGCCGTGGGTCCCGATCGCGGCGGCACTGCGATTCCTGCCGTCGGCGATCACGCGCCGGATGGTCTGACAGATGAGGGCGCACCGCTCGAGGTCGGCGGGGCGGGCGTGCCCCACACGACGGGTGACGCCTTGAAGTCGAATCCGTCCGCGGTGGTGGTGTCGGCCCAGTAGATGACGCTGCCGAGCTTCTGCTCGGAATCGGCGTAGGCCACCAGACAGGTGGCGTAGGCATCGCCCCGCTTCATCGTCTCCGGCGGCGACGGATTCGCGCACGCGGCCAGCGACACCGGCGGCGGCAAGGTCAGCGCCGGAGTCTTCCCGTCGACGCTGCCGGCCAGCCCGACCACCTTCGGGGCCGGTGCCGGCCGCGCGGCCAGCGAGGTCACCGTCACGTAGATGAAGTAGGCCTTGCCGCCCTGCGTGGCCGAATCCGGTACCCCTTCGCCCGGGGTGATGCCGGTGACCGTGTACATCGCGGTCGGCCCGTTCGGTGCGAAGGCGTCGGCGGGCAGGACCGCCGAACCGCCGAAGGCCAGCGCCGCACCCGGGGACGTGCGCGGCGGTGCACCCGGCGGCACCGACACCGAGGCCGACGTCGGAAACGACGAGGTACCCGGGGCCGAGGACGGCGTCGATGAGGAACACGCGCTGAGTGCCGACACGGCCGACACGCTTGCCACGAGTCCCACCAGAAGGCGGCCGGTCACCATGCGATGGCGCCGTTGCGCCCGATTCGACAGTCGCGGCGCACGCGACGGCACAGACGTTCTCACCTGCGTAAGGTAACCGATGTGTCGATTCACCACAGTCAACTGGTAGCCCGTGGCGCATTCCAGCTCCTCGGATCCGCCGATGCCGAGTCCGTCGACGAGCTGCTCCGCGACGTGTTCGGACGCGATGACATCGCCACGGTGGGCGCCGATTGGCGCGGCATCGTCTACTTCACTCTCGCTGACGATCCGGACATCGACGCGAACGCGGTCATCGGATTCGACGCCTCCAGCGGCAATTCCGGTCCGCTCGCGACCGTCGACGAGGTGATGGCCGCCCTCGGCGACGGCGACATCGCCGAGGCGGTCGATGCCGAGAGCTTCGACGCGTGGCGCAGCGCCACCGGCACGGCGGATATCGCGGTCGGTCAGTGCGTGCCGCCGGTGATGCCCGAGTTCATCGGCGGCGATCCCGCCGAACGCGTCACCGAACCGACGTCGCTCGTCTCCCACATCGCCAGCTGCGCCGCACTCATGGGGCGTATCGAGCAACTCGGACTGGCCCCTGGCGACGAGATTCCCGAGGACATCTTCGATTCCACGCGCTGGGAGTGACGGCACGGTGCACTGGCCGTCAGGCCTGCCGACCGCGGTGGGAGCGATACCACCGGACCAGCTCGTCACTCGACGAGTCACCTAGTGGCGCAGGGGGTGTGGAGTCGGTGATGACCCCGAGCAGTTCCATCGCCTGGGTCTTGCCGAGTTCGACACCCCACTGGTCGAAGGAATTGATGCCCCAGATCGCGCCCTCGACGAAGACCTGATGCTCGTAGAGCGCGATCAGCTGGCCGATCACCGACGGCGTGAGCTCCGGCGCGAGGATCGACGTGGACGGCCGATTTCCGGGCATCACCTTGTGCGGCACCACATCCGGGTCCACGCCCTCGGCGGCGATCTCGTCGGCGGTCTTGCCGAATGCGAGGACCTTGGTCTGCGCGAAGTAGTTGCTCATCAGCAGGTCGTGCATCGAGCCGGTGCCGTCGGCTGTCGGCAGATCGTCGGTGGGCACGGCGAATCCGATGAAGTCGGCCGGGATCATCCGGGTGCCCTGGTGCAGCAACTGGTAGAACGCGTGCTGTCCGTTGGTGCCCGGCTCACCCCAGAACACCTCGCCGGTGTCGGTCGTCACGTGGTGCCCGTGCGCGGTGACCGACTTGCCGTTGGACTCCATGGTCAACTGCTGCAGGTAGGCGGCGAAGCGTGCCATGTCGTTGGAATAGGGCAGTACCACCCGTGATTGGGCATCGAAGAAGTTCGAGTACCACAGGCCGATCAGGCCCAGGATGACCGGTGCGTTCTGTTCGAGCGGCGCGGTCCGGAAGTGTTCGTCGACGACGTGGAATCCGTGCAGGAACTCGCCGAACCGTTGCTTGCCGATCGCGGCCATGACCGAGAGGCCGATCGCCGAATCGACCGAATACCGGCCGCCGACCCAGTCCCAGAAACCGAACATGTTGGCCGTGTCGATCCCGAAGGCCGAGACGCGGTCGGCGTTGCTGCTCACCGCCACAAAGTGTTTGGCCACCGCATCGTCGGCGGCACCGAGCTCCGACAGCAGCCACCGCTTGGCGGCGGCAGCGTTGGTGAGGGTTTCCAGCGTCCCGAAAGTCTTGGACGCCACGATGAACAGCGTCGTCTCGGCGTCGAGACCGGCGAGGGTGGCCACCATGTCGGCGGGGTCGACGTTGGAGACGAAATGGCAGTGGATCGGTGAATCGACGTAGTGGCGCAACGCCTGATACACCATCACCGGGCCGAGGTCGGAGCCGCCGATGCCGATGTTCACCACGTCGGTGATGGCTTTGCCGGTGTGGCCCTTCCATTCTCCGCTGCGGAGCCGGTCGGTGAAGGTGCCCATGGCGTCGAGTACCTCGTGTACGTCGGCGACCACATGCTGCCCGTCGACGACGAGTTCGGCGTCGGCGGGCAGCCGCAACGCGGTGTGCAGGACGGCCCGATCCTCGGAGGTGTTGATGTGGACGCCGGCGAACATGGCGTCGCGTCGCCGTTCGAGGCCGGCTTCCCGAGCGAGACCGAACAGCAATTCCAGGGTTTCGCGCAGCACACGATGTTTGGAGTAGTCGATGTGCAGGTCGCCGACATCGACGGTGAGCTCTCGGCCGCGGTCCGGATCGGCGGCGAAGACCTCCCGCAGATGCATCGAGTGGACGTGATCCTGGTGGGCGGCCAACGCCTGCCAGGACCGGGTGCCGGTGATGTCGTGACCGCTGGTGTCGAGGTCGCTGCTGTCGAGGCCACTGTCGGAGACGTCGCTCATGGATGCCACCCTATTCGGTTGGCGCGTCGCGTGAAGGTCAACGAACCGTCCCCCGGGCGTACCAGGCACGGGCGGTGAGGGTGAACGGGCCCTCGGGAAGCTTGGGCCGGCACAGTTCCCGGAGTCGCTCCTGCCGATCGGCGGGCAGCGACGCGAGATGGTTGCCTGCGGGGCCGACCGCGAAGGTGAACGGTGTCCAGAAGTCGTCGAAGTCGGTGTATTCGGCGTGCGCCAACAGCTCGCCGTCGACGACGTCGTCGAGTCCTGCCACGCGCAGTCGCCGCGCGATGTCACCCCGGGAGACACCCACATTCATCTGCTCGCCCACCACATCGGGATCGAGTTCGCGGGCGGCCTGCCAGAACACGGCCAGCATCGTCATCCCGCCCTCGACGAGATCCCACATGCAGGCGGCGACGACGCCGCCCGGCCGGGTGACCCGCGCCATCTCCCGCAGACCCTGATCGGCGTCGGTCATGAACCCGACGACCAGGCAGGAGGCAGCGGCGTCGAAGACCGCATCCGGCCACGGCAGGTCCTCGGCCGCGCCCTGGCGGACATCGGCGCCGGGGACGCGCTCGCGACAGGCGTCGACGAACTGTGGTGCGGGATCGATGCCCGCGACGTTGCCGGCGCCGACGCGCTCGGCCAGCACGCCGGTGAGTCCGCCCGGCCCGCAACCCACGTCGAGCACGCGCGCGCCGGCATTCACGCCCGCGGCATCGACGAGCGCCGGCGCGAGGGTGCGCGTGTAGCGCCCCATGAACCGGTCGTAGTTCTCGGCAGGGGAGGTGAATCCCATGGCTCCACCCAACGCCCGGGCGGGAAACGCTGTCAATGGCTGCCGGACCGGACGTCCGACGAACGATGGATATGCGGCCGCGTCAGCGACCCAGCGGCCCTCGCCCGAGTCGCAGCAGCAGCATCGCGAGGGTGTGTCCCTCCTGGCCGAGCTCGGCGAACCGCTCGAGGACCTTGACCTCGCGGCTGTGGACGAGCCGCGGCCCACCCGAGGCCATGCGGACCGCGCCGACCTTCTTCGACACCGCCGACCGGCGTTTCACCGCGGCAAGAATGATCGCATCGAGGCGATCGATCTCCCGGCGCGACACATCGATGTCGTCGGCGAGACCCGAGACGTCGGCCTCGAGCCCGTAGTAGCCGAGGTCGATGGAATCGGCGAACGACGCGCCCGTGCTCTTGTCCGGCCCGGATTTGTCCGGCCCGGTGGTCGCCGGACGGGTCGGGTCGGGGCTCGACGAGTCGCTGGGGTCGGTCACCGTGCCGATTTTGCCACGCGCGCGCCGCGCCGTGGACACTGGTCGCCATGCCGAGACACCGGGAGACGACAGCCCCATCCACGCGGCCCGCTTCGGGGGCGTCGGATTCGTCGGTGCATCGGTGGGCGTCGGTGGCAGTGCCTGCGGCGATCATCTTGATCGTTGCGCAGCTGATCGTGCGCGGCTGGATGGTGGCGACCGGAAACTTCTACTGGGACGACCTCATCCTCATCGGGCGTGCGTCGACGATGCCGATCCTGTCGTGGGACTACCTCGGGCACAGCCACGACGGTCACTTCATGCCCGCGGCGTTCCTGGTGGCCGGCATCTCGACAGTGTTGGCGCCGGTGCACTGGGTCGCCCCCGCGATCACGCTGCTGGTGTTGCAGGCGCTGGCCTCGGTGTCGGTATGGCGCATGATCCGCGTCCTGACCGCGCCCGCCGACGGTGGTCCGCGCCGCGGGCTCGTCGAACTCGCGTCCGTCGGCGCGTTGGCGTTCTACTTGTTCACGCCGATGACGGTGCCGTCGTTCGTGTGGTGGGCGGCCGGACTCAATGCATTGCCGATGCAGGCGGCGATGGCATGGATCGTCGCCGATGCGGTACTGCTGGCCCGTGGTGTCGCCGACCCGCGGCGGGTGCGGCGCATCGTCATCCGGTCGTCGCTGATCTTTCTGCTCGCGCTCACCTTCTTCGAGAAGTCGCTGTTCATCCTGCCGGTCGCGTTCGTCGTCGCGGTGCTGGTGAGCCGCGCGAACAGCCGTCCCGATGACGACGCCGCCGCGCACGGCACCGGGGCATTGGGCGTGGCCTTCGTCAACGGCCGCCGGTTGTGGGCGCCGCTGGCGGTGATCTTCGTGGCGTGGGGACTGCTGTTCTTCTCGGTCTCGGATGCGACGGCCGGCCAGCACTCCGTGTCACAGACCGCGCAATTGGTGTGGCGTTCGATCAATCGCGGAGTGATCCCCGCGCTCGTCGGCGGTCCGTGGAACTGGGAACGCTGGGTGCCGAGCCCGCCGATGGGATTCTCCGCGACCTGGATGGTCGTCCTCGGGTGGCTGCTGGTCGCCGCGGTCGTGATCTGGGCGGTCCGCGCACGGGTCGGCGCCGTGGCGGTGCTCGTGTGCACCGCGCTCTACCTCGTGGCCGCGCAGATCCCGGTGATGTGGAATCGGTCGTCGGCCAACACCGCCCTCGAACTGGCCCAGACCATACGGTACCTACCGGATGCGGCGCTGGTGCTCACCATCGCGCTCGCCCTGCTGATCGCGGCACCGGTCCGTCGGAAAGCTGGAGAGCCGCAACAGATTTCAGATATCGGCAGGGTTTCGACGGCGGCCGGGGTGGCCCTCGCCGTGGCCGCGGCGCTGGCGTTCGCGTCGTCGCTCATCTCCACGGCGTCGTATCAATCCTCGTGGACCGACGACCCGACGGGTGCCTACCTGGCCAACGCGAAACGGGCGCTGGCCGCCAACCGGGACAACACGATGTTCGATCAGGCACTGCCCCTCGAGGTGCTGCTGCCGGTGGCGTATCCGTACAACCAGATCAGCGCCACCTTCGGCCGCCTCGACGACCGTCCGACGTTCGGCGACAGCACCGACCGCCTGTTCGTGCTCGACAACGCGGGCAACCTCACGCCGGGTGCGGTCACCCCGCGCCGCACCATCAAGGCGGGGCGGGGGACATGTGCGCGGCCCGAGGTGACCGGTCCCGCCGCGCTGCGGCTCGACGGCCCGCTGATCGACTGGCGGTGGACGATAGCGCTCGGCTACTGCTCGAACATCACCGGCGACGCCGAGATGTCGCTGGCCGGCGGGCATGCGGTCCGGGTGCGATTGGCCGCCGGCCTGCACGTTCTCTACGTGCAGCTCGACGGCCACGGTACCGAGGTCCGAATCCGGCCGGTCACACCATCATTGGCGGTGCACACCGGTGACGGACGGGTCGGCGAGGTCGTCGACGCCCGGCTGCTCGGCCAGTAGCCGGACGGGTCGGACGCCCCCGCTCGGCTATCCGGCCTCAGCTTCCCCTACCTCAGCTACCCTGACCCGTTTCGGGCGGGTCGAAGTAGACCGAGATCTTGCTCGACTGGCCGGACTGGAGGACAAGTCCCTTCAACGCGTCGGCCGTGGATTGTTCGGCCACGTAGTAGGCGATGCGCCCGTCGTCGCCGATCGCCGCGACCTGCTTGGCCATCTGGTCGCGCAGCGTGGCGGTGCCCGCCCAGCTCGAATCGAAGCTGATGCCCGTGACATGTTGGGCGTACCCGGGAGCGAAGGTGATCAGATAGGCGCCGGCGGGTCCGTAACCATCGAAGAGGTAGTCACCGCGTTTGACCGCGTAGCTACTCGGCAGGCCGGTGTGCTCGGAGGCGTAGGTGGCCGCGGGTGGTTGCTTGGTTCCGGTGCGGACCATCGTGAACTGACGCTTGGTGGCCTCGCTGTTGTCGTCGAGGTAGTTGTTCAGCGTGTCGGCGCCGTAGTCGAGGAACGGCAGGTACGAGAAGGTGACGTTGGGCCGGATCGAGCCCCCACCGGAACCCAGGTTGGTCGCGGTGCAGCGGGTGGTGGCGGTGCGATCGAAGTCCACGCGGATCACCGGCGTGCAGGTGCCGCCGAGCGCCCCGGCCGGGCGGCCGTTGACCACGAAATTGACGGTCAGTCCGTAGTTGACGTGCCCGGTCTTGTTGTCCGAGCCGTTGTAGGGCTTGCCGCTCACGGTGATGTCGTATCCGCACGCCACGTTGGAGCAGTCACCGGTCTGCTTCCAGCCGACCTGGTCGAGCTGCAGGCCGGGCTGCTTGTCCATCGTCATGCCGGGCAGCGGCGCCGA
The DNA here is from genome assembly GCF_049844915.1 of Gordonia sp. DT30. Taxonomy (NCBI): domain Bacteria; kingdom Bacillati; phylum Actinomycetota; class Actinomycetes; order Mycobacteriales; family Gordoniaceae; genus Gordonia; species Gordonia sp. DT30. The sequence goes on along the minus strand of NZ_JBNCLY010000024.1, from coordinate 41,851 downwards.
CGCGAGATCGGCGATCAGGCCGTGCTGCTTGGTGAAGATGGGGGACACCTGGTCGAAGGACATCGGCGTGACGTCGGTGTCGATGGAGGTGCTGACGTCGCCCTCCTTGTAGTCGCCCTTGAGATGGGTGATCGCCTTGGTACCGGCATCGAAGGTGATCTCCCAGGCCCCGGCCTTGACCTTGTTGTCCGCGAGCTGCTGGATCACCGGATCGGAGGTGGGCCAGTAGCGGGCGTCGGGGGTGTCGCGGTTGGGTGCCGGCAGCTGCGCGCCGAGGGCCGGCGGATGCACCAGATCGTTGTTGCCCATGCGTCCGGCCAGCACGATCGGCGACAGTGCGTAGCCGAGGTTCGGCAGCGCCCATTCGCCGCTGGCCCACTTGTTGTCCGTCGGCGCCAGATCCACATTCGGCTGCGACGAGCCGAGGATCGTCTTCCAGAACGCAACCGGGGCCTTGGTGAAGTAGTAGTTGCCGATCTGGGTGTAGGCGCCCTGCTGCCCGTTGACCCGGATGGTGCCGTCGACGTTGCCGGACAGCGCCACCTGCAGATCGGAGAAGTCGACCCTCAGGGTGCGGCCACTGGCATATTTGCGGGTCAGCGACCCGGTGTACCGCGCACCCGGACTGCTGCCGTATTGAAAGGCGGTCTGATCGAGGCTCTTCTGTGCGCGGAAGGCTGCGGTCGGTTCGGCCGCGCCCGAGAGGCTCCACGGAATGAACGACAGGACCAGCGCGACGATCACCGCCACCGCGCCGACGCTGGAGAGGACCAGGCCAATGACCTTCGAGGTGTTCTTCATCGCTCGCTTCCCGGGGCAGTGGGCATCGGACCGCGCAGCGCGACGATGTCCGTTTTCGGCCGAATGGTGACAACACTAGACATCGTCGGGCTACGTCCGGGAAACCGCCTGTGATGACTGAATGACGCATCCGGGGGTAGGTGCGTTCCTGCTCGCCGGGGCGTGGTGGCGCCCACGCGCGAACGCTGTGCTGCTGACTCGCTCACTCGGCCTCCCCCTGCCCACACGCGGCCGGTCCACCGCAGACTTCGCAGGCCCCCGCCTAATCGCCTGCGCGGTCATCGTAGCCGGTACACCCCGTCCGCCCGGACCAGGCCACGCCCGCGCCCTTGCGGGCCGGAATCGGTGTCGGTGGGCCGGAGTAGCCTGACATATCGATGACCACCAGCTCTGCACCCGACGCCCGCACCCGGAATCTGCGCCCCGCCGGCACCGCCGCACCCGTCCCGGCGACCGGCGCCGCGGCGTCCGACGACCGGATCGAACAACTCCTCGACGGACTCAATCCGCAGCAACGTGCCGCCGTCGTGCACAGCGGAGGGCCGCTGTTGATCGTCGCCGGCGCCGGCTCGGGCAAGACCGCCGTCCTCACCCGCCGCATCGCGTACCTCCTGGCGGCTCGTGACGTCACGCCCGGCCAGATCCTCGCCATCACCTTCACCAACAAGGCGGCCGCCGAGATGCGCGAGCGTGTCATCGGCCTCGTCGGTCCGCGGGCGGCCTACATGTGGGTGTCGACGTTCCACTCCACCTGTGTCCGAATCCTGCGGGCCCAGTCGGCTCTGCTGGGTAATCGCAATTCCAGTTTCTCCATCTATGATGCCGACGATTCAAAACGTCTGTTGGGCATGATCATCCGCGATCTCGACCTCGACCCCAAGAAATTCAGTCCACGCGGGCTGGCGGTCAGCATCTCGAATCTGAAGAACGAGCTGACCGAGCCCGAGCAGGCGCACGCCGACGCCGGTGACGAGCCGACCGCCCGCACCGTCGCCGAGATCTACGCGGAGTACCAGCGGCGCCTGCGGACCGCCAACGCCTTCGATTTCGACGATCTGATCGGCGAGACCGTCGCCCTGTTGCAGCGGCATCCCGAGGTCGCCGAGTACTACCGCCGCCGCTTCCGGCACGTCCTCGTCGACGAGTACCAGGACACCAACCACGCCCAGTACGTGCTGGTCCGGGAATTGGTGGGGCGCGAGGAGTCCGGGTCGGCGGTGCCGCCGTCGGAGTTGTGTGTCGTCGGTGATGCCGACCAGTCGATCTACGCGTTCCGCGGTGCCACGATCCGCAACATCGAGGAGTTCGAGCGGGACTTCCCGAACGCCGAAACCATCCTGCTGGAACAGAATTACCGGTCGACGCAGACCATCCTCTCGGCTGCGAATGCCGTCATCGCCCGCAACCCGAATCGCCGGGACAAGCGGCTGTGGACCGACTCGGGCGATGGCGAGCTCATCGTCGGGTATGTCGCCGATTCCGATCGTGAGGAGGCGACGTTCATCGCCACCGAGATCGAGCGGCTGACCGACCACACGATCGGCGGCGCGCAGTCGAACACCTACTCCGACATCGCCGTGTTCTATCGCACCAACACCGGATCCCGGGCGCTCGAAGAGGTCTTCGTCCGCCACGGCATCCCGTACAAGGTGGTCGGCGGCACCCGGTTCTACGAACGCAAGGAGGTGCGCGACGTCGTCGCATACCTGCGCGTCGTCGCCAATCCGGAGGATTCGGTGAGTCTGCGGCGCATCCTGAACACCCCGCGCCGTGGTATCGGGGATCGCGCCGAGGCCTGTGTGGCCGTACACGCCGAGAACCGGGGGATCTCGTTCTACCAGGCGCTGCTCGAGGGAGCGCAGGGCCAGGTGCCGCTGTTGAACACGCGCGCGGTCAAGCAGATCGGTGGCTTCGTCGATCTCATCGAGGGTCTGCGCAACACCTTTCTGGCGACCTTCGGTGAAGGTGGTGGCGAGGGCGCCGATGTCGCCGTCGCCGACGCGACCGATGAGGGCGCCGATATCGGCGAACTGGTCGACGCCATCATCGACCGCAGCGGCTACCGCGCGGAGTTGGCGGGATCGAATGATCCCCAAGATGGCGCCCGACTGGACAACCTCAACGAATTGATCTCGGTGGCAATGGAATTCAGCCGCGATGCCGCCGAGGCCGCCGCCGCCGAGGACGACCCGGAAGAGGCCGCGCAGATGCGGGAAGGCGAGCCCGAACCGGGTTCGCTCGCGGCGTTCCTCGAGCGCGTCTCACTGGTCGCCGATGCCGATCAGGTCCCCGATGAGGGTGCCGGGGTGGTCACCATGATGACCCTGCACACCGCCAAGGGCCTGGAGTTCCCGGTGGTTTTCGTCACCGGCTGGGAGGACGGGCATTTCCCGCACCTGCGGGCACTCGGTGACCCGGCGGAGCTGAGCGAGGAGCGGCGCCTGGCCTATGTGGGCATCACCCGCGCCAAGCAGCGTCTCTACCTGACCCGCGCGGTCACCCGTGCATCATGGGGACAGCCGGTGTCGAATCCGGAATCGCGCTTCCTGCAAGAGATTCCGCAGCATCTTCTCGAGTGGAGGCAGAGCGGGCGGCGCCGATCCGGCCGCGGTGGCTCGTCGGGCAGCTCCTCGGGCAGCTTGTCGGGCGGAGTGTTCGGCCGCGGCGACGCGTCGGGTTCCCATGGTGCGCTGGGTCGCTCGTCGTTCTCCACCGACCCGAATCGGGGTCGCAACAAGCAGATCCACCTGGACGTGGGCGATCGGCACAATCACCCGAAATACGGGATGGGCAAGGTCGTTGCGCGCGAGGGCAGCGGTGCCACCGAACGCGTCGTCATCGATTACGGCGGCAAGACGGGACGGGTCACGCTGCTGACGGCAGGCGGCATCCCCGGCGACAAATTGTGAGAGATACGAGAACGGCCCGGCGACTGCTGGTGAGAACGAGCCGGCGTCAGCCCGTGTAGTTGGACATGCGCACGCCGTGCTCGGCGAGCCACGGGGCGGGGTCGATCTTGGTCTTGCCGTCCTTCCACACCTCGAGATGGCAGTGCGGGCCGGTGGACTGGCCGTCGCTACCCACCAGACCGATGACCTGGCCGGCGGTGACGTGCTCGCCCTTGTGCACGAGGACCCCGTTGGAGAACATGTGTCCGTAGACGGTGATGGTGCCGTCGGGTGCCTGGACCTGAATCCAGTTGCCGAATCCCGACGCGGGACCGGCCTCGCGGATGACGCCGTCGGTGACCGCGTGAATCGGCGTGCCCAGCGGCGCCGCGAAATCCAAGCCGCCGTGCATCACGCCCCAGCGCATCGCATACAGCGAGGTGAGCTGATACTGGCCGAGCGGGATCGGCGACATGTACTCGGGCAGCAACGCGGCGGCCTTGCGGGCCGCCTCGGCGTCGGTGAGTTGCTTGCCGACCGTCAACTGGCTGCTGTACATACCGGTGTCCTGCGGATGCTGGGTGGACGCGGGCGCGACGCCCGGCCCGGTGTCGGCGGCACCGGCTGCCGCATCGCCGACGGTGGCCGCCGGGACCGGGGTGGCCGGGGTGGCGTCATCGGAGGACTCGGCCTGTGTCATCGCCGCGGCGACGGCAGCACCTGCGGCCACGGCCACTAGCGCGACGCGGCCGCTGCGAAGAGCGGTCGGGGGAGCGGCGATGCGGTGCTTGCCGCCCGAGCGCTTGGTCTTGCCGGCCGGAACGCGCCGGAAGGCAGGCTGTTCGGAGACCGAGCCGACGCGGTCGTCGTCGGAGAACTCGTCGACCTCGGCGCCGAGGACATCGAAGGGTTCGTGGTGGGTGTACTCGTCGAACTCGCCCTCGGGGATCAGGATGTCCTGAGTGACCTCCGAGGTCGAGGTCTTGCGCTGCGGGCCGTTCCAGTCGGTGGGGTCCCAGTCGGGAGCGTCCCACTCGAAGTCGGTGGTATCGGTGTGCACGACCGGGATGATCGTGGTCATCTCCTCGGCGGTCAGGTCATCGATCCGCTCGTCACGGCGTCGACGTCCACCGACCACCGCGGTACCGGATACCGACCGGCCTGGAAAGTCCCGCTCCGCCAAGTCGTCCACCTCACTAACCTCTGCTGTGCGCCCAGGGTTTTCCGAATGCTCGGAAGAGATGGCAGATGAACCACTTCTTCGCCCGGGACTGCCTGCCGACGGTAACGAAATGATTGCGACAAGTCCAACCCTGTGGTGAAAATTGGCTCGATAAAGTGAGCTGAGTCACAGGGTGGTGACTTTCGTGCAACGTCTGCATTCAGGGGGCCGGCGGAAGACGAAAGTAGGCCCGCCGACCGAGCGAGTGATCTGTCGCACAAGCGGAGGAGGTGTCCTGAACGCCGCCACGCGGCGGGTTTAGAGTCGCCTATGGCCCGCGTTACACCCAGACGAGCGGGCAAATCAACGAATGGTGAGCTGAATGGATCTCTTCGAATACCAGGCGAAGGAACTGTTCGCCAAGCATGGGGTTCCCACCACACCCGGGCGGGTAACCGATACTGCCGCCGATGCGCGGGCGATTGCCGAAGAAATCGGCAAGCCCGTGATGATCAAGGCGCAGGTCAAGGTTGGCGGACGTGGCAAGGCAGGCGGCGTCAAGTATGCCGCGACCCCCGATGACGCACAGTCGCACGCCGAGAACATCCTGGGCCTCGACATCAAGGGCCACATCGTCAAGAAGCTCCTGGTCGCCGAGGCCAGTGACATCGCCGAGGAGTACTACATCTCCTTCCTGCTCGATCGTGCCAATCGCACCTACCTCGCGATGTGCTCGGTGGAGGGCGGCGTGGAGATCGAGGAGGTCGCCGCGACCAAGCCCGAACGGCTCGCCCGGGTGCCGGTCGACGCGGTGAAGGGTGTCGACGTCGCGACCGCGCGGTCGATCGCCGAGCAGGGCCACCTGCCTGCGGAGGTCCTCGACGCCGCCGCGGTCACCATCGCCAAGCTCTGGGACGTCTTCGTCGGCGAGGACGCCACCCTCGTCGAGGTCAACCCGCTGGTCCGCACCCCCGACGATCAGATCCTCGCCCTCGACGGCAAGGTCACCCTCGACGAGAACGCCGACTTCCGCCACCCCGATCACGAGGCCTTCGCCGACCGCGACGCCACTGATCCGCTGGAGCTCAAGGCGAAGGAAAACAATCTCAACTACGTCAAGCTCGACGGCCAGGTCGGCATCATCGGCAACGGGGCGGGCCTGGTCATGTCCACCCTCGACGTCGTCGCCTACGCCGGTGAGAAGCACGACGGTGTCAAGCCCGCGAACTTCCTCGACATCGGTGGTGGCGCCTCGGCCGAGGTGATGGCCGCCGGTCTCGACGTCATCCTCGGTGACGAGCAGGTCAAGAGCGTGTTCGTCAATGTCTTCGGCGGCATCACCGCCTGCGACGCGGTGGCCAACGGCATCGTCGGCGCACTGAACAAGCTCGGCGCCACCGCCAGCAAGCCGCTGGTGGTGCGCCTCGACGGCAACAAGGTCGACGAGGGCCGCAAGATCTTGGCCGATGCGAATCACCCGCTGGTGACGCTCGCCGACACGATGGACTCCGGCGCCGACAAGGCCGCCGAACTGGCGAGCAAGTGAGGATTGGCCAATGTCGATTTTTCTGAACAAAGACAACAAGATCATCGTCCAGGGCATCACCGGCGGTGAGGGCACCAAGCACACCGCGCTGATGCTCAAGGCGGGTTCCGACATCGTCGGCGGCGTCAACGCGCGCAAGGCCGGCACCACCGTCTCGCACACCGCCAAGGACGGCTCGGCCGTCGAGCTGCCGGTATTCGGTGGCGTGGCCGAGGCGATCAAGGAGACCGGGGCCGACACCTCGATCATCTTCGTGCCGCCGAAGTTCGCCAAGGACGCCATCATCGAGGCGATCGACGCCGAGATCCCGTTGCTGGTCGTCATCACCGAGGGCATCCCGGTGCAGGACACCGCCTACGCGTGGGCCTACAACGTCGACAAGGGCAACAAGACCCGGATCATCGGGCCCAACTGTCCGGGCGTCATCACCCCCGGCGAGTCGCTGGTCGGCATCACCCCGGCCAACATCACCGGCAAGGGCCCGATCGGCCTGGTCTCCAAGTCGGGCACGCTGACCTACCAGATGATGTACGAGCTGCGCGATCTCGGTTTCTCCACCGCCATCGGCATCGGTGGTGACCCGGTCATCGGTACCACCCACATCGACGCCATCGAGGCGTTCGAGAAGGACCCGGAGACCAAGGTCATCGTGATGATCGGGGAGATCGGCGGTGACGCCGAAGAGCGTGCGGCCGACTACATCAAGGCCAATGTCTCCAAGCCGGTCGTCGGCTACGTCGCGGGCTTCACCGCGCCCGAGGGCAAGACGATGGGCCACGCCGGCGCGATCGTGTCCGGCAGCTCGGGCACGGCGGCCGCCAAGAAGGAGGCCCTCGAGGCCGCCGGCGTCAAGGTCGGTAAGACGCCGAGCGAGACCGCCACGCTGGCCCGGGAGCTCTACCAGTCGCTGTAGGCCACCCCTGGGTGAGTTCGTCGAAACTCCCACTGGCGCATGAGTGTTCATGCGTCGGTGGGAGTTCGTCATTTCCGGGGCACTTCTCGGCGGCAGGTGCGTCAGCCCTTGCTGACCGTCTTGAGCGCGGCCAGGCCCTTGGCGAAGTCCTTGCCGAGCAGCTTGTCGAAGAACCCCAGGGGCGCGGCAACGCGGCTGAACAGGGAGTGTTGACCGGTCATCGTCCACGTCACCTCACTGCTGTCGCCGTCCTCGGCGATGTCGAAGGTGCTGACGCTGCTGGACTTCATCGGTTTCTCGAAGTCCACCCGGACCGCGACGTGCGACGGGGCGGTGTCCTCGATGATCTCCATCCGGCCGACGCCCGCCTTGCGGTTGCCCGACCATGCGTACTGTGCGCCGACGCCCTGCTCCGGTCCGGTGTAGGTGCGGGTCAGGTCCGGATCGACGCCCTCCCACGGGGACCAGTCGACCCAGCGGTGCAGGTCGACGACCCGCGCATGGATGTGGGCCGCGGGAGCGGCGATAGTGGTGCGGCGTGTGACCGTGTATGTGTCGGCCATGGCGGTCCCCTGTCCGGGTCGTTGTCTGTGGGTTGTCGGAAGTATGACTGACGCCGCGTCGAGAAGTCACCGTCTCGGCCCGGATCGCCGACGCCGCGGTGGATGGCGTGGCTCGTGCGATAATCCGTCGGTGGGCGACACGGCTTCGGCAGCGAGCGGACTGCAGGGAGTCTTGCGCCTGCCCTGGCAGCTGGCATCGGCGGCCGCCGACGCCGCCGAACGCGTCCCGGTCGCCGGTGGGGCGGTGACCGCGGCCCGGCGCACCGCGCACGACGTCATCGACGGCGTCGGCACCCTCGCCGTCGCCACCACCGAGAACTCGATCGCCGCGCTGATCCGCACGATCGTCGACGAGTTGAGCGCGCTGGACCTGACGCCGCTCGTCGCCGCCATCGACCTGGATCGGATCCTCGGGGCGATCGATCTCGACGCCGTCCTCGCGCGTCTCGACCTCGACGCGCTCCTCGCCCGGGTCGACATCGCGGCGCTGATCGGCCGCGTCGATCTGTCGGCGATCATCGCCGAACTCGATCTCGACGCCGTCCTCGACAACCTCGACCTCGACACGATCGTCGCGCGCGTCGATCTCGACGGCGCGGTGGAACGCGTAAACATCGATGCGATCATCGGCCGGATCGATCTGATCGGCCTCGCCGACGACATCATCGAGGGAGTGAATCTGCCGGGCATCATCCGGGAGGCGAGTACGTCGGTCACCGCCGACGTGATGACCGATGTGCGTGGCAGCAGCGAACGCGCCGACGATGCCGTCGCCACGCTCGTCAACCGAATGCTGCGGCGCAAGACGGCCCTTCAGGTCGCCGACGATGTCCGCGACGGCGACCGGCCGGCCGACGACGTCGCAGCAGGACGCGAAGATGACTGATTCGCAGCATGTTTCGGCAGACCGGCCGCACGTCGTGCTGGATACCGATCGGCCGGCGGGTGTCGTCAGCCGCGTGTGCGGCGCGGTCATCGATCTTCTGCTGGTGCTCGCCGTCATGGGGGCGCTGTATCTGGGCTGGGTGATGGCGCGGCTGGTCGTGGACGTGCATCGGTTCTCGCTCCCGAATGCCAACCCCTTCTTCACCGCGACCACCTTCGTCGGCGTGTCGGTGCTCTACCTGACCGTGTGCTGGAGTGTGTCCGGGCGGACGCTCGGTGCGGTGGTGATGGGACTGCGGCTGGTGAGCCGCAAGAACAAACCGCGGGTGCGGCTTCCGATCGCGTTTCTGCGTGCGCTGCTGTGCGTGTTCTTCGCCGTGGGCCTCCTGTGGGTGGCCGTCGATCGGCGCCGGCGATCGGTGGCCGATCTCGTGGTGCGCACGCGGGTGGTGTATTCACGGTGACCGGCCGCGAAAGCCCGTCGGCCGCTTCGCTGATCGAGATGCTGGCCGACGGGGATTCGTGGCAGTCGTGGGACGACACGCCGCCACCGGTCGCGGTGCCGGCCGGATACGCCGATCAATTGCGCCGTGCTGCAGAGCGATCCGGCGCCGACGAGTCGGTGCGCACCGGCCGGGTGCGGATCGGCGGATGGCCGGTGGTGTTGATCGTCAGCGAATTCGGCTTCCTGGGCGGCTCGATCGGACGCGTCGCCGGTCACCGCATCACCACGGCGATCCGCCGCGCCACCCGCGACGGCGTTCCCGTGGTGGGCCTGCCGTGTTCGGGCGGCACGCGCATGCAGGAGGGCACCCCGGCCTTCCTGGAGATGGCGGCCATCTCGGGTGCGGTCCTCGATCATCGTGCCGCCGGACTGCTCTATCTGACCTACCTCCGTCATCCGACGACCGGCGGGGTGTTCGCATCCTGGGGATCGCTCGGGCAGCTCACCTGGGCGCAACCCGGTGCGTTGATCGGCTTTCTGGGGCCGCGGGTCGTCGCCGGACTCGCCGGCGCACCGATGCCAGACGATGTGCAGCGTGCCGAGAACCTGGCCGCGCACGCACTCATCGACGACGTCGTCGCGCTGGGCGATCTGGGCGACCGGATTCACGGAGTGCTCGCCGCGCTGGGTGACCGGGGCGGCTCGCCACGCACGGCCGAACCGCGTGTCCCTGTCGGCGATCACCTCGCCGAGCCGGCCGCCGAACCCGCCGGCGGTCCGGATCGGGTGTGGACGGCGGTGACGGCCACCCGCAGCGCCGGACGTCCGGGCGTGCACGCACTGATCGATACCGAAGACACCGCCATCCTCGGCGACACCGGTCCGATCGTCTTGGCGCTGAGCCGTTTCGGTGCCGCCACGGTCCTCGTCGTCGGCCAGGACGCCGAGCGTCAACGAGCCGGTGCGCTGATCGGACCGGCCCATCTGCGGATGGTGCGCCGCGCGCTCACGTTCGCCGCCGAACTGCGTGTGCCGGTGGTCACCGTCATCGACACCCCGGGCGCCGAACTGTCGGTCGCGGCCGAGGAGGGTGGGCTGGCCGGCGAGATCGCCCGCTGCACAGCCGAACTCATCTCCCTGCCGGTGATCACCGTGTCGGTGCTGCTCGGGCAGGGTGCCGGTGCCGCGGCGCTCGCCTTGTTCCCGACCGACCGGCGAATCGCGCTCGACGACGCCTGGTTGTCACCCCTGCCGCCCGAAGGCGCCAGCCTGATCGTCCACCACGACACCAAACATGCTGCGGAAGTTGCTTCGGGCCAACGTATTCTGGCGGCCGAGCTGGCCGGGGCCGGTGTCATCGATCGGATCGTTCCCAGTGCCGATGCGGCATCGATCGCACGACTGGTACATGCGGCGATCGCCGAGGAACTCGACGCGATCGCCGCCCCGGACCCCGCATCTCGCGTGCGGGTGCCCGTACCCGGGAGCGGACAAGCGCGATGACCGACCGTATTCTCGCCGTCGGAGCGGTCGTGCGCGACGACGACGGCCGGTTCCTGCTCGTGCAGCGCGGACGTGAGCCGCAGGCGGGTCTGTGGTCGGTGCCCGGCGGCAAGGTCGAGCCTCCGGAGACGTTGCCGCAGGCCGTGATCCGCGAGATCGGCGAGGAGACCGGAATCGAGGTCGAGGTCGGGCGCGAGGTGTGGGCGCTCGACATCCCCGACGGACGTGGTGCGATCTTCGAGGTCCACGACTTCGTCGCCGTCGCCTGCACGACCGACGTCGTCGCCGGTGACGATGCCGCCGATGCGGGATGGTTTTCGCCCGAGGAGATGCGCGCCCTGCCGCTGACGCCCGGACTCGTCGAGCACCTTCTCCGCCACGGGCTGCTGTGAGCACGCGGCCGGTGGCCGCATTGCAGGCAGGGTGAACGTAATCGGTTCGGACGGCCATCGCCGCAGGTCATCCGCCGACGACCGACGATCGAGTGATGCGCGGGTGCGTTCGGCGACGAAAACGGGCGTTAACGTTCGACACGTCGGTTTCGGACTCTTGGAGGTATCGGCGTGCGTTCGCGAATTCTGGTCGTGTTGCTCTCACTCGTGTTCGCCGGGGCGCTGATCACGGCGTGTGGCAGTGACGACGACGCCCACTCCGTCAAGATCGGTGTCGCCGATGCGTCGGAGTCGTACTGGAATGTCTTCAAGCAGAAGGCTTCTGCGCAGGGCATCGATGTGAAGCTGGTCAACTTCACCGACTACAACCAGCCCAATCCGGCCCTGGCCGAGGGCGAACTGGACCTCAACGAGTTCCAGCATCTGCTGTACCTGGCGACCTACAACGCCAAGAACAACCAGGATCTGGTGCCCATCGGCGCGACCGCCGTCTACCCGCTGCCGCTGTACTCCAAGCAGTACAAGTCGGTGGGCGAGATCCCGCAGGGCGCGCAGGTGGCCATCCCGAACGATCCGACCAATCAGGCCCGCGGCCTGTTGGTGCTCGAGCAGGCCGGCCTGGTCACGTTGACCAAGCCGGGCAACGTCTTCTCGACCCCGGCAGACGTCGACGAGGCCCGGTCCAAGGTGAAGGTGGTGCCCGTCGACGCCGGGCAGACCGCGGCGAACCTCGACTCGGTGGCGGCCGCGATCGTCAACAACAACTACGCGACGTCGGCCAAGCTGACCAGCGATCAGATCATCGCGTCCGACGATCCGAACTCGGCGGGCGCCAAGCCCTACATCAATGCGTTCGTCGCCCGTGCCGGCGACAAGGACAACGCGACCTACGCGAAGCTCGTGAAGATCTACCACGATCCCGAGGTGATCGCGGCGGTGAAGAAGTCGCTCGGCGATGCCGGGGTGATCAAGGACAACGCCCCGTCCGACCTCCAGCAGACGCTGAAGCAATTGGAGGCCGACGTCCGGGCCAATGGCTCCTGAGGTCGCGACCCGCGGGCCGGACGTGACGCCGGCCGCAGTCGAATTCATCGGCGTGGCCAAACGTTTCGGCAAGAATGCGCCGAATGTGCTCGACGACGTCAGCCTGCGCATCGGGGCCGGCGAGATCGTCGGGATCATCGGCCCGTCGGGTGCCGGGAAGTCGACGCTCGCGCGTTTGATCAACGGCCTCGAACGTCCCACGACGGGGCAGGTCCTCGTCGACGGCCGCGATCACGGCACCGCACGCGAACACGAACTCAACGAGCTGCGGACTCGGATCGGGATGGTCTTCCAGCAATTCAACCTGTTCAATTCCCGAACGGTCGCCGGCAATGTGGGTTTCGCGCTGCAGGTGGCGGGTGTGGCGAAATCGCGTCGGCGTGCCCGGGTGGCCGAACTCCTGGAGTTCGTCGGCATCGCCGACCGGGCCAAGGCGTGGCCGTCGGCGTTGTCGGGCGGACAGAAACAGCGTGTGGGTATCGCTCGCGCGCTCGCGACCTCGCCGTCGATCCTGATCGCCGACGAGGCGACGAGCGCCCTCGATCCGCAGACCACCGACGACATCCTGAAACTGTTGCGCCGCATCAATTCCGATCTGGGCACGACGATCGTGGTGATCACCCATGAGATGGATGTGGTGCGCGAGGTGTGCGGCCGGGTCGCCGTACTCGCCGACGGCCGTCTCGTCGACCACGGCGAGGTCTACGATGTGTTCGCGCACCCGCACTCCGCGGTCACCCGCGGGCTCGTGCGCCACGCCGTCGCGGGCGTGCCGGACACCGATCTCCTCGACACCTTGCGCGCCCGGCACCGCGGACGGCTGCTCACGGTGGAGATCCGCGACGATTCGGCGCGTTTCGATCTGCCGGCACTCGCGGCCACCCACGGCGGCAGTGCATCGGTGATCCACGGCGGGATCGCCGATCTCGGCGGGCGGCCGTTCGGCGCGTTGACCTACGAGGTGACTGCCCCCGACGACGCAATCGAGCAGATCGTCGGCGAGAGTCGTTCGGCGCCAGGCGTCGTCGTCCACGAAAGCCGATCACGATGAGCGTGACATCGACGGTCGCCGACGGCGGCTTCACCCGGGTGTTCGGAGACGAACTGCGGCCCTTGCTGTTCGAGGCGATCGGGCAGACCTTCCAGTTGGTCGGATTCACGTTGCTCATCGGCGGTGCACTGGGCCTGCTGATCGGGGTGGTGCTCTATGCGACCAGCCCGGGCAATCTGTGGTCGAACGGGTGGGTCTTCAACGGACTCAACGTGATCGTCAACATCGTCCGGCCGATTCCGTTCATCATCTTCATCACCGCGATCGCGCCGCTGACCAAGACGGTGATGGGCACCCGCATCGGTACCGAGGCCGCCATCTTCCCGATGACCTTGATGGCGATGGTGGTGATCGGCCGCGTCGTCGAACAGAGCCTCGTGTCGGTGGACCCGGGCGTCGTCGAGGCCGCCCGTGCGTCGGGCGCGAGTCGTCTGCGCACCTTGGTGACCATCGTGGTGCCGGAGGGCTTCGCCCCGCTCGTCCTCGGCTACACCTTCATCTTCGTCGCGATCGTCGACATGTCGGCGATGGCCGGATATGTGGGCGGCGGCGGCCTCGGCGACTTCGCCTTCCAGTACGGTTATCAGCAGTTCGACTGGAAATTGACCGTTGTGGTGATCGCGTTGTTGGTGATCCTGGTACAGGTGGGTCAGTACTTCGGCAACTGGCTGGCGCGGCGCGCACGGCACCGCTGAGACGGGTGAACCGAGACGCGTGAATCGAGACGTGAACCGACCGACCCGAATTTCCGACCGTCGCACCGTCGCGACAGAGATGAGGCACCCATGACCGAGCTCCTGCCCCTCGACCCCGACCAGCTGCTCACCACCACCCGAACGGTCCGCAAACGCCTCGACCTCGACCGGCCCGTGCCCATCGAGGTGATCAAAGAAGCGCTCGAGGTCGCCCTGCAGGCGCCCACCGGCTCCAACAGCCAGACCTGGCACTGGATCGTGCTGACCGACCCGGAGATCAAGGAGAAGGTCGCCGCCTTGTACGCGCGGTCCTTTGCCGCCTACGCCCAGCAGCGCGCCGCCGCCGACGACACCGCCCGCCGCGTTGCCTCCAGCGCGCAATACCTCGCCGATGTGATGGGCAAGGTCCCGGTGCTGGTGATCGGCGCCCTCTACACCGGCGGTGACCTCCCGGAGGGCAATCAGGCCGGGGTGTGGGGCTCGCTGCTGCCGGGGGCCTGGAACCTGAGTCTGGCGCTGCGCGCCCGTGGGCTCGGATCGGCGTGGACGACCCTGCACCTGACGTACGAGAAGGAGGTCGCCGAACTCCTCGGCATCCCGCCCACCGTGCATCAGGGTGTGTTGTTGCCCGTCGCCTACACCTTGGGCGTCGACTTCAAACCGGCCGGGCGCAAGCCGCTCGACGAGGTACTCCACCTCGACAGGTGGTGACCGACAAGTGGTGACCGTGCCGGACGGCGGCGCCGGGGCGGCCGGGACGGGTCCACGCCCGGCCACCCGTCGTAGGGCGGCCAAGGCCGCGCGCCGCGCGGAGTTGCTGACGGCAGCGGCCCGGCAGATGGCCGAACGCGGCTTCGCCGGGGTGCGACTCGAGGACATCGGCGGCGCGGTCGGGGTGAGCGGGCCCGCGATGTACCGGCATTTCTCGTCGAAGACCGAATTGCTCGACGAGATGCTCCTCGACATCTCGCGCCGCCTCTACGCCGGGGGCCACGAGGTGGTGGCGCGCGGGGGCACGCCCGACGAGACGCTCGACGCGCTGATCGCCTTCCACATCGACGTCCTGGTCACCAAGCCCGATCTCATCACCGTGCAGGACCGCGACCTGTCGTCGCTGACGCCCGCGGCCAACCATGAGGTGCGTCGCCTGCAGCGCCGTTACGTCGAGGACTGGGTCGAGGTGACGATGGCCGCCGTCGACGCGGGCGCGGGCCGGCTCGACCGGGCCGAGGCCCGCGTCCGGGTACATGCCATGTTCGGCCTGCTCAACTCCTCACCACGGTTGCCCGACTTCGACGCCGACCGGTTGCGCGGCCTGCTCACCGCGATGGCAGCGGCCGCATTGCACGCCCGGGTCTGAGCGAGCGTCCCGCTCAACCATTTGCTTCGCGCTCGACGATCTCGGTGAGCGGGAAGCAAATCATCGAGCGGGAACCGTGCCGTTCCGTCGGATGAATCCGCGCCGCTGTGTCCCCGTTCCCCGTCGGCTGCCTCTACGCTGACACGCACACGAATGCCGTGAATGACCCGTTCCGGCCGAGGCGAAAGCGAGCACGCAAGTGAATCCAGGTGACCCGAACAATCCCCAGCCGGGCTGGGCCGCCGGTCAGCCCCCGACCGAGGGTCAGCCGACCGTTGTGCACGGGCAGCACGGCGGGCCGCAACCTGCGCCGGGTCCCAATACCCAGGGCTTCTATCCGCAGCCCGGTACGCCCTCGGGGCAGTGGTCGACGGCAGGACAGCAGTGGGGACCGCCGCCACCGCCGCCACGCCAATTCGACGTGCGTGCGCAACTACCGGCGATTCTGCTCGTCGCGTCGACGGTGGCCGGGCTCATCACCTACTTCATGGGCTTCGTCAGCTGGGTGGTGCCCAACACCGGCGTCAGCGAGTCCGAGCTCGACAACTGGTCGCAGAACTACGAGTCCGGCAACTCCGGAATCCCCGGATTCGCCTCCTACGAGATCGTGCTCAACCCCGGCAAGTTCCTGATCCTGCTCGGTGCGGTGGCGATCGCGGCGGCACTGGTACTGGTGCCGCGATTCCGCCGGGCGGTGCCGTTCCTCGCGGTGATCGCGGCCGGTGCCTGGCTGGCGTTGTTCTCCGCCGCCGTGATCACCACATCGGTGCCGGTCATCGGCGTCGGCGCCGGCGCGATCGTGGCGTTGATCTTCGGATTCCTGCAGGTGGCCTTCCTCATCGGTGCTGCGGTACTCGGCGGGTTGTCGAGGAATTGAATACGGCTGCGGGCCGTTCACACCCCGAGTTCGGTCCGCATCCGGTTCAGCGTCTCGTGGTAGCGGGCGACGTTGGCCATCTTGATGCTCTCGTAGCCGCGTACCGCATCGGGTAGGCCGGCGAGCTCCACCAGCGACGAATACTGTTGCGGCCCGACCCTTCCCGTCTCCCACGCGGTGATGACGGAGTCGAGGAGGCCGCGGTATTCGTCGACGAGGGCGCGTTCGGTGCGGCGGATCTCGGTGCGGCCGAACGGGTCGAGCGGGGTCCCGCGGAGCCGCTTCATCCGGGCCAGGGTGTGCAGAGCCGGTCGCGCCCAGGGGCCGAGCGCGATCTTGTCCTTCATGCCCAGCGACCGAATCGTCGGCGGGTGCAACCGGATGGCGGTCGTCGCACCGGATCCGTACCGATCGGTGACCTGCGCTTCGAACCCCGGGTCGCCGGTCAGGCGCGCCACCTCGTACTCGTCCTTGTAGGCGGTCAGCTTGTACAGGTTGCGGGCCACGGCGTCGGTGAGCTCGGGGCCCGCACCGCACCGGTGTACCCGCGCCACGGTGTCGAGGTAGTCACGCGCGCAACGCGTTCCGGAGTAGCCGACGAGATCGTCGACGCGGATCGCGATGGTGCGGGCCAACTCGGCGTCCATCGGTTCGGCATCCACCCGGGCCAAGGCCGCGACCAGCCCGCTCGCCCAGGCGCTCGGCTTCGCTTCGGTGGCGGCGGGATGCAACCGGGCGATCTCGGTGCGCACAGCGTCCGGGTCGGCGACCGCCTGCCGCCCGCGCCGGAACGCCGCGATGTTCTCGGTGACCGAGACGCCGTTGAGAGTGATTGCACGCTCGAGTGATTCGGCGCTGATCGGTAGTGCGCCCGCCTGGTAGGCGGCGCCGACTGCGAGCATGTTCGCATACTGCTCGTGGGCGAACAGCGCGCTCGACAATGCGCCCGGGTCGAGGTAGATCGTCCGCGCGACGCGAGAGTCGATCACGTCATGGATCTGCGTGTCCGACGGGAAGCCGACGGCGGTGTCCACGACCATCTTTCCGGTGGGTACGCGGGTCGTCGACACCACCGCGGTGGTGCGTTCGGGCGCGGCGACCTTGAGGTTGGTGGCGTCGGCGGCGACCAGCGAATCGCAGGCCAGATACAGATCGCAGGTGCCGGTGGCGACCTTGGCCGCCACCTCGATCGGCGCCCGCGAGATCTTCAGGTCGCTGATGACCGCGCCGCCCTTCTGGGCGAGCCCGGTCATGTCGACGGTGCGCGCGGCATGGCCGTCGAGAGTGGCTGCGGTGGCCAGGATCTGGGAGATGGTGACCACGCCGCTGCCGCCGATACCCGTGATCCGGATGGTCGCGACACCATCGGCGGAGTCCAGGAGATCGCGGCCGCCGGCCGGTGCAGTCAGGGCGGTTGCGGGCAGGGCGGTTGCGAGCAGGGGTGCGGCGGTGGCCGCTGCCTCCGTGGGGCCCGGGGTGATGGTGACAAATGACGGGCAATCGCCTTGCAGGCATGAGTAGTCGAGGTTGCACGAGCTCTGATCGATGCGGGTCTTGCGGCCGAACTCCGTCTCGACCGGGTGTACCGACAGGCAATTGGACTTCGCACCGCAGTCGCCACAACCCTCGCAGATGCGCTCGTTGATCATCACCCGGGTCGTCGGGGTGTCCATGGTGCCGCGCTTGCGTTTGCGGCGTTTCTCCGCCGCACATTGCTGGTCGTGGATCAGTACGGTGACACCGTCGACGGTCGCGAGTTCGCGTTGCACGTCGGCGAGATCGGCGCGGCCGCGGACGTGCACCTGCGACGGCAGGGCGGCGGATCTGGTGCGTGCGACGTCGTCGGAGGTGATGACGATTCGCTTGACTCCTTCGGCGAGAAGCAGTTTCGTCAACTGGGGCAGACCGAATCCGCCGACCGGGTCTTGTCCGCCGGTCATCGCCACGGTGCCGTTGTAGAGCAGTTTGTAGGTGATGTGCGCGCCGGCGGCAACGGCGGCGCGCACGGCCAGCGACCCGGAATGGGTGAACGTGCCGTCACCGAGGTTCGCAATGAAGTGATCGGCGGCGACGAAGGGCGCCATCCCCAGCCACTGCGCGCCTTCGCCGCCCATCTGGGTGACGCCGGTGACGTCACCGACCTGATCGGGGTCCATGAACAGAACCATGGCGTGACAACCGATTCCGGCACCGACGAGGGTGTGCCCGGAATCCGGCGCACCCTCGTCTGCGGTGTGGGGCACCTGGGTGGAGCTGTTGTGCGGGCAGCCCGAGCAGAAGTACGGGGTGCGCGCGGCGAGCGGCAGTTCGATACGCGTGGGGCGACGGCTGCTGCGGTCCAGCCAGTCGATGGCGGCGTCGACGTGATGGTGACGTGCGAGCCGGGTGGCCAGGCCGCGGGTGACGG
Source organism: Gordonia sp. DT30 (assembly GCF_049844915.1). Lineage (NCBI taxonomy): Bacteria > Bacillati > Actinomycetota > Actinomycetes > Mycobacteriales > Gordoniaceae > Gordonia > Gordonia sp. DT30. The sequence continues at coordinate 23,319 of NZ_JBNCLY010000024.1, read as the reverse complement.
CGTCGACGTCGAGTTCACCGAACCGGGAGAACAGCGTTGAGCCGTCCTCGTTGAGTTTGCCGACGATGTGCGGTGCAACGGGGTCACGAAACAGGATGTCGCGCATCATCGTCTCGATGAAGTCGCGCTTCTCCTCGACGACGATCACCTCGTCGAGGCGCCCGGCGGCGGTGTCGGTGATGAAGCGGCGCAGGATGTCCCGCTCGAGCGGATAGATCATGCCCAACTTGAGGATGCGGATACCGAGGCGGTTCAGGTCTGCCTCGGTCAGCCCCATCAGATGCAGCGCCTCGCGGACGTCGAGGTACGTCTTGCCCGCGGCGACGATGCCGATACGGTCGTCGCCGCTGCGCACCACGATTCGGTTGAGGCCGTTGAGTCGCGCGTACTCGTGCGCCCGTGGCATCCGGATGGTGAGCTGATTCTGTTCGAGCTCCATGAGATTGGCGCCGAGTAGCCGCCCGGACGGGATGTGCGGGCTCCGACCCAGTCCGCCGTATCCGGGCGTGATGCGGGTGGGGTCGAGGTGCACGGTGGACGCGCCGTCGGCGACATGCGCGGAGATCTTCATCGACGTCCACAGACCGCTGACGCGGCTCAGATGTGCCGCGTGGACACCGAGATCCAGGATGTCCTGGGAGTCGGCCGGATACAGCGTCGGGATGTAGAGGTCGGCCAGCGCCATCTCCGAGGCGCACGGCACGGTGGAACTCTTCGCGCCCGGATCGTCGCCGACGAGGACGACCGCCCCGCCGTCGGGGTGTGTGCCGATGATGTTCGCGTGCCGCAGTGCATCCGAGGCGCGGTCGAGACCGGGCGCCTTGCCGTACCAGTAGCCGACGATGCCCGAGCGGGCACGGCCGGCGGCGTCCGGAGCCAGTCCGGTGACCTGCGCGGCCACCTGCGATCCCATCACCGATGTCGCGGCCAGCTCTTCGTTGAGGCCGGGCCGATGCACGATGTCGAGGGGTTCGAGCAACGATCGGCGGCGCGCGAGTTCGAGGTCGTAACCGGCCAGCGGTGAGCCCTCGTAGCCGGAGATGAACGAGGCAGTCGGCCGGTTCATGCGGCGATCGACGAGCGCTCGATCGCGCACCATGCGGACCAGTGCGGCGATGCCACCGAGGAAGACGGTGCCCGATTCGCGGACGTAACGGTCTTCGAGACTGCTCACGGGGCGGGCATCCGGGGCGAGGGTCATGGTTTCTCCTGGCCTTCTGAAATTGTTGCGCCCCGTGGGTGGGGGCGTCCGGTGGTGAGCCCGGGGGTGGTGGGCTCACCATCACCATACGAAAAATGGTGACGGGCGTCACGCCGACCTTCATGCGGTGAAGTCCGGGGGCGTGACACCGGCCGTGATGTGCGTTACAGTCAGTTCAGTTAATGACCAGTAACTGAAAGGCGGGTCGGTGACTGTCACGACCACGACTCCCGGTGTCACGACGTCCGGTGTCACGACGTCTGGTGTCACGCACCGGCGCAACGTCGCCACGCTGCGCGCGCAGCTGCAGACCGCGGCACGTGGCGGCGGTGACCGGGCGCGCGAGCGGCACGCGTCGCGCGGCAAACTGCTGCCGCGGGATCGGGTCGACGGCTTGCTCGACGTCGGATCGCCCTTCCTCGAGGTGGCGCCGCTCGCCGCGCACGGCATGTACGACGGCAAGGTGCCCGCTGCCGGTGTGGTGGCCGGGGTCGGTCGGGTGGCCGGCCGCGAATGCATGATCGTCGCCAACGACGCGACGGTCTCGGGCGGCACGTATTACCCGATGACGGTGAAGAAACATCTGCGGGCACAGGAGATCGCCGCGGCCAACCGGCTGCCGTGCATCTACCTCGTCGATTCCGGGGGCGCGATGCTTCTACAGCAGGACGAGGTGTTCCCCGACCGCGATCACTTCGGCCGCATCTTCTTCAACCAGGCCACCATGAGTGCGGCGGGCATCCCGCAGATCTCGGCGGTGCTCGGGTCGTCCACGGCCGGCGGGGCGTATGTGCCCGCGATGAGCGACGAGACCGTCATCGTGCGCAATCAGGGCACGATCTTCCTTGCCGGTCCGCCGCTGGTGAAAGCCGCCACCGGCGAGGACGTCTCCGCCGAGGACCTCGGCGGCGGGGCCATGCACTCGTCGGTGTCGGGGGTGACCGATCACCTCGTCGACAACGACGAGCAGGCGCTGGCGAGGGTGCGTGAGATCGTCGGGACCCTCGGGCCGCGCGACCCCGCCCAATGGGAACGCTCCGCAGCGCGCCCGGCCGCCCGGCCCCAGACCGACATCTACGACGTCGTGCCCACCGACTCGCGCACCCCGTACGACGTGCGCGCGGTGATCGAGATCCTCGTCGACGGCGGTGAGCACACCGAGTTCAAGGAGAACTACGGCACCACCCTGGTGACGACGTTCGCCCATCTGCACGGGCACCCGGTGGGCATCATCGCCAACAACGGTGTGCTGTTCAGCGAATCCGCTCTCAAGGGAGCGCATTTCATCGAGCTCTGCGACCAGCGCCGCATCCCACTCGTGTTCTTGCAGAACATCACCGGCTTCATGGTGGGACGCGCGTACGAGGAGGGCGGCATCGCCAAGAGCGGCGCCAAGATGGTCAACGCGGTGGCATGTGCGCGCGTGCCGAAGCTCACCGTGATGATCGGCGGTTCGTTCGGGGCAGGCAACTACTCGATGTGCGGACGAGCGTATTCGCCCCGCTTCCTGTGGAGTTGGCCCAACGCCCGGATCTCGGTGATGGGCGGCCCACAGGCCGCCGACACCCTCGCCACGGTGCGGCGCAACCAGATCGAACGCTCCGGCGGCGAATGGACGACCGGCGACGAAGAGACCTTCAAAGAGCCGATCCGCGATCAGTTCGACCGGCAATCCGACGCGTACTACTCGACCGCACGCCTGTGGGACGACGGCATCATCGACCCGGCCGACACCCGGACCGTGCTCGGACTGGCCCTGGAGACGTGCCGGTATGCCCCGATGCCCGAACCGCGCTACGGCGTCTTCCGGATGTGAGGCGACATGACACTTACTCCTGACCTGGGTTCGGCCGCCACCACAAGTGATGCGTCGGCCACCGATTCCGTCGACCGGCAACCCATGCCGCCGACACCGCGGCCCATCCGTACCGTCCTGGTCGCCAACCGCGGTGAGATCGCGTGCCGCGTGATCGCCACGCTGCGCCGCCTGGGGCTGCGCAGTGTCGCCGTCTACACCGACCCCGACGCGCACGCCCGGCACGTCCGCGAGGCCGACACCGCCGTACATCTGGGATCGGCCGCGCGCAGCCCCGGCAACTATCTCGACATTGCCGCGGTGGTGCGTGCGGCGCAGGCCGCCGGCGCCGACGCGGTGCACCCCGGCTACGGATTCCTTTCGGAGAACCAGAGATTCGCCGACACGCTGACCCAGGCGGGGATCACCTTCATCGGCCCGCCCGCTTCCGCGATCGCGACGATGGGCGACAAGATCACCGCGCGCGCCGCGGTCACCGAGCGCGGGGTGCCGGTGGTGCCGGGGCTGTCCCGGCCCGGCCTGACCGACGCCGACCTCGTCGCCGCCGCACCCGAGATCGGATTCCCGGTGCTGATCAAGCCCAGCGCCGGTGGTGGCGGCAAGGGGATGCACCGCGTCGACGATCCCGCCGGACTGCCCGACGCACTGGCGGCCGCCCGGCGCGAGGCGTCGGCCGCGTTCGGCGACGACGCCTTGTTCCTGGAGCACTTCGTCGACACCCCCCGCCACATCGAGGTGCAGGTGCTCGCCGACAACCACGGCAACGTCATTCATCTCGGTGAGCGTGAGTGCTCCCTGCAGCGCCGGCACCAGAAGGTCATCGAGGAGGCGCCGTCGGCGCTACTGGACACCACGACCCGCGAGCGCATCGGTCGATCCGCCTGCGATGCGGCGCGCAGTGTCGGTTACACCGGCGCCGGCACCGTCGAGTTCATCGTCTCCGCACACCGCCCGCACGAGTTCTTCTTCATGGAGATGAACACCCGGCTCCAGGTCGAGCACCCGGTGACCGAGATGGTGACCGGAATCGACCTGGTGGAACAGCAGATTCGCGTCGCCCGCGGCGAAGTCCTCGCGATCGCACAGCAGGATGTGCAGATGCGCGGACACGCGATCGAGGCACGTGTGTACGCCGAGGACCCCGCGCGGGGATTCCTGCCGACCGGCGGCGAGATCGTGTCGCTGCTCGAGCCCGATACGGCCACCGGGCAAGGGATTCGGCTCGATTCGGCGATGCTGCCCGGACTCGTCGTCGGCAGTGACTACGATCCGATGCTCGCCAAGGTCATCGCCCATGGTGCCGACCGCGGTGAGGCGATCGAGCGACTCGATCACGCCCTCAGCGAGACCCGGGTACTCGGTGTGGTCACCAACATCGACTTCTGCCGCTTCGTGCTGGCGCGTCCGGAGGTCATCGAGGCCCGGCTCGACACCGAACTGCTCGACCGCCTGGCCGCTGATTATGCTGCGCCCGAGCCGGTTCCGGAGGCGCTCGCGCTGGTCGGCCTGGCCCGCGTCGGCAACCGGTGCACCGACGACGTCTGGGACAGTGCCGTCGGGTTCCGTCTCGGCGCCCACGCCCCGGTCATCAGCCGGCTCTCGGCGGGTGAGCACCGGAGCACCGTGTCGGCAGAGGTCCGTGGCGCCGACGAGCGGTGGGTGAGCGCCGACGTCACCATCACCGCACAAGGAGATGACGCCACGGCCGCCGCCGACGAGTCGGCATCGCCGTGGACTGCTCGCGTGGAATACCTTGCGCAGCAGGCGACGTCCGCGGGCCGGACGGCGCGCCTGATCGTCGACGGCATCAGTGCGCAATGGTCCATCGCCCGGATCGGTGATCAGTGGTGGGTATCCGGTCCGCCGGGCACCTGGGTGGTCGAACTCACCCGGACAGTCCTCGACGTCGATGCCGGCGAGGCCGCAGGCACCATTGTCAGCCCGATGCCCGGCACCGTCGTCGCGATACCCGCGACCCCCGGCGAGCCGGTCGCCGCGGGCGCACCGATCGTGGTGGTCGAGGCGATGAAGATGGAACACGCGCTGAGCGCTCCGATCGACGGGACAGCAATGATCTCGGTATCGGTGGGAGACAAGGTCGCCGCCGGGGCGACACTGGCCCACATCGATCCACCGCAAGAGCGGGACGCATCATGATGCACCCCGATATGCCCATTCATCTTTCACTTCCGACGTCCTCGGGAAAGGGCCTTCACGCATGGAATTGACCCAGGAATACACCGACCTCATCCACACGGTGCGCGACTTCGCGCAGTCGGTGGTGGCGCCGGTCTCGGCCGAACACGATGCCGAGCACAGCTTCCCGTACGACGTGGTATCGCAGATGGGCAAGATGGGGTTGTTCGGACTGCCCTTCCCCGAAGAACACGGCGGTATGGGCGGTGACTACTTCGCCCTCGCGCTGGCACTCGAGGAACTCGGCAAGGTCGACCAGTCGGTGGCCATCACCCTCGAAGCCGGGGTCGGCCTGGGCGCCATGCCGATTCACAAGTTCGGCACGCCTGAGCAGCAACAGCGGTGGTTGCCCGATCTCGTCGCGGGCCGCGCGCTCGCCGGCTTCGGGCTGACCGAGCCGGGTGCCGGGTCCGATGCCGGGGCCACCGCCACCACAGCCGTGGATGACGGCGACACGTGGATCATCAACGGCTCCAAGCAGTTCATCACCAACTCCGGAACCGACATCACCTCACTGGTGACGGTCACCGCGGTGACGGGCACCAGAGATGGTGGCCGCAAGGAGATCTCGACCATCATCGTTCCCGCCGGAACCCCCGGCTTCACCGCCGAACCCGCTTACAACAAGGTTGGGTGGAACGCCTCGGACACCCATCCGCTGACCTTCACCGATGTGCGTGTCCCCAAGGAGAATCTGCTCGGTACGCGCGGGCGCGGCTTTGCCAACTTCTTGTCCATCCTCGACGAGGGGCGCATCGCGATTGCGGCGCTCGCCACCGGCGTGGCGCAGGGCTGCGTCGACGAGAGCGTGAAGTACGCCAAGGAACGTCAGTCCTTCGGCAAACCGATCGGCGAGTACCAGTCGGTGTCGTTCGCGATCGCCCGGATGGAGGCGCGCGCCCACGTCGCCCGCACCGCCTACTACGACGCGGCCGCAAAGATGCTGGCAGGCAAGCCGTTCAAGAAGGAGGCCGCCATCGCCAAGATGATCGCGAGCGAGGCCGCGATGGACAACGCGCGGGTGGCCACCCAGATCCACGGTGGCTACGGATTCATGAACGAGTATCCGGTGGCCCGGCACTACCGGGATTCGAAGATCCTCGAGATCGGTGAGGGCACCACCGAGGTGCAGCTCATGCTGATCGCCCGCGAATTGGGATTCTCATGAGTACCGAGCCCGCCACCGGGCAGATGACGAATCGGGTGGTCCAACGCGGACTCTGGTTCGAGGAGTTCGCCGAGGGGACGCTCTACGAGCACCGCCCCGGGCGGACGGTCACCGAGGCCGACAACGTCCTGTTCACCACCCTGACGATGAACACGCAGGCGCTGCATCTCGACGCGGCGTGGTCGGCGACCCAGCCCGGATTCGGCGGGCAGCGGCTCGTCAACTCGATGTTCACGCTGTCCACGATCGTCGGACTGTCGGTCTCCCAACTCACCCAGGGCACGCTGGTGGCCAATCTCGGGTTCTCCGACATCGCCTTCCCGGCCCCGCTGTTCGCCGGTGACACTATCTATGCCGAGACCGAGTGCACGGGCAAACGCGAGTCGCGTTCGCGTCCCGGCGAGGGCGTGGTCAGCCTGCTCCACATCGGACGCAACCAGGACGGGGTGGTGGTGGCGCGGGCGGCGCGCGCAACACTGGTACGGAGGCGCCCGGTGGACTGAGTACGCCGAGGCCGACCCCGCAACCGACATCGTCGACCGAGGAGTTGTGACGAGACCATGACCGCACCCACCCCGCAGCCATTCGGAAATGCCTGGGCCCCAGCGGGACCCGCGATGCTTTTCTGTCCCGCCGACCGCCCGGAACGTTACCGCAAGGCTTTCGACCGGGCCGACGTCGTCATCCTCGACCTCGAGGACGCGGTGTCGCCGGAGAACCGTGCCGACGCCCGGGAGGCCATGATCGCCAATCCGCTCGATCCCGACCGGGTCGTGGTGCGCATCAACCCGACCGGCACCGGCGACCATCGGCGTGACCTGGCGGCGCTGTCGGAGACGAACTATCGGGTGGTGATGCAGGCGAAGACCGAATCGGTGGAATCGATCACCGAGACGGGCCTGCAGACCATCGCGTTGATCGAGACGCCGGCCGGCGCCGTGCGGGTCAACGAGATCGCCGCCGCGGTGAACTGCATCGGCCTGATGTGGGGGGCCGAGGATCTGGTCGCCGGACTCGGCGGCAAGTCGAGCCGGTTCGGGCCGGGGGAACTGCGTCCGGGGACCTACCGCGACGTCGTCCGATTCACCCGCTCCGCGGTCCGGCTGGCGGCCGCCGCCAACGGCAAGTTCGCCGTCGACGCCGTGCACCTGGACTTCCGGGACGACGAAGGACTGGCGGCCGAGGTGACCGACGCGGTCGCGCTCGGCTATGCCGCCACCGCCTGCATCCACCCCGCGCAGGTGGCCACCATCCGCGCCGGCTACACGCCGGGCGAGGACGAGATCGACTGGGCGCGCCGCGTCATCGAGGGCTCCGAGGAGTTCGGCGGCGGGGTGTTCAGCATCGAAGGACAGATGATCGACGGACCGGTGTTCCGGCAGGCCGAGGCAGTGCTCGCCCGCGCCGCGGCATCGACCCGACCGCCAGATTCGCAACCGAGCACGGAAGAGTAACCACCATGACCGAATTGTCCTACGCCCAAGGCGAATTCGAGCCGCCACTGTTGACCGGCACCATCGGTGCGACGCTCGCGTCGATCACCGCGCGCCATGGTGACCGGATCGCGCTGATCGACGCGCCGTCGGCACGGCAGTGGACCTACACGCAGTTCCGGCGCGACGTCCTCGCGCTCGCGGCCGGGCTGCTGCGGCGCGGGGTCGGCGCCGGTGACCGGGTCGGATTGTGGTCGCCCAACCGCGCCGAATGGGTCCTGACGCAATACGCGGCCGCCGAGATCGGTGCGATCCTGGTCAATCTCAACCCGGCCTACCGCCAGCAGGAGATCGAGTTCGCGTTGGGCCATTCGGAGACCTGCGTGGTGCTCGCCGCCGACAGGTACAAGGATTCGGACTACGCGGAGATGCTCGCCGCCGCGCGACCGAACACGCCCCGGTTGCGCGAGGTCATCTTGTTCGAGAGCGACGCCTGGGCCGAGCTGACGGCCGAACCCGGCGCCGACGAGCTCGCGGCGGTCGCCGAGCGTGCGGCGGGTCTCGACCCCGACGACCCCATCAACATCCAGTACACCTCGGGGACAACCGGTTTCCCGAAGGGTGCCACCCTCTCGCATCGCAACATCGGCAACAACGGGTACATGGTCGGAGAGTTGGTCGGCTACACCGCCGACGACCGGATCTGCCTGCCGGTGCCCTTCTATCACTGCTTCGGGATGGTGATGGGCAATCTCGCGGCCACGAGTCACGGTGCGGCCATGGTGATCCCGTCACCGACCTTCGAGCCGGCCGCGGCTCTGCGCGCCGTCGCCGAGTACGGCTGCACCAGCCTGTACGGGGTGCCGACCATGTTCATCGCCGAACTCGCCCTGCTCGATTCGGGTGCCGAGTTCGATCTGTCCAGCCTGCGCACCGGCATCATGGCGGGATCGCCGTGCCCCGAGCATGTCATGCGGCAGGTCGTCGACCGGATGCACATGGATCAGGTGTCGATCTGTTACGGCATGACCGAGACGTCACCGGTGTCGACGCAGACGCGCGTCGACGATCCGCTGGAGCTGCGGGTCGGCACCGTCGGGCGGGTGGGGCCGCATCTGCAGATCAAGGTGATCGATCCGGTATCCGGAGAAACGTTGCCGCGCGGCGAGACCGGCGAATTCTGCACCCGTGGTTACAGCGTCATGAGTGGATACTGGAATCAGCCCGACAAGTCCGCGGAGGTGCTCGTCGCCGATCCGGCCGACCCGTCGGGGCCGCCGTGGATGCGCACCGGCGATCTCGCGGTGATGGATTTGAATGGCTACGTCCGCATCACCGGGCGCATCAAGGACATGGTGATCCGGGGCGGGGAGAACATCTATCCGCGTGAGATCGAGGAATTCCTCTACACCCATCCCGACATCCTCGACGCACAGGTCATCGGCGTCCCCGACGACACGTACGGAGAGGAACTGATGGCCTGGATTCGCTTGCGTGAGAGCGCATCCGAGCTGACCGCCGCCGACGTTCGCGAATTCGCCACCGGTCAGATCGCCCGGCACAAGATCCCGAAATACGTGCACGTCGTCAAGGAGTTCCCGATGACGGTCACCGGCAAGGTGCGCAAGGTGGCGATGCGGGAGGAATCCGTCGAGATCCTCGGTTCGCTGCGGTGACCGACGAGGTGGGCGCGGTCGTGCCGTCTGAACGTCGCACGCAGATGGCACGTTTCGCCGACATGGTGTCACGTCGATACGGCATCGAGGTGGGCGACTCCTACCCGGCGTTGTGGGCGTGGTCGACGGCGGAGCCGGCCGCGTTCTGGCGCTCGGTCTGGGACTTCTTCGGGCTCGACGAGATCGCCACGCCACTCGGTGACGGCGACGCGGCGGTCCTGGCATCTGTCGATATGCCCGGTACGCGTTGGTTTCCCGACGTCCGGCTGAATTACGTGGATCAGGTGATGCGGCACGCGCGCACGATCGCGCTACGCGACGAGCCCGACCGCCCGGCGATCGTCGGAGTCGACGAGGCAGGCAGCCGGTCGGTGATCACCTGGTCGGAGCTGCCCCGGATGGTCGGGGCGTTGGCCGGGACGCTCGCCGGCCTCGGCGTCGGGCAAGGTGACGTGGTCGCCGCGTATCTGCCCGATGTCCCGGAGTCCGTCGTCGCTTTTCTCGCCACTGCGTCGCTCGGCGCCATCTGGTCCGGGTGTGGCCAGGACTATGCGCCCGAGGGGGCCGCGGGCCGCCTGGGTCAGCTGCATCCGAAGGTGCTGTTCTCCACCACCGGTTACCGTTACGGCGGCAAGGACATCGACAAGGGCGCCGACAGTGCCGAGCTCGCCGCCGCGCTGCCGGACCTGGCCGGGCACATCGTCGTCGGTGACGCCACGCGCCTCCTGCAATCGAGTGCCGAGAACATCGCTTTCGAACAGGCCATCGCCGTCGGGACGGCCGTCGAGCCGGTGCAGGTTGCCTTCGATCACCCGTTGTGGGTGCTGTTCAGTTCCGGCACCACCGGGCGGCCGAAGGGCATCGTGCACGGCCATGGCGGCGTCGTCCTCGAACACCTCAAAGCCGGTGCGCTGCATGCAGACCTCGGCGACGCCGACGTGTTCTTCTGGCAGACGGCGCTGAGCTGGATGATGTGGAACTTCCAGGTCGCCGGATTGCTGTGCGGCTCGACGATCGTCTGCTACAGCGGCTCCCCGCTGTATCCGGACGCGGATCGGTTGTGGCAGATCGTCGCCGACGAGCGGGTGACCTACTTCGGCACCAGCCCCGGGCAGTTGCAGGCCTCACGCAAGGTCGAACTGACCCCTGGCCGTGATCACGGTCTCTCGGCGTTGCGCACCATCGGCAGTACCGGCTCGGCCTTGGCCGGTGACCTGTTCGACTGGATCGAAAGCAATGTGGCGCACGGGCTCCCGGTGTCCTCGATCAGTGGTGGTACCGACGTGGTGTCGGCGTTCGCCGGTGGCTCGGTGGGCGTCGAGGTGGTGCCGGGTGAGTTGTCGGTTCGCTATCTCGGTGTGGCGCTGGAAAGTTGGGCGCCCGACGGTACGCCGCTGACCGAGGAGGTGGGGGAGATGGTGATCACCGCGCCGATGCCGTCGATGCCCGTGGAATTCTGGCGCGATCCCGACGGGTCTCGTTACCGTGCCGCGTATTTCGAACATGAGTGGAGCGGGGTCGGCCCGACCGCGCCCGTCTGGCGGCACGGAGACTGGGTGACCGTCACCGACCGCGGATCGCTGATCATCCACGGCCGCAGCGACGCAACCCTGAACCGGCACGGAATCCGGATGGGATCGGCCGACATCTACGAGGTCGTCGAGAGCATCGACGACATCGCCGAGGCGTTCGTTCTCGGCGTCGACGGGCCCGCCGGTGCCTACTGGATGCCGTTGTTCGTCACGCTCGTCCCCGGGGCCGTACTCGACGACGACCTACGCCGGCGGGTGGTCGCGCAGATCCGCGCGCGACTGTCGCCCCGGCACGTTCCCGACGAACTCGTCGAGGCCCCCGGCATCCCGCACACCCGGACCGGTAAGAAGCTCGAGGTGCCGGTCACCTCGGTCCTGGCCGGCCGGCCCGTCGACATCGACCCGCGTTCGGTCGACGACCCCGCGCTGATCACCTGGTACGAGAAACAAGGTGCGGCACACACCTGGTGAGCGCGCTGTGTGCGTCGTTCAGCCGGATGACGCGCGCCCGGCTCCGTGGCTGCCGGGTACACAGCCGAATACACCGACCCCTGTGGCTGGATCGCGCAATGTATTAGCGTGGTCCCGGAGTGTGCTCGGGGGTGTGAGCAATTGTGTGCGCGCCCGGGGACCAGCGACCTACACGTAATCGGCAGGAGAATCTCATGACCTACCAGCCAGGAAGTTCCGGCTACGGGCAGCAGCCCGAGCCGGGACAGCCCTACGGTCAGCCGGCCGCGGGATATCCGCAGCCAGGGCAGACGTCCTCACCGCAGGGATACGGGCAGCAGGGATACGGGCAGCAACCCTCCTACGGGCAGGGCTACGGCCAGCAGGATCCGGCCCAGCAGGAGCCGGCCCAGCAGGGCTCTGCGCAGTCCTACGGGCAGGGTTACGGTCAGCCGGACCAAGGCGCTGCCCAGCAGGGCTACGGTCAGCAGGATTACGGTCAGCAGGGCTATGGCCAGCAAGGCTACGGCCAGCAGGAGTACGGCCAGCAAGGTTATGGGCAGCAGGGCTACGGCCAGCAGGGCTACGGCCAGCAGGGCTACGGCCAGCAGGGTTACGGGGCCCCCGCAGCTCCCGCACAGCCGTTCGAGCTGCCGCCGATCGTGGCGCCCGTCCTCGCCGCCACCATCGGTTTCCTCGGCGTCGTCCTGCTCTTCTGTGGATTCGCGGCCGGCTGGACGATCAGCGGGCCGAGCGCCGTCGCGACTTCGCAGCGACTTTTCCAGACCGAGTTCGTCGGGGCCTACGTCCTTGTGGTGGCCACCGGCTTCATCGCTTTCACCGGTCTGATCAAGTCCTACCGGGTGGCGCCGCTCGTCGCCGCCGGGGCAACTGCGGGGGTGCTGGTCACCATCGTCAGCTATGCCGGGTTCGAGACGCCCTCCTCGTCGAACTATTCGGTCGGGCACGGCGCGGGTGCCATCATCCTTTTGGTCCTCTCGATTCTGATCTTCCTGATCGCCGTGGCGTGGCTGGTCATCGACCTCGGCCTCGTCAAGACCGCGCAGAGCCCGGCGTCGACGTCGAAGGCCGACACCGACACCACTTCTGCCGACCAGTCGTCGGCCTACGGCTCTGCTGCCGACCAGTCGGCATACGGCTACGGTTCGGCGGCGCAGGGCGCGGTGTCGCAGCCGCAGGGCGCGGTCTCGCAGCCGCAGGCGACCTCGGCGTTCCCGGGTGCCACCCAGGCGACCACCGCCTACCCGGCCGCCACGTCGCAGCCCGGCGCGCAGTCGTCGGCCGGTGTCCAGCCGTCCGGCGCCGCGCCGACCTACCAGCCGCCGACCTACGAGCCGTCGGCCTACACGGGATACGGCCAGGGTGCGCATGCCGCGCCGTCGTCGCCGTCCACCCCGGGCGCCTCGGCGAATCCGCAGTCGGGTTCGCCGGGTTCCGAGCCGGTGTCCGGTTCGGAGAATGCCACGTCGATCTTCCAGAAGCCGGAGCCGCCGCAGGCCAACGGCTGAACCGCCACACACTGCTGACCCATGGCCGGTGCGACCTCGTTGAGGAGGTCGCACCGGCCATGTGGTTTCGGGTACTTTCTGCGGGCGGCTGCGGCGCGTCTCCTACACCTCAGGGACCCCACGTGCCACGCTCGAACCAATGCCCACGTTGAGAACCGTTGCCTCCACCGACAACCTCGCGACCAGACTTCGCGACGCTCGGCAGGCCCGTCGTGCCCATCATGAGCGGCCCGAACGCGGTCCGCGCGAACTGATCCTCGTCGCGTTCGCCGTACCCGTGGTCACGGTCGTCCTCGCGCTGGTGGTCGTCTTGGCGGTCCTGCTCATGGCCGGCAGTGGGCTCTCCGGAGTCGCAAGCGCCGTCGCCGCGTGCTGGCTCGCGATCAACCAGGTGCCGATCACCGTCGCAGGCGTCACCATCGGCGTCCTGCCGATGTTGCCGACCCTGCTGGTGGCCGGCGGTACCGCAGCCGTGGTGGCGTCGAGTTGCCGAGCGCGGCACACGATCTCGGAGTTCGTGGCAGTCGTGTGCTCGGCGATCGCCGGTGCCCTACTGGTCACCGCCATCGCGCTGGCCGTGGTGATGGACGGCTCATCGGTCTTGCCGATCCAGAGCCCCAACGCGCTGGCTGCATTCGGCCTCACCTTTGTCGTCCAGGGCCTGGCCGCCGCGGCCGGTGTGGTGATCGGTCGGTCCGAACTGCTGGCGTCACGACTGAGCGTCACCGATCGGCGCGGCATCCGCTACGGATTCGTCGCGGTGCTGGGGCTTGTCGCCGCGGGCGGACTGCTGATTCTGCTCCGGCTCATCCTGCGGTTCGACGCGCTCGGCGACCTCGTCGCCGGCGGATACGACTTCGACGGCTACCTGGGACTGACGCTGCTCTCGATCCTCTACCTGCCCAACCTGATGGTCGGCGCGGCCGCCGTACTCGTCGGTTCCGAAGTACACGTCGGACCGGCGTCGGCAGATCTGTTCGCCGTGCGCGGAGCTCCGGTGCCACCGCTACCGGCACTTGCCGTCCTCCCGGCCCACTCCGTCTGGTGGGCGGCGTGGGGTCTGCTCGTGCCCGCACTGATCGCGGGATGGGTGGCCTGGCGGTGCCGTACCGCCGACCCCCTCAACTACGCGCGTTCGATCGGGATGGCCGCGGCGGTTGCTGCCACCACCATGGTGATCTTCGGCTGGCTGGCCGGGGGAACGCTCGGCGAGATCGGCACCACCGGGATCACGCTGGTCACTGCGGGTGTGTTCACGCTCGGGTGGATTGCGGCGCTGGGACTTGCGGTGTGGCTGGTCCAGCACTTCCTCCCGTCGATGCGGACCCGCACATCCGGTTCCCGGCGAGCTGATACCGCACGCACCGCCGACGACTGGCTCGACGCCGAGAACGAGACCGACTTCGACGCCGAGTACGAGACCGGCTTGGACGTCGAGGTCGAGTCAGACGCCGCCAACGACGATGATCATCTCGCCGCCGACCTCGACGACCTCGAGGACGACGGCGACCTCGAGGATCTCGAGGCCGACGGCGAGTACGAGTACGGCGATGACGATCTCGATGAACCCGATCTCGTTGCCGCGTCCGATGGCGATGCCGTCGAACCGGCCACCGAGGAGCGGCACGGCACGACGCGGCGCCGGGCGCCGGCGGCGCGGGTCGATCCGGACGACGTCGACGAGGGCACTTGGTCATTCGCCGACCCCGGATCTGGGTCCCGGGCGAATCACTGACCGCGGCCCCGACGAGGTCGGCGCCGAGCCCGCCAACTAGGCTCGCACGTGTGACTGCCGCTGCCCCCGACGCCTCGACCGCAGGTCGTGCGGCGATCGTGGTGATGGCCTCGGGGACCGGTTCACTGCTCGAGGCGCTGCTCGCCCGCGCCGCCGCGCCCGACGCACCGTTCACCGTCGCCGCGGTCGTCGTCGACCGTGACTGCCGGGCGGCCGAGATCGCGAGCCGCGAGGGCATTCCGCTGATCGTGTGCACGATCGGCGGATACGCCGACCGCGCCGCGTGGGATGCCGCGCTGAGCGAGCAGGTGGCTGCGGTCGAACCAGCATGGATCGTCACCGCCGGATTCATGAAAATTCTTGGCCCGCAATTTCTTCGACGATTCGGTGGCCGGATCGTCAATTCGCATCCCGCGTTGCTGCCGGCGTTTGCCGGCGCGCATGGGGTCGCCGAGGCGATCGCCTACGGCGTCAAGGTGACCGGGACGACGGTGCATCTCGTCGACGCGGGCGTCGACACCGGACCGGTCCTCGCCCAGATTCCCGTCGTCGTCGAGGACGGCGACACCGAGGACACACTGCACGAACGCATCAAATCGGTGGAGCGTGTGCTGCTCGCCGACGTGGTGACGGATCTCGTCACCCGAGGAGTTGTCATCGACGGACGAAAGGCCCACATTCCGTGAACGCACCGAGCACCGCCGCCTCCCGCCGCCCCATCCGCCGGGCCCTGATCAGCGTCTACGACAAGAACGGACTCGCGGAGCTGGCCATTGCACTCGACGGGGCCGGGGTCGAGATCGTGTCGACCGGATCGACAGCCAAGACCATCGCCGCACAAGGCGTTCCGGTGATCGAGGTGTCGGAGCTGACCGGCTTCCCGGAATGCCTCGACGGGCGGGTGAAGACCCTGCACCCGAAGGTGCACGCAGGCATCCTCGCCGACACCCGCAAGGCCTCGCACGTCGACCAGCTGACCGAGTTGGGTGTTGCGGCCTTCGACCTCGTCATCGTCAATCTCTATCCGTTCACCGAGACCGTCGCGTCGGGCGCCGCCCCGGACGAGTGCATCGAGCAGATCGACATCGGCGGTCCGTCGATGGTTCGCGGTGCGGCCAAGAACCATCCGAGTGTGGCCGTCGTGGTCGACCCGGACGACTACGAGGCGGTCATCGCTGCCGTGGCGGCCGGCGGATTCGATCTGTCGCAACGACAGCAGTTGGCAGCCAAGGCTTTCCGGCACACTGCCGATTATGATGTGGCCGTGGCATCGTGGATGTCGAGCGTGGTGGCGCCGCCGGCTTCGATCGCCGAGGGTGAGCACGAGCCCACGGGCACCGAGTTCCCCGAATGGGCGGGCGCGACGTGGCGCCGCTCGTCGGTCCTGCGTTACGGCGAGAATCCGCATCAGGCTGCGGCGCTGTACTTGTCGGCGTCGAGTCCCGAAGGTCTCGCGTCGGCAGAGCAGTTGCACGGCAAGGAGATGAGCTACAACAACTACACCGACTCCGACGCCGCGTGGCGCAGCGCACACGACTTCGACGAGCCCGCCGTCGCAATCATCAAGCACGCCAACCCTTGTGGTATTGCCGTCGGCGCCGATATCGGCGAGGCCCATCGCAAAGCCCATGCGTGCGACCCGGTCAGCGCCTACGGTGGCGTGATCGCGGCCAATCGGGTGATCACCGTCGAGATGGCCGAGCAGGTCGCCGAGATCTTCACCGAGGTACTCATCGCGCCCGGCTTCGCCGACGGCGCACTGCCGGTGCTGCAGCGCAAGAAGAACATCCGCATCCTGCGTGCGGTGCCGCCGGTGCGCGGCGGCATCGAGACCCGCCCCATCACCGGGGGATTGCTGATGCAGGACCGCGACATCATCGACGCCGCCGGCGACACCCCGAGCGCCTGGACTCTCGCCGCCGGCGCACCCGCTGACGCCGACACCCTCGCAGACCTCGAATTCGCCTGGCGTGCTTGCCGTTCGGTGAAATCCAATGCCATCCTGCTCGCCAAGGACGGGGCATCCGTGGGTGTCGGGATGGGACAGGTCAATCGGGTCGACTCGGCTCGCCTCGCCGTGCAGCGGGCCGGCGAGCGGGCCGGCGGGAGCGTGGGGGCCTCCGATGCGTACTTCCCGTTCTCCGACGGTTTGCAGGTCCTCATCGCCGGCGGTGTGAGCGCCGTCGTGCAGCCCGGTGGATCCATCCGTGACAACGAGGTCATCGAGGCCGCCAACGAGGCAGGCATCACCCTTTACCTCACCGGTGCGCGGCATTTCGCGCACTGACACCGCGACCGCCGGCCCGCCGAGTGGGCGCGCGGGCCGATGAGTGTCCTCGAATTCTTTCTGCTCATCGTCGCGGGATTCGGTGGCGGCCTCATCGGCTACATCACCGGTATGGCCTCGATCGTGACCTATCCGGCGTTGCTTGCCGTCGGGTTGAGTCCGATCGCGGCGAACGTCACCAATACCGTTGCGCTGGTGTCGGTCGGCGTCGGCAGCGTCGGTCAGTCCGGGCGCATCCTGCTCGACGGTGACCGCAGGCGACTCGCCAAGGGCGGGGTGGCCGCGCTCATCGGCGGCATCGTCGGTGCCGTCATCCTGCTCGTCGCGCCACCCGACAGCTTCAAGGCGACGGTGCCCTACCTCGTGGTGATCGCGTCGGTTGCACTGCTCGCCCAGCCGCGGCTGCGCGACCTCGCGTCCAAACATGTTGACAAGCCATGGATCTGGTATGTCGGCCTGGGCATCATCTCGATCTACGGCGGCTACTTCGGAGCCGGCGCCGGCATCATGATGCTGGCATTGGCGCTGGTCTTCACCAGCGAACCACTGTGGCGGGCAACGCTGTCGAAATCGTTGTTCCTCGGTATCGCGAACCTGGTGGCCGCGATCGGGTTCGCCATCTTCGGGCCGGTGCACTGGATGGCCGCGATCGCGATGACCCTCGGCTGCCTCGCCGGCGGCTGGTGCGGCCCGCCCGTCGTCAAACGTCTGCCCGCGGGTCCGCTGCGGATCGCGGTCGGCATCGCCGGGCTGGGGCTGGCGGTGTGGCTCGGCATACGGGGCTGATGTTCCGCAAGAACTGGGCGCACTTTGTTTCACGGTGAGGATAACTGTGGCGTGATCGATGTCTGGATCGCTACAAACTCCCGGTGACATTGTTCGTCGACATCACCTCCGCCCCCGAGCAGGAGGGTGACCCCGGCACTGCGAAGGCCGCCGGCAGATCGCGGCTGCGGACTCTGGGTCTGCAGGTGGGTCTGCCGCTGCTGTCGCTGATCGTCTTCCTCGGGCTCTGGCAGCTGGCGGCGGTCAGCGGCGTGTGGAGCGAGGTGTTCGTCCCGCGACTCGGCACGGTGTGGAAAGCCTTCGTGGGCATGTCGACCACCCACGACGGCGTCATCGGGTATGCGGGCTACTACTGGTGGGAACACCTGTACATGACGTTGCGCCGGGTACTCGTCGGTGTGGTCCTCGGAGTCGCGGCCGGCGTGGTCCTGGGTCTGGTGATGGGGTCGATCCCGTCGGTACGGCGAGTGCTCGAGCCGTGGCTGACGTTCCTGCGCGCCCTGCCGCCGCTGGCGTACTTCTTCCTGCTGGTGATCTGGCTGGGAATCGACGAGGCGCCGAAGATCACGCTGCTGGCGCTTGCGGCGCTTCCGCCGGCTGCGGTGGCCACCACCGCCGCGGTCGGGGCCGCCCCCGTCGCGCTCGTCGAGGCCGCCCGCGCGCTCGGTGCCGGCCGCGTAGATGTGCTGCGCGACGTCGTGATCCCGGCGGCGTTGCCCGAAACCTTCACCGGTATCCGGCTTTCGGTAGGTATCGCCTACTCGTCGGTGGTGGCAGCCGAACTTTTCAACGGCATCCCCGGAATCGGCGGTGTCGTCAAGGATGCAAGCAATTACAACAACACTCCCGTGGTACTCGTCGGAATCGCGCTGATCGGCATCTCCGGTCTGATCATCGACGGGATCCTGCGGATCATCGAGCACCGTACGGTGCCGTGGCGTGGAAAGGCCTGAAATCCCATGACATCCCCTCGCAATCGCAGACCCTCTCGTCACCACAGACCGGTGCGGGCACTGCTGGTCCTGCTCGCCGCCCTCATCCCGGCAGTGCTCATGATGGCCGGCTGCTCGGTCGATCGGTCCGGACAGGATTCGAGCAAGCCGACCATTCGCCTTGCCTACCAGTCATTTCCGAGTGGTGACCTGATCGTGAAGAACAATCGGTGGCTCGAGGACGCGCTGCCGAACTACAACATCAAGTGGACCAAGTTCGATTCGGGCGCCGATATCAACACCGCGTTCATCGCCAAGCAGATCGACTTCGGTGCCATCGGCTCCAGCCCGGTCGCGCGCGGTCTCTCGGCGCCGCTGAACATTCCGTATCAGGTGGCGTTCGTCCTCGACGTCGCCGGTGACAACGAGGCCCTCGTCGCCCGCAACGGCACCGGGATCAACACGGTCGCCGACCTGCGGGGCAAGCGCGTGGCCACCGCATTCGCGTCGACGGCTCACTACAGCCTGCTCGCCGCGCTCGCGCAGGCGCATGTCGATCCCAAGGACGTCGACATCGTCGACCTGCAGCCGCAGGCGTCGCTGGCCGCATGGCAGCGCGGTGACGTCGACGCCGTCTACACCTGGCTGCCGACTCTCGACCAACTGCGCAAGGACGGCAAGACGTTGATCGCAAGCCGCCAGCTCGCCACCGCCGGTAAGCCGACACTCGACCTCGGCGTGGTCTCGACGCAGTTCGCCAAGGACAACCCCACCGTCGTCGACACCTGGCGCAAGGCGCAGGCGCGGGCCCTCGCACTGATTCACGACGACCCGCAGGCCGCCGCGAAAGCCGTTGCCGCGCAGCTCGGTACGACACCGGAGGATGCCGCCAACCAGCTCCGGCAGGGCACCTACCTGACCGCTGCCGAGATCAGCTCACCCACCTGGCTGGGCACCGACGGGCAGCCGGGCAACGTCGCCGAGAACCTGCACAGCGCAGCGGTGTTCCTCGCCGAGCAGCAGCAGATCCCGAGCGCGCCGCCGCCCTCGACCTTCCAGCAGGCCGTCTACACGAAGGGACTGCCCGGTGTCCTCACCGCACAGTGAGTCGGGCGTAGACGGGGATTCGGGCGTCGACTTGGACCCGGGTGCCGGGCGCCCGGCGTCGACGGCGGCGATCTTGCTGGCCGGCGTGGTGCAGACCTACGGGTCCAAGGCCGACCGAATCACGGCAGTCGGACCCGTCGATCTCGAGGTCGAGCCGGGTGAGTTCCTCGTTCTGGTCGGCGCGTCCGGATGCGGCAAGTCCACCCTGCTGCGGCTGATCGCCGGATTCGAGTCACCGAGCGCCGGTCAGGTCGCGGTGGCCGGTCACGAACCGATCCCCGGGCGAAGCTCCGGGGTGGTGTTCCAGCAGCCCCGCCTGTTCCCGTGGCGCACCGTCGGCGGGAACGTGGATCTGGCGCTGAAGTACGCCGGCGTGCCCAAGGGCGAGCGGCCCGCGCGACGGGATGCCTTGCTGCGCCGGGTGGGGCTCGGCGACGTCGCCAAGCGCCGCATCTGGGAGATCTCCGGCGGACAGCAGCAGCGGGTGGCCATCGCCCGCGCCCTGGCCGGGGAGTCGTCGTTGCTGTTGCTCGACGAGCCGTTCGCCGCCCTCGACGCGCTCACCCGCGAGACATTGCAGGAAGATCTGCGTTCGGTGAGCACGGAACTGGGCCGGACCAACGTCTTCGTCACCCACAGCGCCGACGAGGCGGCATTTCTGGGATCGCGCATCGTCGTGCTCACCGCACGGCCTGGCCGGGTCGCCCTCGACATCACCTCCCCGATACCGAGGACCGGGATCGGTCCGGAGGAGGTGCGCGACTCGCCCGAGTTCACCGTCCTCCGTAGCCAGATCGCCTCGGCGGTGAAAGCGGCGGCGGTCGGCGCGTCTCCCGCAGACTTGGCGTCGTAACCCCCCCGACGACGCTCCTCGCATCCTTTGCCGCAACCCATCGGGCCTTCAACTCACGGTGCGGAAAACCCTGGGTGAGTCGTCGGGCGGCGACTACACAGGAGTGATGACCGCAACCGCCGCAGCACGACCCCGCCGGAGTGACCTCGCCGGCCGGTCGCTGAGCTTCTCGGACGGTTCGCATCACGGTTCGCCGCCGGTGACCCTCGGAACCCGCACCCTTCACCACGATCCGAGTAGGAACACCGATGACCATCTCCACCCACGGCACCACCACCTCTGAGCAGACTGACCCGTCTGAGCACACCGCCGTCTCGGCGATCCCCGCCGGGACCGTCGCCTCCGGCGTCGAATTCGACATCGACGAGTTCGGGCCGAATTTCGGTGCCGAGATTCGTGGCGTCGACGTCGCCGCGGCGACCGATGACGAGGTCCGCGCCATCCGCGCGGCCCTGATCGATTACAAGGTGATCGTGCTGCGCGGCCAGAACCTCGACGACGCCGCGCACATCGAATTCGGCCGCCGCCTCGGCGATGTGACCGCCGGACACCCCGTGTGGAACAGTGGCGACGTACCCGCCGAGGTCTACTCGCTCGACAGCACCGACAACGGTTTCGCCGACGTCTGGCACACCGACGTCACCTTTATGCCGCGCCCTCCGATGGGCTCGATCCTGCGTCCGATTGTGTTGCCCCGCAACGGCGGTGACACCAACTGGGCCGACGCCGAACTCGCCTACGCATCGCTGTCGGCGCCGGTACGAGAACTCGTCGAGAAGCTGACCGCCGTCCACGACGGCAGCCGCGAATTCGGCTACTACCTCAAGCAGCGCCGCGGTGGTCACGGAAACCTTTGGGACGGAAAAGAAGTCACCGAACTCCCGCCGGTGAGCCATCCGGTCGTGCGGGTGCATCCGGAGACAGGCCGCAAGTCGCTGTTCGTCAACCCGGGCTTCACCTCCCACATCGACGGCGTCTCCGACGCGGAGAGCCGCGGAATCCTGGATCTGCTCTACGCACACCTCACCAAGCCCGAGCACATCGTGCGGCATCGCTGGCGTCTGGGTGACCTGGTGCTGTGGGACAACCGCAACACCTTGCATTACGCCAACCGCGACTACGGCGACAACCGCCGCGTCATGCACCGCATCACCCTGCGCGGCGACGAGCCGATCGGGCCGGCCCAGTAAGTCGGTGAGTGCCCAGTAAGTCGGTGGTCGCCCAGTAGGTCGGTGGTGCACCCGACGATTCAGGTGCGCGCTTCCTGGGTAGTCGAACCCAACGGCCTCGACGTTCGCGGCCGCGTGTTCGACGTGGAGGGTGCCATGACACAGTTCGCTGCCGAGGCCATCGCGGAGACAACTGCCGCCCCATCGAGCAGGGGCATCGCCGTCGTCACCGGTGGTTCGGCCGGCCTCGGCCGAGCGATCACCCGCGGCTTCGCCGACGCCGGCTATGACGTGGCGGTTCTTGCACGAGGGCACGACGGGCTGGTGGGGGCGGTCGACGATGTTCGCCGCGCCGGCCGCCGAGGTATGGGAATTGTCTGCGACGTCGGTGAGAACGAGCAGGTCGACGCCGCGGCCGAACAGATCGAACGGATCCTCGGCCCCATCACGGTGTGGATCAACAACGCGATGGGTGGCATCTTCGCGCCGTTCCTCGAGGTGTCGCCGGCGGACTTCACGCGCGCCACGCAGACCACCTACTTCGGGCAGGTCAACGGCACCCGCGCGGCGCTGCGGCGCATGAAGCCGCGAGACCGCGGCGTCGTCGTCTCGGTGGGATCGGCGCTGGCCTACCGGGGCATTCCCCTGCAGTCGGCGTACTGCGGTTCCAAACACGCGGTGGTCGGCTTTCACGAGAGCGTGCTGACCGAGCTGCTCCACGACCACAGCCGGGTCAAGATATGCATGGTGCATATGCCGGCGATGAACACCTTGCAGTTCAGCTGGGTCCGCTCGAAGTTGCCACAACACCCGCAACCGGTGCCGCCCATCTATCAGCCGGAGGTCGCCGCGCGGGCCGTGGTGTACGCGGCCGAGCACCCGCGCCCACGGATGTGGGTGGGGGAGAGCACAGTTGGCACCATCTTGGGTAACCGGGTCGTCGCAGGTCTGCTCGACCGCTACCTCGGGCGTACGGGATTCTCTGCGCAGCAAACCGACTCCGACCCGAACCCCCAATTCGCGGACAACCTGTACGAGCCGGTGGCGGGCGACCACGGTGCGCACGGCGACTTCGACGACCGGTCCCTGCACTTCAGCCCCCAGACCTGGGCGACGATGCACCGCGGCCGCGTGCTCGCCGGCGTGGGCCTGGCAGCCGCGGGTGTGACGGCCGCGGCGGCGAGGGCTCGGCGGTAGCGGCCGGGTCGATGCCGTCCGTCTGGGATCTCCAGTGTCCCGGTGCAATCGGTAGACATTACTCTCGGAAACCGCGACCGATGTCTGACCGATCCGTCGGGGCGGCTGGTGCGGGCCGGTTTTGTCGGTGGGTGCCGATAGTCTGTGGTCATCAGGTTTTCGCCGGTCGGCTTCAGGGGAGGTGTCGATGTTCTCGTTTGTCGATGCTGAGGCTGATGTGCGTGTGGTGGGGTCGATGTCGGCGACGGATCT
>NZ_JBNCLY010000023.1:0-71390 GCF_049844915.1 Gordonia sp. DT30 | reverse complement strand
CAACGCAAGCACCTCGGGATCTGGCGGCCCACGTTGAACATCGACCGCACCGTCACCTGGCGTCACCGCGACACCGGGCAGACCATCGTCACCCACCCACGCTGA
The DNA here is from genome assembly GCF_049844915.1 of Gordonia sp. DT30. Taxonomy (NCBI): domain Bacteria; kingdom Bacillati; phylum Actinomycetota; class Actinomycetes; order Mycobacteriales; family Gordoniaceae; genus Gordonia; species Gordonia sp. DT30. The sequence goes on along the minus strand of NZ_JBNCLY010000023.1, from coordinate 71,285 downwards.
CGTCGTCAGCTGCACCGCGCACCGTATTCAACTACGTCGTTCAACTACGTCGCATTCAACCGAGGGTTGACAAAGCTGCGGTCGGCGCTCACCCTCGTATTAAACCAATCGGTTGAAGACCGACCACAAGCCGAAGACATGGAGTGAGGAACCGATGGCCGACGACGAGTTGTCGAAGGTCTTTGCCGCACTGGCAGATCCGACTCGACGCGACCTTGTTGCGCGACTGGCCGTTTCCGATGCGACGGTCACTGCGCTCGCCGAACCGTACGACGTGAGCGTCCAGGCGGTGTCCAAACACCTCAAGGTCCTCGAGGACGCCGGATTGGTGACGAAAACACGGGAGGCGCAGACGCGTCCGGTCCATCTGGAAGCGGAGGTGTTCGACCTCATGACCGCATGGATCGAGCGATACCGCCGACGGGCCGAGGAGCGTTACCGGCGCCTCGACGCACTGCTGGTGGAGATGAACGACAACCCGGCCGAGACCGACCGACCCGAGAGAAGAGGACAGGCATCATGACCACCACCCAGCCCCGTTATCCAGAGGCCACGATCGAAGCCGACGCAAAGGTGCCGATCATCCGCATCACCCGCGACTTCCGTGGCAGTGTGTCCCAGCTGATGCGCGCCCACACCGACCCCGAACTGTTCGTGCGCTGGGTCGGGCCGGACACCATCACCAGCCGCATCATCGAGTGGGACGTCCGTAACGGCGGCAGCTGGCGCTACGTCTCCGAACACGATGGGCAGGAGTACGGCTTCCGCGGCTGCTTCCACACCGTCGCCGACGACAAGATCGTGCAGACCTTCACCTTCGAGGGCATGCCCGACGAGGTGTCGCTGGAGACACTGTGGTTCGACGACCTCGGCGACGGCACCACGCGGCTGCGCGCCCAATCGCTGTGTGACAGCTTCCAGGCGCGCGATGGCTGGCTCGCATCGGGCATGGAAGCCGGTGTCGCCGAAGGCTATGCCGCACTCGACCGCATGCTCGCCGCGGGAGAGCTGTGAGCGCGCCCCTCGCCGAGATGCCCCCGGCGCAGCGACATGCCGTGATCGCTGAGGGATTCGCCGAACAGATTGCCGCAGTCGATGATTGGGACGCTCCGACGCCGGTGGCCGGATGGGTGGCCCGCGACGTGGTCTCCCATCTCATCGACTGGTTCCCGGGATTTCTCTCCGCCGGCGGCGTACACCTGCCGGGCGTACCCGATGTCGCCGACGATCCGGCGGCCGCATGGGATGCCCGCCGACGCGACATCGCGACGCTGCTCGACGGGCCCGCAGCGGGCGAGGCGTTCACCCATCCCATGATCGGCGAATTCCGCCTGGCCGACGCAATCGACATGTTCTACACCGCCGATGTGTTCATGCACACCTGGGATCTCTCTGCCGCGGCCGGCCGCGACGCACACCTCGACCCCGAATTCGCCGCGCAACTCCATGCCGGTATGCGGGGGATGGAGGAGGTACTCCGTAGCTCCGGACAGTACGGCCCCGCGGTGCCGGTGCCCGCGGACGCCGACCCCGTCACCGCACTGATCGGCTTCATCGGCCGCGACCCGGCGTGGGCGCCGACCGCCACCATCTGAGAGATTCCGTGTGACCGATTCCGTGTGGCCGATTCTGTGTGGCCCGGTCCCCGGTGCTCACAGCAAGCTCGCAGGTGGCGCACACCGGAAAGCCAGTGGACCCGGCGGACCATCGTCACCGTGACCGCAACCCGACCCGACGTCGCAACGTTCGACACCGCCGAGACCGCTGCCCACTCACCCCGCCGCGTCGACGAGACGATCCCGAGCGATGCGGCCCTGCCGCCCGCAACCGGCCGGGACCGGGCGCTGCTCGCCGCCCTGCTCGTCACCACCGCGGTGCTCTACCTGTGGAACATCACCATCAACGGCGACGGAAACACCTTCTACGCCGGCGCAGCGTGGGCGGGTTCACGCAACTGGGAGGCGCTGCTCTTCGGTTCGGTGGACCCGGCCAACTTCATCACCGTCGACAAGCCACCGGTGTCGCAGTGGGTGATGGGCCTGTCCGGCCAGATCTTCGGATACTCCTCGGCTGCCATGCTGATCCCCGAAGCCCTGATGGGCGTCGCCGCGGTGGCACTGATGTATGCGATGGTCGCCCGTATCGGTGGGCGTCCGGCCGGGCTGCTCGCCGGGTTCGCGCTCGCGGTGACGCCGGTTGCCGCCATGATGTTCCGGTTCAACAACCCCGACGCGGCGATGGTCCTGCTGATGACTGCCGCCGCGTACTGCACCATGCGCGCCACCGCCCGCGGTTCGATGCGGTGGCTGGCGCTGGCCGGGGTGGCACTCGGATTCGCGTTCCTGGCGAAGATGCTCGAAGGCCTGATGGTGCTCCCGGCGCTCGGCGTCGTCTACCTCCTCGCCGCACCCGTGCCGTTCTGGCGTCGCGTCGGCCATCTGCTCGTCGCCGCAGTCGCCCTTGCCGTCTCGGCCGGATGGTATGTCGTCCTGACGCTGCTGTGGCCCGCGTCGTCGCGGCCGTACCTCGCCGGGTCGACCGACAACAACTTCATGAATCTGGTGATCGGCTACAACGGGCTCGACCGGGTGCAGGGCCGCAGCGGCGGTGCCGGCGCGCACGGCGGTTCGAGCGCGATGACGGACTTCATGCGCGAAAACCCGTCCGTCGCAGACCGATTCGGCGGCCATGGTGGTGGCGGACGTGGCTTCGGCGGGATGTTCGGATCGGGGCCGGGCATCACGCGGTTGTTCACCGGCGAATTCGGCGGCGAGATCTCGTTTCTGCTGCCGACCGCACTGGTCGCACTCATCGTCCTCCTCGCCTTGCGTGGCCGGCGTCCGCGCACCGACCTCGTACGTGCGGGGGCGGTCCTGTTCGGTCTCTGGCTGCTCGTCGACGGATTGCTGCTGTCCTACATGGGTGGAACGGCACATCCGTACTATTCGCTCGCGATCGCGCCGCCGATCGCCGGGCTCGTCGGCCTGGGGGTCTATCAATCCTGGTGTGCACGTGAGGATCTGGTGTCGTGGCGGCGGTACACGGCGCGCGGCGGATTGGCCGCGATGATCGCCGCGGCGGGCATCTGGTCCTTTGTGTTGCTCGATCGCCAGCCGGGCTGGCAGCCGTGGCTGCGCTGGGTGGTGCTCGGCACCGCCGTCGTGGCCGCCGTGCTCGTCCTCGTGCCGGGCAGGTTCGGGCGCCGGGTGGCAGTTGCGGCGGGAATCCTGGGCTTCATCGGTGTCTTCGCCGCGCCCGCGGCGTACGCGATCACCGGCGACACCGTCGCACACACCGGCGGCAGCCCTTCGGTCCTGCCCGACCGGGGATCGCCGACCGGTCACATCGCGAGCACCGCCGGCGCAAGCCGCGCGGGCGGCGTCGGGGCCGGCGGAATGGGCGGCAGCGGGTTCGGCGGTGGGGCCACCAGAGTGCCCGCACAACTCGAGTCGATGCTGCAGGGCAGCCACGCCCGCTGGGCGGCGGCGGTCTCGCGTACCGCCACCGCATCGGGCGTCGAACTCGCCGCGCGGGTTCCGGTGATGGGTATCGGCGGTTTCTCGGGCGATCCCGCGCCCAGCCTCGCGCAGTTCCAGAAGTACGTCGCCGACAAGGACGTCGGCTACTACCTGGCATCCGACGGCGCAGGCGGCGGCCGTGGTGCATCCGGCGGTGCGGGTGCCGACGCCGCCGTTGCCGAGATGTTCGCAGCACACGGATTCGGGGGTGGCCGCAGTTCGGTGACCACCCAGATCCAGCAATGGGTGCAGGCGAACTTCCACGGCACCACGATCGGCGACTACACCGTCTACGACCTCGGCGTGGCACCATCGCCCCAGCCGACGACCACCCAGCCGACGACCACCCAGCCGACGACCACCCAGCCGACGACCACCCAGCCGGCCCCGGCCGCGCACACCAGCGGCCGGTCGACCAACCGTGGTACCACGCCCACGGGCAGGCCCGGCGGCCGCTCCGGCCGCCACCACATCACTCCCGGCTCGACGGACAACCCCCGCCCCGTCGTCGCCGGCTGAGGTGAACCCGGCGCGCGCAATCACCTGCGGCGTACCGTGGACGAGGTGGCAGAAGACTTCACGACCGGGGGCATCCACACCGAAGCCCCGAACGGCGGTTCTACGACCACCGAAACCCGACATCCCTCTCCCCGCACCCTCGGTGAACTACGCGCAAGCGATCATGTTCAGCGCAGCGTGCGCGACGAAATACGCAACAACCTGCTCACCGCGCTGCGCGCGGGCACCGACCCGTGGCCGGGCATCGTCGGCTTCGAGGCGACGGTGATTCCGCAGCTCGAGCGCGCTCTGCTGGCCGGACACGACGTCGTGATGCTCGGTGAGCGCGGCCAGGGCAAGACCCGCATCCTGCGCACCCTCACCGGTCTGCTCGACGAGTGGACCCCGGTGATCGCCGGTTCGGAGCTCGGCGAGCATCCGTACGAGCCGATCACACCCGCCTCGATTCGCAAGGCCGCCAACCTTCTCGACGACCTGCCGATCGAATGGCGCCATCGCAGTGAGCGCTACAGCGAGAAGCTGGCGACCCCGGACACGTCGGTCGCCGATCTCGTCGGCGACATCGATCCGATGAAGGTGGCCGAGGGCCGCAGCCTCGGCGACCCCGAGACCATCCATTTCGGTCTCATCCCGCGTGCCCATCGCGGCATCGTGGCCATCAACGAGCTGCCCGATCTGGCCGAACGCATCCAGGTCTCGATGCTCAATGTGATGGAGGAGCGCGACATCCAGGTCCGCGGATACACGCTGCGGTTGCCGCTGGACGTGTTGGTGATGGCAAGTGCCAACCCGGAGGACTACACCAACCGCGGTCGCATCATCACCCCGCTCAAAGACCGGTTCGGCGCGGAGATCCACACGCACTATCCGCTCGAACTCGACGACGAGATCGCGGTGATCGAGCAGGAGGCCGACCTCACGGCGACGGTGCCCACGTTCATCACCGAGATCCTTGCGCGGTTCACCCGCTACGCCCGTGACCATCCGTCGATCGACCAGCGATCCGGTGTGTCGGCGCGCTTTTCGATCGCCGGCGCCGAGACGGTCGCCGCGGCGGCCCTGCACCGTTCGGCCGTCGCCGGCGAGCAGGTGCCGGTGGCGCGCGTCGTCGACCTCGAGTCGGTGATCGAGGTGTTGCGCGGCAAGATCGAATTCGAGTCCGGCGAAGAGGGACGCGAACTGGAGATCCTGGAGCATCTGATGCGCCGTTCGGTCGCCGACACGGTGCGCGCACACCTCGGCGGCATCGACATGGCGCCGCTGGTGTCGGCGCTGGAATCGGGCGAGCTGGTCGTCACCGGCGATAGGGTCACCGCCGCCGACTTCCTGGCGTCGCTGCCGTCGCCGGAGACCACATCGGGGGTGCTCACCGAGATCGCCGAGCGACTCGAGGCCGACTCCGACGGAGAACGAGCCAGTGCGGTCGAATTGGCCCTGGAAGGACTTTTCTTGGCGCGGCGGATCGGCAAAGAAGCCGACGAGTCGGGTCAGACGATCTACGGCTGAGTGGCACAGGCGGGAGAACCCTATGGTGCACAACAAGTTTCACCGGTCCCGATACCAGCGTTACACCGGCGGGCCCGATCCGCTTGCGCCCCCGGTGGATTTGCGCGAGGCGCTCGACGAGATCGGCGACGACGTGATGAGCGGCGTCAGTCCGCAGCGTGCGCTGCGGGAGTTCCTGCGGCGCGGGTCGCAAGACATGGCGGGCCTCGACAAACTGCGAGAGCAGGTCAACCGGCGCAGGCAGGAGCTGCTGAAGAACCGCAATCTCGACGGTACGTTCGCCGAGATCCGCGAGCTGCTCGACAATGCGGTCCTCGAGGAGCGTAAGCAACTCGCGCGCGACCTCGATGACGAAGCGCGTTTCGCCGAGATGCAGATCGGATCGTTGCCACCGTCGACCGCACAGGCCGTCGAAGAACTGTCCGAATATCAGTGGCGGAGTCCGCAGGCGCGTCAGGACTACGACAAGATCAAGGACCTGCTCGGCCGCGAACTGCTCGATCAGCGTTTCGCCGGTATGAAGGAGGCCCTCGAGGGCGCGAATGACCAAGATCGCCAACAGATCTCGGAGATGCTCTCAGACCTCAACGAGTTACTCGACGCCCACAACCGGGGCGAAGATACTTCGCAGGCCTTCGACGAGTTCATGGCCAAGCACGGCGATCGGTTCCCAGAGAACCCGCGCAACACCGAGGAATTGATCGATTCACTCGCACAGCGGGCGGCGGCGGCGCAGCAGTTCTACAACTCGCTGACCCCCGAGCAGCGTGCCGAGCTCGACCAGCTGGCGCAACAGGCGTTCGGTTCGCCGGATCTGATGGGCCAACTCGCCCAGATGGATTCGGCGTTGCGGCAGGCGCGCCCGGGGCTCGACTGGGACAACGCCCAGGAGTTCTCCGGCGATCAGCAGATGGGGCTGGGGGAGGGTGCCGCGGCGTTGCGTGACATCTCCGAGCTCGAGGCGCTCTCCGAGCAGTTGTCGCAGCAGTACGCCGGCGCACAGATGGACGACATCGACATCGACGCCCTCGAGCGGCAGCTCGGTGAGCAGGCCGGGATCGACGCGCGCACCCTGGCGGAGCTGGAGAAGGCGCTGCGCGAAGAAGGATTCTTCGACCGCACTGCCGACGGCCAACTCCGGTTGAGTCCCAAGGCGATGCGGCAGCTCGGGCAGTCGATCTTCCGTGACATCGCCGAGCAGATGCGCGGCCGTGGCGATCGGCAGACACGCAGCAGCGGATTGCTGGGGGAGCCGTCGGGCGGCACCCGGGAATGGGCCTACGGCGACACCGATCCGTGGGACGTCTCGCGCACCATCTCCAACGCCGTGCTGCGCAGCGCAGCCGAGGGCGCGGCAACCACCGAGGCGCATCCGGGTGTGCACATCGACGTCCGGGACGTGGAGGTCGCCGAGACCGAGGCCCGCACGCAGGCCGCGGTGGTATTGCTCGTCGACACCTCGTTCTCGATGGAGATGGAGGGTCGCTGGACGCCGATGAAGCGTACGGCGATCGCGCTGAATCACCTGATCTCCACCCGCTTCCGCAGCGACGAGCTGCATGTGATCGCCTTCGGCCGCTATGCGCGTTCGATCGACATCGCGGAGCTGACCGGGTTGCAGCCACGGATGGAGCAGGGCACCAACCTGCATCACGCGCTGCTGCTGGCTCAGCGACATCTGCGTCGCTTCCCCAACGCGCAACCGGTGGTACTCGTCGTCACCGACGGCGAACCGACCGCCCATCTCGATCCCAGCGGCGAGCCGTTCTTCTTCTATCCGCCGCATCCGCAGACGATCGCACTGACCGTCCGGGAGCTCGACCACGTCGCCCGCCTCGGCGCGCAGGTGACGTTCTTCCGGCTCGGTGAGGATCCGGGATTGGCGCACTTCATGGATCAGATCGCGCGCCGGATCGGCGGGCGGGTCGTCGCCCCCGACGTCGACGGACTCGGTGCCGCCGTCGTCGGCGACTATCTACGCTCGCGGCGGGGCTCGCGGCGCGGTTGACCCGGCCGGCGCGGCCCGACTCAGGGTCGTATCTCAGGGTGTTCACTCATGTCCGAGCCCGCGGTGCGGGTTTAACCTGACACGGTGAGCACTGCAGAGGATCCCACCCACGACGACGACCGCCGATCGCGGTTGCGCGCCGCCGACGCCGATCGTGAATTGGTGCACGAGATCTTGTCCGCGGCGATGGCGCAGGGCAGCTTGTCGCCGGTCGAGTATGAGGAGCGTGCGGGGAAGGCGGTGATGGCCAAGACCTTTGGTGAGCTCGATGCCCTCACCGATGATCTGCCGGTCACCCAGCTCGGGGTGGCGCTACCTGCGCCGGACGCGCCGTACCCGTCCACGATCACCTCCGGCAGCGGCCGCGAGCCCGTTCACAATCGGCTCGCGATCCTGTCGGGTTCCGAGCTCAACGGGCAGGCCGCGGTGGGCGAGCACCTGTCGGCCACCGCCATCCTCGGCGGCGTCGACATCGATCTGCGGGAGGTCGAATTCACCGCGCCGGTGCTGACGATCCAGTGTGTGGCCGTCATGGGTGGCGTCGACATCACCGTGCCGCCGGACGTGACCGTCGAGATCGGCGGCGCCGCGATCATGGGCGGTTTCAGCGGCCGGGCATCGGGCCCGGGCGCGCCCGGTGCCCCCACCGTCCACGTCACCGGGTTTGCGCTGATGGGTGGCGTCGAGGTGAAACGCAAAGAGCGGGGCGAGAAGCCGCGCAAACTCTGGTAGCGCAACTCAGGCCAGCAGCCACGCGATGATCGCGATGGCGGGGATGGACGCGATGGTGGTGATCAGCGCGGCGTCGCGCGCGAGTACCTGCCCCCGCCGATACCGAGTGGCATACACCAGAACGTTCTGTGCCGTCGGAAGCGCGGCGATCACGGTCTGCGCGAACAGTTTGTGCCCTTGTTCGCCGAAGCCCCACCGGGCGATCACATACACCAGCAGCGGCATCGCGACCGTCTTGAGGACCGTGGCGAGCACGATGTCGCGGCGCGGGCTCTCGCCCTTCTTGAAGATCGTGACGCCGGTGAGCGACAGGCCGAACGCCAGCAGGGCGCCGGGCACCGAGGCATTGCCGAGCATGTTCAGTGGTTCCAGGATCGCCTGTGGTGGCGTCCATCCGATGGCAGAGATGGCCACGCCGATCAGCCCGCCGATGACGATCGGGTTGGTCAGTGGCAGGACCACCGCGTCGCGAAACGGGCGGCCGGTACCGCGCTCGAGGGCGGTCAGATCGAGTGCGGTGAGCGCGATCGGCGAGAAGATGAGGATCTGGAACAGCAGCAGCGGAGCGATGAACGACGCGTCGTCGAGCACGAAGATCGCAATCGGCACACCAAGGTTCACGCTGTTGACATACGACGACGACAGCGCGCCGATGACGAGTTCGGGAACCGGTCGCCGGAGGAACGCCCTGGCGACGATCAGGTAGACGAGGGCGATCGCCAGCGCGCTGCCGCCGGCGATGACGAGTGTCGTGGAGAACACCGCCGACAGATCGGTGGTCACCAGCGAGTGGAACAACAGCGCGGGGGTCGCGACGAAGAACACGAGGCGTGAGAGCACCTCGCCCGCGTGTTCCCCGAGAACTCCGGTGCGACCGAGAAGAAAGCCGACGCCGACCATGATGAAAATCGCTGTGAACCCTGAGAAGACGCCTGACACTCGGACAAGTGTATTGCCGTATCGATTTGCCGTTCGAACGGATGAGTCGGGGCAATCGGGATGGGTGATGGCCGCCGGGGTTCGTTACGCTTGGGCCGCATCACGCTCCCCGGGGGGCGACCGAACACGAAGGGCCGACAGATGTCTTCACCGCACGATGACCACGGACAGTGGGCCGGATCAGGGGCGTCGCCGGGCGACGAGACGACAGTCCATCAACCCAAGATCAACTTCAACAAGTCGGCATCGACACCTGATGACCTGTCCGAATGGCAGGCCACCCAGCTCAACCAGGCGTCGGCACCCCAGCCCGCGGTACCGCCACCCGGCTACGAGCAGCCGGGATATGCGCAGCCGGGATATGCGCCTCCCGGATATGCACAGCCCGAATACGGACAGCCTGGGTACGGCGAACCGGGGTACGGCCAACCGGGGTACGGCCAACCGGGGTACGGCCAACCGGGGTACGGCCAACCGGGGTACGGCCAGCCCGGTTATGGCCAGCCCACGTATGGCCAACCGGCGTACGGCCAGCCCGGGTACGGGCAGCCGTACCTCGGAGTACCGGCACGCCGGACGAATCCCATGGCGATCGCCGCACTCGTAGTGTCGCTGGTCGGATGTGGGTGCTTCAGCTGGCTCGGCATCGTCTTCGGAGTGATCGGGCGCAATCAGATCAAGAACTCGCAGGGCACCGAGGAGGGGGAGGGAATGGCGCTCGCGGGCATCATCATCGGCGCGATCTCTCTTGTCATCGTCATCGTCTACGTCCTGATCTACCTGATCGCGGGCGTAGCTCTGTTCGCCTCCTCGTCCTCGTCGTCCTACAACTGACGGGGCTCGTTTTGGATCCCCGACCACCGGCCGGGTAGTCTGGTGGGGTTGCGTATCGCGCCCGCCGGGTTGCGGAGGCGCTGACCAGGACCAACCATTCCCCGCCCGTCGGTGCGGATGGACGGCGAGAACACGTAGAGAAGGGCACGATCATGGCTGTACCGAAGCGCCGGATGTCGCGGGCGAACACCCGCAGCCGTCGTTCGCAGTGGAAGGCGGACAACCCCGTACTGCAAGAGGTCAAGGTGAACGGCGTTGCGCAGCGCATTCCGCGCCGCCTCGTCAAGGCCGCTCAGGCCGGCATCATCGATCTCGACCGCCGCTGACCGACCGGCCCACCGGGCCCTACACGTACCGACCGCCCCGCGATCTCCGCGGGGCGGTCGTTGCTGTCGGCGGGCAGGCGATTCGGATCGATCTGACTGTATCGATCGATCCACATCCCCGGATGGGCCGATCGTCGTATCGTCAGACCATGCCGGGGGAAAAACCTGATCGTCGTCGTCTGTTCGGTGTGCGCGGGTTCGTCGCAGTTGTCGTGGCGGGCGTACTCGCCGTCATCGTGCCGCTCTCGGTCGGCCCGGCCGCTGCCGCCGTGCAGGCGGGCGTCGGCGCGGGCAGCGTCACACAGGCCTACCTGACCGGCGCGACGCCGGGGGCGTCGGTGAGCCTCCGCGACGCCTCGGGCGCGCAGGTGGGGTCGGGCCGGGTCGATCAGCTCGGGTCCTTTGTGGTGCGCGATCTCGCGCCGGGCGGCGGCTACCGGTTCGCCGTCGACGGGAAGCCCGGCAACGTATTCGGTGTGCTCGACACCTCGCCGCCGCCGACCGATCTCTATCGGCAGCATCTCAAACCCGGATACAACTACATCCGGGTGCGCGACGGGATCAGCCTCGCGGTGATGGTGCGGTTGCCGGTCGGAAAGACCCTCGCCGACGGCCCGTTTCCGACGGTCATCGAATACTCCGGCTATCAGACGGCCGCACCCGGCGACTTTGTCCTCGGCGCCCTGGGCTCGATCGCGCATGTGTCCGATCCGCGCGCACCCGCGATCGCCACCATGCTGGGCGGCATCGCCGGACCCGCAGCAGGTTTCGCCACGGTCAATGTGCAGATGCGCGGAAGTGGCTGTTCGGGAGGGGCATTCGATCTCTTCGACTACCCGACCACCTACGACGGCTATGACGTCATCGAGACCGTTGCGCGGCAATCCTTTGTCGCCGGGCACAAGGTCGGGATGATCGGCATCTCGTTCTCCGGCATCTCCCAGATCGCGGTCGCCGGAACTCGCCCGCCCAGCCTGGCGGCCATCGCGCCGATGAGCATCACCGACGATCTGTACTCGACCGGCTTTCCCGGCGGCATCTTCAACACCGGCTTCGCCAACTCGTGGCTCACCGAACGCCAGGACGACGCGCGGCCCGCACCGCAAGGAGGCCAACCCTATCCGCGGGTGGCCATCGCCGACGGCGACCGGGTGTGCCAGGCCAATCAGCGTCTGCGGCTGCAGACCCAGGACGTCAAACAGCTCGTCGCCGACAACCCCACGCGCACACCGTCATTGTTCGACCACCGGTCGCCCTCCTACTGGGCGCCCCGGATCGACGTGCCGGTGTTCCTGTCCGGCGCGCTCCAGGACGAACAGACCGGCCCGCAATGGACCTCGATCATTCCCCGGCTGGCGCACAACCCCAACGTGTGGGTCACCGCGATCAACGGCGCACACTTCGACTCGGCACATCCGCAGATCCTCAGCTCGTGGTACGAGTTCCTGAATCTCTTTGTGGCCAAACGGGTTCCGCCACCCGATCCGGCGCTGACCGCGCTCGGACCGGTGCTCTACGAGGCGACGACCGGTGCGCCGGGCGTTCCGATCGTCACCGACCGGCTTTCCGGCCAGCCGTCGGTGAACGCCGCGCGCGCCCGGTTCGTCCAGAACCCCCGGGTGCGGGTCTTCTACGGCAACGGCACCGGCGGCGGTCCCCCCGGCAACCCGGCCGCGGCCTGGTCGGCAGGGTACTCGTCGTGGCCGCCGGCGTCGGTTGGTGACGGCCTCCGCCTGCCACTGGGAACCGGCGGGCGACTCGGCGCCGACGGTCCGGCCGGGCAGGTGTCATTCCGGCCCGATCCGGCACGCCGGCCGGCCGGCACACTCGACGTATCCGGGGCGTCGCAGGATCCGTGGAAGGCCGAACCGGCGTACAACTGGGCGCCGGTCACCGGCGACGTCGGACTCGGATTCACAAGTGCGCCAACCGGCTCGGACACCGTTGCAGTGGGTCCGGCGTCGCTGGATCTGAAGCTGGCGTCATCGGCACCCGACACCGACCTGCAGGCCACCATCTCGGAGGTACGGCCCGACGGGACCGAACAGTACGTGACCTCGGGTTATCTGCGCAGCTCGCTGCGCGCGACGAACGCCGCCGCGACCACATTGAACCCGTCGCGGGATTGGCTTGCGCCACAACCGCTCTCACCCGGGTTCCACACGGTGCGCATTGCGCTGAACCCCATCGCCTATGCCTTCGACAAGGGCTCACGCATCCGGGTGACCATCACCGCCCCCGGCGGCGACCGGCCCTCGTGGCGTTTTGGCACCCCCGCGACCGGCGGCCGGGTGGTCGACACCGTCGAACTCGGTCCGGGTGCATCGTCGTTGGTGCTGCCCGTCGTACCGGGCGCATCGGCGGCGGTCCGGTCGACCACCTGTGAGGGCGTGCGCGGGCAGCCGTGCCGGCATTACGTGCCCGCCGGGAACGGCGGGTAGCCCCGCATTCCCGGCGGTTGCGGCTCGTTACTGCGCGATCAGCTTGTTGACGGTGCGGTTGACGAAGTTCGGGATGAACTTGGCGGCATTGCCCAACACCAGGGTCTGGGCGCCGACGGAGTAGCTCGTGCGATGCAGCAGCCGGTCGGCGCGGGTCGGGTGCACCGACTCGAAGACCTTCTCGGCGACCTGCTCGGGGGTGATGCGCACGCCGAGGGTCTTGGTGGACTTGGCGTCGTTGTCGGCCAGCGCGGTCTTGGCCCACAACGGCCAGATGCTGACGGCCCGGATGTCGTCGTGCTCCCATTCGAGTTCGAGGGCCTCGGTGAGACCGCCGACGAAGAACTTGGCGGCCGAATAGGTGGCGATGCCCGGCTGGCCGTAGATCGCCGACGCCGAGGCGATGTTCACCACGTGCGCGCCGGGGGTGGCCTTGAGGTAGGGGTAGGCGGCCTGCGCGCCGAAGGTGACGCCGAGTGCGTCGATGTCGATCTGGGCGCGGATGGCCGCCGGCGAGATCTCGTCGAGACGCCCGGCCACCAGCACGCCGGCGTTGTTGTCGAGGACGTCGAGGGTGCCGCCGGTGTGCTCGGTGAACGCCGCGAGCTGCTCGGCCCACTGCTGCGGCTCGCGCACGTCGAGGACACCGGTGTGGAAGTTCGGGTGATCGGCGTGCACCTTGTCGAGCGCATCCTGGTTGACGTCGTACACACCGACGGTCCAGCCGGCACGGTCGAAGCGTTGCGCGGTGGCCAGTCCGATGCCGGATGCGCCTCCGGTGATGAAGATCGATGACATGTGCACTCCTTGCTCTGAGCTGCATAAACGTGTGACTCCACAGAACTTACTCGTGAGTATGGTAGCGAAGTTGTTTACCGCGTCACACAGGGCTGCTATCTTGACAATAAGCGTTGATATGACATCAGACGTTGTCATAGAAGACATGAGCGACTTGGAGGCCAGACGACATGACTGCCGCGATGGATCGTACGGCGACCGACGAGGGCGTCGTCATCAGCATGAACGACGAGGGCACCGAGGAGGTGTCGGCGCGACTACTCGCCTCGGCGGCCCGGCTCTCGCGCAATGCGATGACCGAGATCGACTGGGACCTGCCGATGGACCCGACCAAATACGGCTGCAGCCCGGAGTGGTCCTCGCTCTACGGCACCGACTACTGGGACGAGCTGACCGAGGAGCAGCGCATCTCGGTCACCCGCCACGAGTTCGCCTCGATCATGAACATCGGCATCTGGTTCGAGATGATCCTGCAGGAGATGGTCATCCGCGATCAGTACCTCGGCGCCTACCACAGCCCGGAGTTCCAGTTCGCGCTCACCGAGATCGCCGACGAATGCCGGCACTCGATCATGTTCGCCAAGGCCAGTGAGAAGATGGTCGGCACCTCCTACAAGCCCACCAAGTGGGTCGGGCGGCTGGGCAAGCTGTTCAAGCGCACCGCCAAGAACGAGGTGGCCTTTGCCGGCATCCTCGTCGCCGAAGAGGTCCTCGACGTCTTCCAGCGCGGCTGCATGCGTGATGACCGCGTCCTGCCGTTCATCCGCACCGTCAACGAGATCCACGTCCTCGAGGAGTCGCGGCACATGAGGTTCGCGCGCGAGGAGGTGCGCGAGTCCATGGAAGGTGTCGGCTGGTTCCGCCGCCAGTTCAGCGCGCTCTACGTCTCGCTCGGCGCATACTTCATCGTGTCGAGTCTGGTGCAGCGCAAGGCCTTCGAGGATGCCGGCCTCGACGCCGACCGCGCGGTCGAGGAGATGAACCACAACTCGCATTTCCAGTCGATGATCCGCGGGAGCTGTGCGCACCTGATGGAGTTCCTCGACGAGGTCGGTCTGCTGACCCGGCCGGCGATGCATTACTACCGGAAAGTGCACATGCTCTGATGTACGTCATCACCCAATCCTGTTGCAGCGACGCAGCATGTGTCTCGGTCTGCCCGGTCAACTGTATTCATCCCACGCCTGAAGAGCGCGGCTTCGGCAGCTCGGACATCCTGCACATCGACCCGCAGGTGTGCATCGACTGCGGTGCGTGCGCCGATGCGTGCCCGGTGGACGCCATCTTCCCGGCCGACAAGCTCGGTACCCGCGACAAGGTGTTCATCGAGATCAACGCCGACTATTACAAGAACAACCCGGACGCCTCGGCCGACCAACTGCCCGTGGTGTACCCGGAGATCCCGAAACTGCCTGCCGGACTGCGGGTTGCGCTCGTCGGCACCGGACCGTCGGGCGGGTACGCGCTGCGCACCCTGCTCGACCGGACCGAGGCGCAGATCACCGTCATCGACAAACTGCCCACGCCGGGCGGCCTGGTGCGTGCCGGTGTGGCGCCCGATCATCCGGGCACCAAGGGTGTCCTGCGCGGCTTCGACCTGATGTACCGGGACCCGCGGGTCACCATGGCCACCAACGTCGAGGTCGGACACGACGCCGGGCAGATCACGCCGGCGGAACTCGCCGAACACTTCGACGCGGTCTTCTACGCGGTGGGCGCGAGTGAGTCACGGCGCCTGGGCATTCCGGGTGAGGATCTGGCCGGGTCGACGTCGGCAACCGAGCTGGTCGCCTGGTACAACGCGGTTCCCGGCGCGGACGCCGCCCCGCCGATCCGCTCCGATGACACGGCCACCGGCCGTGCGGTGATCGTCGGCACCGGCAACGTCGCCCTCGACGTCGCGCGGATTCTCGTCTCGCCGCCGGAGTTGTTGGCCACCACCGACATCGCCGATCGCGCGCTGCGCATCCTCGAGGAGCAGAACGTCCACGAGGTGGTCGTGCTCGGGCGTCGCGATCAGGCCGGTGCCGCCTACACGTCGGCCGAATACCGTGCGCTCTCGACCATTCCGGGCGTCGAGGTGGTCGTCCACGACGATCCCGCTGCGCAGCTGCCAGACCTCACCGCACCGGCCGACCCGAACCGTCGCCGCATCATCTTCTTGTTCCACAGCGCGCCCGCGGAGATCCTCGGCGAGCAGCAGGTGGAAGGGGTGTCGGTGCGGACCGGGCAGCAGAGCCACCGTATCGCCGCCGACCTCGTGGTCCGTTCGATCGGTTACCGCTCGGTGCCGATCCCGGGGTTGCCGTTCGACGAGACGCGCGGCATCTTCCCGAATGACGCGGGCCGCATGCTCGACGAGAACGGTCAGGTGCTTGCGGGCAGGTATGTGCTCGGGTGGGCCAAGCGCGGTCCGAGCGGTGGCATCGGGGCGAACAAGAAATGCGCCCAGCGGACCGTCGAGGACTTCATCTCGGATGCGGTCGGCGGCGAGCTGCCCCGCACCACGCGTGCGGCCGGCGAGTTCACCGCGTTGCTGCGCAAGCGGACCCGGCATGTCATCGGATATCGCGGAATGCGCGCGATCGATCGTATCGAGCGCCGGCTTGGTGCGGAGCAGGGTCGTCCGCGCGTGAAGTTCACGCGGATCCCCGACATGGTCGGGGCTGCGGGCCGCCGCAAGCGGTGATAGAGGGCCCCGCACGCATATGAAGTGCAGCTATGGCGACGACCACGACAATAATCGTCTCGGCCGTCGCCATAGCTGCATGCGGTATTCGCAACGCGCCGGGTATGCGCGGTGAGCGTCTCACAACATCGCCGTAACACGCGGGCAAGTCGCATTTCATGCGCCGTCGGGATAGTGGCGGCATGTCCAGTACCCCGCACTTCCTTCAGGGCGTCTTCGCGTTCACCGGCTCCGGGCTGACCAAGCCCGCGCCGATCGACCCGGCGCTGACCTATGTGGTGCCCGCGGGACTGACGGCGCAGCCGCTGTATTTTCGTGGCGGCAACCCCACCGGCGAGCTGATCTATGTGTCGCTCAACCGCGACGGCGCCCCGATGCGGATCTTCCCGATCGGGGCCAAGGATGCGGTCAACGTCCCGCTGCGGGTGGTCGAGGACGTCGACCCGGATTCGACGCTCGAACTCGTGCTCGCCGCACCCGATGGGTGCGCCGGTGAGGTGGTCATCGACTTCGGGCTGGTGCTCATCTGATGTGGGACGGTGACGCGACCCCCAAGCGGCGGCTGGTCGTCGTCGGCAACGGGATGGCCGGGGCCCGCACGGTCGAGGAGATCCTGGCCCGCGACGGCGGCGAGCAGTTCTTCATCACCATGATCGGCGACGAGCCGTACGGCAACTACAACCGCATCATGCTCTCGCACGTCCTGGCCGGGGAGAACGCGGTCGACGACGACGACATGATGCTCAACCCGATGTCGTGGTACACCGACAACGGCGTCACCCTGTATGCCGGCGATCGCGCGGTGGAGCTCGACCGCTTCGCGAAGACGGTCACCTGCGAGAGCGGCCGGATCATCGGCTTCGACGTACTGATCATCGCCACCGGATCGCACACCTTCTTCCCGAACATGGACGGGCTCCGCGAGGCCGACGGCCGCCTGGCACGCGGGGTGTTCGGTTTCCGCACCATCGCCGACACCAACGGGATGCTGCAGATGGCGACCTCACGGGATCACCTGCGGGCCATCGTCATCGGTGGCGGGCTGCTCGGCCTCGAGGCCGCCTACGGGCTGCGGACGCAGGGCGTCGACGTCGACGTGGTGCACTCGCCGGGGCATCTGATGAATCAGCAGCTCGACGAGCACGGCGGAAAGGTGTTGCGCAACAAGATCGAATCGCTCGGCGTCGGGGTCTACACCGGCAAACGCACCACTGCGGTCCAGCGCACCGACGCCGGAAAGGTGGCGGGAGTGCAGTTCACCGACGGGGATTCACTGCCCGCCGACATGATCGTGGTGACCGCCGGTATCCGGCCCAATGTGGAGCAGGCCCGCAGCGCCGGTCTGGTGGTGGAGCGGGGGATCGTCGTCGACGACCAGATGCGTTGTGAAGACGAGGGATTCATCTACTCGGTGGGAGAATGCGCGCAGCATCGTAGCGAGGTGTACGGCCTCGTCGCCCCGCTATGGGAACAGGCGGTGGTGCTCGCCGACGTGCTGACCGGAGCCGACCCACGGGCCGAATATCATGGCTCGCGCCTCACCACCAAGCTGAAGGTCGCCGGGGTGGATGTCGCGGCGATGGGCGTCAAGGGTCCCGAACGCGAGGACGACGAGTTCGTCCAGTTCTACGAACCGCGTAACGGCATCTACAAGTCGGTGGTGGTTCGCGACAACAAACTCATCGGCGCGATGCTGCTCGGCGATGTTTCCAAGGTCGGATTCCTCACCCAGGCCTTCGACGAGAAGGTACCGTTACCCGAGGAACGCATCTCGATGCTCTTCGACATGGGGACGCCGAGCGCACAGACCGGTGCCGCCGAGCTGGCCGACGACGTGCAGGTGTGCAACTGCAACGGCGTCACCAAGGGCGATCTGGTCGCATGTGTGGCGGGCGGGGCCACCAGCGTCGCCGAGGTCTGTGCGGCCACCCGCGCGGGCAAGGGGTGCGGTTCTTGTAAGGGCCTGGTCGTCGACATCGTCGAATACGCGGCCGGTGGGTCGCTGACCGCCGACGCCTCCGCCGACTGGTATGTGCCATGTATTCCGCTGTCGAAACCCGAACTGATCGAGGCGATCCGGCGTCAGGGCCTGCGGTCGGTGAGCGCGGTGTTCGCCGCGCTCGCACCCGATGGTGAGGACGCGGCGGCGAAGATGCCGCTGGCCTCGCTGCTGCGGGTGGTGTGGGAATCGGACTGGGAACGCGAACCGGGTGCATTGTTCGTCAACGACCGCGTGCACGCGAACATCCAGCGCGACGGCACCTTCTCGGTGGTGCCGCAGATGAAGGGTGGGGTCACCTCACCCGAGCAGCTCCGCAAGATCGCCGATGTGGCCGAGAAGTACCGGATTCCGATGATCAAGGCGACCGGTGGGCAGCGTCTGGATCTGTTGGGGGTCAAGAAGGAAGACCTGCCCAAGGTGTGGGCGGATCTGGGCATGCCGTCGGGGTACGCATACGGCAAGAGCTTCCGCACGGTGAAAACCTGTGTGGGCACCGACTATTGCCGATTCGGCCTGGGTGACTCGACGTCGCTGGGCATCGCCATCGAGACGCGCTATCAGGGGCTGGAGACTCCGGCCAAGCTCAAACTGGCCGTCACCGGCTGCCCGCGCAACTGCGCCGAGGCGCTCTGTAAGGACTTCGGCGTGGTGGCGATCGGCAACGGGCTGTGGGAGATCTATGTCGGCGGCGCCGCCGGCGCGCATGTGCGCAAGGGTGACCTGCTGGCCACCGCCGACTCACCCGACGAGGTGATCCGGCTGTGCGGCTTGTTCATCCAGCACTACCGGGAGAACGGCAAGTGGCTCGAACGCACCTATGACTGGGTGCCGCGGGTCGGGATCGAGGAGCTGCGGGCGATCCTCGTCGACGACCGCGACGGACTCGTCGGCCGGCTGCAGGAGGGGATCGACGCGGCCGTGGGCGCCTACGTCGACCCGTGGCTCGACCGTGAGGAGCCGAAGACCAACGCGCAGTTCACCTCTGCGCTGCCGTTGCTGCCGCTGCCGCAGGTGCCGGTACGATGACCGCGCTCGAGCGCGCCGTCACCACCGAACCGGTCGAGGTGGGCCAGGGCTCCGAGGTGGCGGTGGGCGAGGGCCGCGCCTACGCGGTGGGCGACGAGCAGATCGCGGTCTTCCGGATGACCGACGGCACGTTGCGCGCCACGTCGGCGGTCTGCCCGCACAAGGGCGGCCCGCTCGCCGACGGGCAGTTCGACCTCGGCAAGATCGTGTGCCCGCTACACCAATACGCCTTCGCCTTCGTCGACGGCCGGTGCACGACCGACGGGATCGGCTCGGTACGGACGTACCGCATCGAGGACCGCGACAGCCGGATCCTGGTGTGGATCTGAGCCGTGTGGATCTGAGCCCACGCTGCGGGAGAAGAGTGTCGACGGTCCGAGATGTGGCCGGAACCGTTGGCGAGTAGGGTCGGCGCAGATACGCGGGGGCCGGTCGCCGGGTCTTCGCTCGACTCGATGATCGTGGAGGTCTGATGACTGCATCTGTCCGGGACGATGCCGCGGTGCGCGCATCCTGGATTCCGATGATCGGGCTGTTTCTGGCGCAGGTGCTGATGTCGTTCAATGTCGCGGCGCTGCCGGTCTCCCTCGGTGGGATGGTCGAGGACTTCGGGGTCGCACCGACCGTGGCGAGCACCACCATCGTGGTGTACGGCCTGGCAGTCGCCGCGCTGGTGATGGTCGGCGCAAAGATCGGTCAGCGTCTGGGCTGGCTGCGGGTCTTCCGTGCCGTCATCATCTTGTTCGCGTGTTCGTCGGTGTTGATGATCGTGTCGCCGTCGGTCGGCTGGGCCATCGCGGGCCAGGCGCTCGCGGGTGCGTCGGCGGCCATCATCGTGCCCGCACTCGTCGCGCTGATCGCCGAGAACTACCAGGGTGAGCAGCAGGCGACGGCCATCGGTTCCCTCGGCTCGGCCCGGGCTATCTCCGGGTTCAGCGCATTCTTCATCGGCGGTGCACTCGGCACCCTGGTCGGCTGGCGTCCGGTGTTCGTGATCGTCCTCGTGATCGCCGCGCTGGTGTTCGTGCTCAGTTTCCGCCTCCGGGCGGTGCCCGGCGACCCGGCCATCGACATCGACATCGTCGCCGCGATCCTCATCGGCGCCGGGATCGTGCTGCTGACGCTGGGCTTCAACAACCTCAACAACTGGGGGATCTTCTTCGCCGATCCCGGCGCGCCGTTCGACATCGCCGGGGTGTCACCCGCCCCGCTGATGGTGGTGCTGGGCGTGATCCTCGGTCAGCTCTTCTTCTTCTGGACCCGCCGACGCACCGCCGCGGGGAAGGTTCCCCTCGTCGACCTGTCGGTGCTGCGCAGCCCGCGTGAACGCGCCGCGGTGTACGCCATGTTCATCATCGTGGCGATGGAGGCGGCGGTGAACTTCACCATCCCCCTCTACACGCAGATCGTGCAGGGCCGCACGGCTTTCGACACCGCCGTCGCGATGATCCCGTTCAACCTGACCGTGTTCGTCACCGCCACGCTCGTGGTGCGCACCTACAAGCGTTTCCCGCCGCGGACCATCGGTGTGTTCTCCTTCGTTCTCACGACCGCCGCGCTGGTGTGGCTGGGCTTCGTCGTGACCAACAACTGGGAGACGGTGCCCACGATCCTCGGGTTGATCGTGTTCGGTATCGGGCAGGGTGCACTCGTCACCCTCGTGTTCAACGTGCTGGTCACCGCGGTGCCGAAACAACTGGCGGGCGATGTCGGGTCCATCCGCGGCACCACGCAGAACCTGGCGTCGGCGGTCGGCACGGCCACCATGGGCGCCTTGCTGGTGGCCCTGCTGAGTTTCGGTGTGGTGCAGTCGATCACCGACCATCCGAAGCTGCCCGAGGAGTTGGTCTCGCAGGTCGACCTCGACAACGTCAACTTCGTCAGCAACGACGACCTGCGCAAGGCGCTCGCCGAGACGACGGCCACGCCCGCCCAGATCGACGAAGCGGTCGGCGTCAACGAGGACACCCGCCTGCAGGCGCTGAAGTACGGCTTCCTCGTCCTCGCCGCGATCAGTGCCACGGCGATCGTCCCGGCCGGCCGGCTCCCCGCATATCGGCGCGAGAACATCGACGGTGACGGTGACGACACAGCCGACGACGCCACGGGTGACGACGTCCCCGACGACGACGTCTAGGCCGGCGGGCAGCCGGCTCAGTACACGTCGCGCACGTACCGCTTGTCGGCGGCGAGTGCCTTCACATACTGTTCGGCACTCTTCTCCGACAGCTTGCCGTACTGGGCGACAACACCTTTGATCGTGTCGTCGACGTCGCGGGCCATCCGGGTGGCATCACCGCACACGTAGATGTGTGCGCCGTCGTGCAGCCACCGGTACAACTCGGCGCCGTGTTCGGCGATGCGGTCCTGCACATAGATCTTGCGGTCCTGGTCGCGGGAGAATGCGACGTCGAGGCGGGTCAGCAGGCCGTCGGAGAGCATGCCGGTGAGCTCGTCGCGGTAGTAGAAGTCGGTGGCGCTGTACTGTTCGCCGAAGAACAGCCAGTTGCGTCCGGTGTGTCCGAGCGCTCGGCGTTCGTGCAGGAATGCGCGGAACGGGGCGATTCCGGTGCCCGGTCCGATCATGATCATCGGGGTGTCGGGATCGGCGGGCGGCCGGAAATGGTTGGTGGGAGTGAGGAAGATGCCCACCTCCGCGTCCTCGGCATGATCGGCGAGGAAGGTCGAGCACACGCCGTGCCGCGGCGTTCCGTGCACGTTGTAGCGCACCGCCGACACCGTGAGATGCACCTGGTCGGGCGAGGTCAGCGGTGACGACGAGATCGAATAGGACCGCGGTGCAAGTGGTTTCATGACATCGACCCACTCCTGCGGGGCGGCGTCGATGCGATGCGCGCCGAGGACGTCGACCGACTGCCGTCCCCACGCCCACGCGTTGAATGCGTCCTTGTTGCCGGGAGCGGTCAGCGCCGTGAGCTCCCCATCACCGGTGCGTTCGGCCAGAAAGTGCAGCAGGTCCGGGGTGAGGCGCGCAATCTCGAGTCGGTCGCGCAGGGCGATACCGAGGGTCGTGGTTCCGCCCGGGCCGAGAGGCCCGGTGGGCATGTCGACGGGAGCGTCCGCATCGAGACCGGTGTGGGCGAGCCACTCGTCGACGAGGTTCGCACTGTTGCGGGGATAGACGCCCAACGCATCACCCACGCGATACTCGAGAGCGCCGGGTGGGAGTTGAAAGGCGAAGTTACGTACGTCTTTTGCCGATCCGGCCGCATTGAGCCGCACGTTGTGCACGAGGCTGGTCATCAGCGGCTTCTTGCGCGAGTGGCGGGGGGCGGCCCGCTCGGCGGGTTTCGCCGGTTCGGTGACCGTGACCGTCGGTGTCGCGCGCGGCGCCGAGTCATCGGCGTCGGCATCGGCGGCCTCGGCGAGGTATGCGAGCACTCGTTTGAGCCAGACGGTCGCGTCCTCCTCGAAATCGGGCTCGCAATCGACCCGGTCGGTCAGGCGATGTGCACCGAGGTCGGTGAGGCGCTCGTCGAGTTTACGGCCGTGCGCGCAGAAGTCGTTGTAGCTCGAATCCCCGAAGGCGAGTACGGCATAGGAGAGTTCGGTGAGTCGGGGAGTGTGCTCGGAAGAGAGCCGGTCCCAGAAGGAGGTGCCGTTGTCGGGTGGGTCACCGTCGCCGGTGGTCGCGGTGATGAACAGGACGGTCCCGGTCAACGCGGCGGGGTCGGCGTCGTCCATCGACGCGGAGATGACCGTCCGGCCGGTGTCACGCACCCGCTGCGTGACGGTCTCGGCGAACTCCTCGGCATTGCCCATCTGTGACGCCCACAGCACGGTGACCGGCGGCAGTGGCGTTTTGTCGGGCAATGCCTGCGGCGCCGAAGTGCCGGTGCGCGAGAACAATCCGGCCAGCAGGCCGGAGACGTAGGCGTGGGTGGTGGGTGACAGCTGGGCGTCGGCGGGGAGTGTGGGAGTGGTGTCGGTTGTTGGCGCGCTGCGCAATCCGGCGACGAGGCCGGCGAGATAGAGATGTTCACCCTCGGTGAAGGACGGTGCGGCGACGGTCGTGACACCGAGCGCGGTGGCCAGTGCGTCCACCGGGGCCGACGCCGAATCGGGTGCCGCCACCGCCGCGACCGGTGCGGCCGCCGAAGCCGGCGGCTCGGGCACCGGCAATGCGGCACCGACTCTGGTCAATGCCACCGCGCACACCTTGAACTCCGGCTGCTGCGAATCCGGGTCGATGGCATCGGAGGTGACGGCGTTGATGGCGAGGTGCTCGCCCCACAGGTCGTTCCAGTGGAACGGCACGAAGACCGAGCCGGGTCGGACCCGATCGGAGAGGCGTGCCGGCAGCACGGCCCGCCCGCGCCGGGACGCGACCTCGACCCGGTCGGTGTCGGAAATGCCCAGGGGCGCAGCATCGTCGGGATGTATCTCGACGAACGGTCCGGGCGCCAGCTTGTTCAGCTTGGCGACGCGGCCGGTCTTGGTGAGGGTGTGCCATTGGTGCGGGAGCCGGCCGGTGTTGAGCAGGATCGGGTAGTCGTCGTCGGGCATCTCGGCCGGATCGACGTGCGGGCGCGCGAAGAACTGGGCGCGGCGCGTCGGGGTGGCGAAGGCCAGCCGTGGGCTGCTGCCGTCGTCGAGGGTGTGGACCGACTGACTGCGCCCGTCGTTGAGGTAGCGGATCGGGTGGCGGCCGTCGGCCGGGCCGCAATCGTCGGCCGGACCCGTCTCCTCGGGTGGGCACGGCCATTGGATGGGGGAGCGGCGCAACCGCTCATAGGTGACCCCGCGCAGGTCGTATCCGGTGCGGGGATTGGCAAAGCGCCGGATCTCGTCGAAGATCTGCTCGGCGCTGTCATAGCTGAAGGCGTCGGAATAGCCCATCGCGCAGGCGATCCGGGCGATGATCTGCCAGTCGGGGATCGCCTGACCGGGTGCGGGCATCGCCGGCTCGAACAGGGTGATGTTGCGTTCGGAGTTGACCATGGTGCCGGTGGACTCGCTCCACAGCACGGCGGGCAGCACGACGTCGGCGTAGGCGTTGGTCTCGGTGTCGGTGAACGCGTCCTGCGTGACGACGAGCTCGGCGCGCCGTAGGCCATCGATGACCGTGGCGCGGTTGGCCACCGAGGCAACCGGATTGGTGCAGATGATCCAGCATGCCTTGATCTCGCCGTCGGCCATCCGGGAGAACATGTCGATGGTGCCGCCGCCGACGTCGGTACGCAGCGTGCCCGCCGGGATCTGCCATTGGTCCTCGACGAAGGCACGATCCGCCGCGGAGACGACGGCGCGCTGACCCGGCAACCCCGGCCCCATGTACCCCATCTCGCGGCCACCCATGGCATTCGGTTGCCCGGTCAGCGAGAACGGACCGCTGCCGAGCCGGCAGATCGCGCCCGTCGCCAGATGAAGATTGATGAGCGCGTTGGTGTTCCAGGTGCCGTGCGTGGACTGGTTGAGGCCCATCGTCCAGCAGCTCATCCAGTTGGCGGCGTTGCCGATCAACTCCGCCGCCGAGCGCAGGTCGGCCTCGTCGATGCCGCAGACCTCGGCGACGCTCTCCGGCGGGTACTGGGACGCGAAGTCGGTCATCTGCTCGAAGCCGTCGGTGAACTCGGCGATGAACGCCTCGTCGAGGTGTCCGCCGGTGATGAGCAGATGCAGCAGCCCGTTGAGCAGTGCGAGGTCGGCACCCGAACGCACCGGCAGGTAGAGGTCGGCGGCCTCGGCGGTCGCGGTCCGCCGCGGGTCGGCGACGATGAGCGTGGCGCCGGCCTTGACGCGGTCCATCATCCGCAAGAACAGGATCGGATGGCAGTCGGCCATGTTGGAGCCGATGACGAAGAAGACGTCGGCGTGATCGAAGTCCTGATACGACCCGGGCGGCCCGTCGGCTCCCAGGGATTGTTTGTAGCCGGTGCCGGCGCTGGCCATGCACAGCCGCGAATTCGACTCTATCTGGTTGGTGCCGATGAAGCCCTTGGCGAGTTTGTTGCTCAGATATTGCGCCTCCATCGACATCTGCCCGGAGACGTAGAGCGCGACGGCGTCGGGCCCGTGCTCGTCGACGATGCTGCGCAGGCGCGCGGCGGTGCTGTCGATGACGGCGTCGAGGTCGGCGGGGTGCGGGTCGGCGTCACGGGTCTCGCGCAGCAGTGGCGCGCCCAGGCGGCCGCCGGCATTCAGCATGTCCGCGGTCGTCGAGCCTTTTGTGCAGAGTCGGCCGAAGTTCGTCGGATGGTCTTTGCGCCCGGTGCTCTTGAGTGCGCGTACCGGCCCGTCGGTGGCGTCGGACACCGCCAGGTCGAGACCGCAGCCGACCCCGCAATAGGCGCACAGCGTGGCAGTGGAGGTGGAGGTCGTCACTCCTCCAGCCTCGGCAGGGCGTGTTTCGCAACCCGAATACTGCGGTTACGCCGCTATCAACTTGGCCTCACACCGCAGATCGGCCGATGTGCGGGTGGCGTCACCTGCGTGAACGAGTTACGGCGTTGCTCAGACAGCTCTCAGTCGTTGTGGATAAGACTAGTACCCATGCGGATACTCGTGGTCGACGACGATCGGGCGGTGCGCGAGTCATTGCGCCGATCTCTCACTTTCAACGGCTACACCGTGGATACGGCCGGCGATGGCATCGAGGCGCTGGAAAAGCTCGTCGCCGAACGCCCCGACGTGGCGATCCTCGACGTGATGATGCCACGCCTCGATGGCCTCGAGGTGTGCCGTCGGCTGCGTTCCACCGGCGATGACCTGCCCATTCTCGTGCTGACCGCGCGCGATTCGGTCTCCGAGCGGGTCTCCGGTCTCGACGCGGGTGCCGACGACTATCTGCCCAAACCGTTCGCGATGGAAGAGCTGCTCGCGCGTCTGCGGGCCCTGCTGCGGCGTTCGGCCCCCGAGGACGGCCCCGACTCGGAGACCCTCACCTTCGCCGATCTGTCGCTCGACCCGGTCACCCGCGACGTCTACCGCGGTGAGCGGCAGATCAGCTTGACGCGCACCGAGTTCGCGCTGCTGGAGATGTTGATGGCCAACCCGCGCCGGGTGCTCTCGCGCAGCCGGATCCTCGAAGAGGTGTGGGGTTACGACTTCCCGACCTCGGGTAACGCACTCGAGGTCTACGTGGGTTATCTGCGCCGCAAGACCGAGGCCGACGGGGAGACACGTCTGATCCACACGGTGCGTGGCGTCGGCTATGTGCTGCGGGAGACATCGCCGTAGTGGCCGCTTTCGGACCCGGATCTGTCGGCGCCCCGGCGGGCGGTGGTCGGTGAGTTCACCGCACGGCCCGGCCACCGACCCCGGTGCGTCGATACCGCGCCGCCTGCACCGGCAGGCGGCCCGGCGCTGGTTCCGCTTCCGCCACCACACCGACCGGGAGATGCGGGCACCGACGGCGCTGACCCGATCGGTGTCGCTGCGGGTGCGGGTCACCTTGCTGTCGATGACGGTGGTGTTGCTGGCGGTGACCCTGATGGCCGGCGCGGCGTACTTCGTCGTCTACCGGGCCATGTACAACGAGATCGACACCGGCCTAAAGAGTCGCGCCGACGGCATGACGGCGCTGGCCAAGACCGGCACGCTCAATCAGCGTCCCGGTGCGCTGGTCACCGGAACCGTGTTCTCCACCAACATCTCCATCGCGCTGGTGCGCCCCGACGGATTGGCTCTGCGGATCGGTGACGTGCCGTTCGGTGACGCCGAACGCGACATCGCCGAATCGACGAACAGTCCCGGCAACAACAATCAGAGCCTGCACACCGTCGCGCGCCAGCGGGTGCTCGCCCGCAAACTCGACGACGGCAACACCCTCATCCTGGCGCAGTCGTTGCTGCACACCGATCGCACGCTCAAACGGCTCGCCTGGGTGCTGTTCGTCGTGGGCTGTGGTGGGGTGGCGCTGGCCGCCCTGGCCGGGATGACCGTGGCCCGGGCCGGGTTGAGACCCGTCGCCAGACTGACGCGGGCCGCCGAACGGGTGGCCCGCACCCAGGATCTGACGCCGATCCCGGTGACCGGTAACGACGAATTGGCGCGTCTGACCGAGAGTTTCAACACCATGCTGCGTGCGCTCGCCGAATCGCGGGACCAGCAGGCACGTCTGGTCGCCGACGCCGGCCACGAGCTGCGGACCCCGCTCACCTCGCTGCGCACCAACCTCGAATTGCTCATCGCCTCGAGCGAACCGGGCGCGCCGGCGGTGCCCGCCTCGGACATGGTGGAACTGCGCTCGGACGTGATGGCGCAGATCGGCGAATTGTCGACCCTGGTCGGTGATCTCGTCGACCTCGCACGCGAGGACGCCCCGGAGGTGGTGCACGAGGAGCTCGATCTCGGCGAGGTGGTCTCCGGTGCGCTCGAGCGGGTCCGGCGCCGGCGCACCGACATCGAGTTCACGATGACCCTGACGCCGTGGTACGTCTTCGGCGATCAGCACGGCCTGGCGCGTGCGGTGCTCAACGTCCTCGACAACGCCGCCAAGTGGTCGCCGCGCGGGCGCACCGTGGAGGTCGTGCTCAGCCAGCTGAATCCGACGACGGCCGAACTCGCCGTCGCCGACGCCGGCCCGGGCATCCCCGAAGAGGATCGGCAGATGGTGTTCGAGCGGTTCTACCGGGCCACCCAGTCGCGGTCGATGCCGGGTTCGGGACTCGGGCTGGCCATCGTGCGGCAGGTTGTCGACCGGATGGGCGGGACGGTCCGCGCCGAACAATCACATCTCGGCGGGACGGTCATCCTGATGACCTTGCCCGGTCATCCCGCGCCGGTGGAACCATCGCCGCGGGTGGTTCGTCAGTAGAGAGGTACGCGGTGCAGATGACATCCGGGCGGTGTTCGCGCGCAGGCCAGGGTGGTGATCGCCTAGGGTTATCTGCGCCACGATGCAACGGTGGTGGCCGGTTGTCGGCAGGGCGGATGCCTGTCGGATACCGGCAGCAGTGTCGGAACAGGATTTTCGGACGACAGATGTGGGGACGACGATGACGGGTGGAGGTTCGCACCGCGGGCCATATGACGGTTCGCAGGACTCCGGCGAATCCGGGTGGTCCGGTGCGTACGGCCGTCCGGGCGGCCAGGAATCCGGCAATCCGGGTGGCCCGCCCTCGGGGGCCGGTCCGTCGACCGGGCCCGTACCCGCGTACCCAGGGTCGCCCTACGGCGGTTCGCCGGGGGCGGCGCCGTGGGAGCGGTCACCGGCATTCGGCGACACCAGCGGCGCGTCCACGAGCGAACCCCAGTCGCAGACACCGGGTTTCGGCCCGGGAGGTGCTGATCGGACGCAGTCCTTCGGGGCGGGGCCGGGCGCAGGTTACGGCACCGAATCCCAGGGTGCGCACGGCACTCCCACCTCCGCGTATGGCCCCGGAACGGGTCCGCTGGGCCCGTCGGGTCCCCCACCGGGTACCGGGTTCGGCCCGCCACCGGCGGGCGGCGACCCGCAGGGTCCGCACAAGAAGTCGCGTGGCGGATTGTTCGCACTCCTTGCCGCCGGTGCCGTGGTTCTCGCGCTCGTCGCCGGCGGCGTCGGCGGGGTCGTCGGCGCCCAGCTCGACGACGACTCGACGACCAACACCGCGAACAATCAGCCGCTCGGCGGCGATCCCAGCTCGCGCGATTCCGGCGAGGTCCCGGCCCCGGCCGGATCGGTGCAGCAGGTGGCCGCCGACACCTTGCCGTCGGTGGTGTCGATCGACGTCACCGCAGGCAACGAGCAAGGTGAGGGATCGGGCGTCGTACTCAGCGCCGACGGCATCATCATGACCAACAATCACGTCGTCAGCGGCAGCAACGGCCGCCCGGCCGGCGACGTCGTGGTCAATTTCCAGGACGGGTCGCGGGCCTCGGCACGGGTTCTCGGCGCCGATCCGATCTCCGACATCGCCGTCATCAAGGTCGACAAGACCGGTCTGCGCCCGATCAAGGTCGGCACCTCCGACAATCTCGCCGTCGGGCAGGACGTGATCGCCATCGGTGCACCGCTCGGCCTCGAGGGAACGGTGACCACCGGCATCATCTCGGCGCTGAACCGGCCGGTCTCGACCACCCGCGAGGGTGACACCACCTCGGTCATCGACGCGATCCAGACCGACGCGGCGATCAACCCGGGCAATTCCGGTGGTGCGCTGGTGAATGCGCGGGGCGCGTTGATCGGCGTGAACACCGCGATCGCGACGCTGGGCGGCAGTAGTCAGGAACAGCAGAGCGGCAGCATCGGTCTCGGCTTCGCGATCCCGATCGACCAGGCGATCCGCGTGGCCAACGAGCTGCGTGACACCGGCAAGGCCACCCACGCCGGCCTCGGCGTGTCGGTGCGGCCGAGCACCGATCCGAACGCCCCCGGTGCACTGATCGCCGACGTCCAGGCCGGTGGGCCGGCCGCCGCGGCCGGAATCCCGAAGGGGGCGGTCGTCACGAAGATCGACGACCGTAACATCACGACCGGAGACGCACTGGTGGCCGCCGTGCGCTCGTACAAGCCCGGTGATCGAGTCCAGGTCACCTACACCGCCGGTGGCCAGACCAAGACGGCCACGGTCACGCTGGCCACCTTGCAGTCGAACTGACGCCCGCCACGCAGATGCCGTCGGCCTGACCGAGAACCGCAATCACCACGAGCACGCCGCAATCGTGCCGACTCGCAGAGAGGACAGTGGCCATGATGACCAGCGACTCCGATTTCCAGGTGGCCGAGAACGCGCCGACCGAGAAGGTCGAGGTGGATCCGGCCGACGTCGTTGCCGCCGACGCCGCGGCCCGCGCCTTCGCGGCACGCCATGGCGGACCGGCCCGCGACGGTGCCGGTGACGAGGCGGGCCGCGCGCTCGTCGTCGTCGTCAGTGACCGTGTTGCGCACGGCGACGTCGACAGCCCGCTGGGCCCACTGGTCGGTGAACTGCTCGACGAGGCCGGCTTCCACGTCGATGCGACGATCCTCGTCCCCGGCGACGAGGTGGAGATCCGCAACGCGCTGAACACCGCGGTGATCGGTGGCGTGGACCTCGTGGTGTCGGTCGGCGGCGTCGGGGTGGGCGCGCGTGACGTCACCCCGGAGGCTACCGACCCGCTGCTGGATCGGCGCCTGCATGGCATCGAAGAGGCCGTGCGCAGCTCGGGTCTGGCCGCCGGCGCGACCGACGGCGGACTTTCGCGCGGGCTGGCCGGAATCTCCGGGCAGACGCTCGTGGTCAACATCGCCGATTCCCGCGCGGCCGTCCGTGACGGCATGGCCACCGTTGCTCCGTTGGCCAAACACGTCATCGACAGCATTCGGGATTTCTGAACGCACACCGGGCAAGAAACTCGGCCGGGGTGATTTTCGGTTCAGGAGGGTTTTATATGGCTTCTGGAACATATGACGGAAACAATGCCGCGACGCCGCCGACAGAAGGCGGGCCATCGTCCTCCGGGGAATCGTCGGCACAGGTCAGGCGGGCCGCCCGCCGTCGCCGTGACCTCGACGCGATCTTTGGCGATGCACTTCCGGACGTTACCCGCGATGATCGTGATGAGCATCACAAGAGTGAGGGTCGCTCGCGTTATGACCGCGAGCGGCCACCGCACTATGAATGACGCTCGCAGCGCCGCATTCAGCAAGTTTTCCTTTTGTTAACTTCCGCGCTTTCGGCAGAGGCCGAGTAGCGATTCGCGATAGTGAAGGCCGACGCCGAGACACGGCTGATTCCAGCTGTTGCCCTCTTTGTGATTTCTCAGATAGCGTTCGCCGGGACAACAACCGGTGCCCAGCGTGGAGGACCGGGAGAGGGTCCTGTGGACTCGCGCGAGCGGGGCTGCAGCGGTGGCAAGGTCTGTTCACGTCCCCGTAACCCCATCGATGCGAACGGGTTACCGGGATCGGACACGATTCCTTCGATCACCAAGGTCACAACCGGAGGTGTGGGTTGCACCGCCCGGAGATACAGCAGAATCCTGTGAGAGGGAACGAATGAGCAAGTTCAGCAAGCTTGGGCTGCGCCGTGCTGCGGGTGCATGCGCCATCACCGCCGTCGCGGCGATCGGGCTGGCAAGCATGGGGTCGGGGAACGCCGCGGCGGCTCCCCTCGCCAACGGCCAGAAGGTCGTCACCGGCCTCGACGGCGAGAGCATCAAGACCTCCCGTACCGCCGAGTCGCAGTTCTCGGTCGCGCGCGTCGCCAACAACGGCCTCGGCCGGACCGCGCTGCTTTCGGGCACCTACGCCGCCCAGGGCAGCGACGGCGTCAACGGCAAGTTGAGCGTCAAGATCCTGGCCGGCTGCCAGATCGACGTCAGCGGTTTCTCGGCGACCACCGGTGGCTCGCTTACCGTTGCGCCGCCGTCGCTGACGCTCAGCGGCGGGATCAGCCTGCCGATCAAGCCCGGTGAGGCGACCATCCAGGACGTGTCGGTCACCAAGAAGTTCAAGTCGGGCAAGGGTGCGGCCGTTCAGCTCTCGAACTTCGAGATCGAGTTCCCCAACTGCGGTGGCTACGCTTCGGCCCGCACCATCGTGGTCGCGACCGGCGCCAAGGGATACGACATCAACGCCGACGACGACACCGTCACCGGTGAGGGCACGCTCCTCAAGTCCACTCTCTACGGCCAGCCGTTCTTCGTCAGCTGACCCAAGCAGATAACCAACTCTCAAGCTCTATCTGCTTCGGGCAGATGCACATTCCACGAAGGGGAATCATGAAGAAGATCATCACACGTCGCGTTGCGGCGGGCGTCGGCGTTGCCGGTGCCGCGTTGATGGCGATCACCGCTGCCGGTTCGGGCGATGCGTCGGCGTCGCCGGTGGCGAACACCACGTTCACCAAGACCCTGGTCGACGGCACCCCGGTCACCATCCAGCTGTTCGGCCAGGACGTGAACTACCAGAACTCGATCGTCGAGTCGTTCAACCTGGTTCGTGAGGTCTGGGTGTCGGGCAAGGTCCGCGTCACCGTCGGCGGCAAGGCCACCGGTGGCACCGTCGCGGCCGGTTACATCGTCGGTTGCCAGGTCGACATCGGGCTCGGCGCAGAGAGTGGCGTCGACGGTGGGGTTACCGCAACGCCGAAGCCCGGCAGCAATCCGCCGGTGTCCGCCTCGCCGAGCGGTGAGGGCACCGCTGGCACGACTCTGAGCCTCGGCCCCGGCCAGGCCGGCTACGTCCCGATCGTCCAGGAGAAGGACAGCGACGGTGACGGCGTCAGCGACTACACGTTCACCGGTAACAAGGGTGGCGTCGCCTACAGCCAGGAGCGCTTCAAGGTCAGCAACTGCGGTGGCTTCGCCGAGGCCAAGGCCAAGGTGACCGTGACCGTCGACACCGATGCGGTCAAGGGTGTTGTGACCCTGTACGGCAAGCCGTTCAGCATCGGCTGATCTATCGCGTCCGGACCGTCAGGTCCACCACGCAACGCAGCATCATCTAGAAACACATCATCTAGAAACAAAGGGCGGGAAACCGGAATCGGTTTCCCGCCCTTTGGCGTTCCATGCGCCAGGTGATCGTTCAGGAGTCGTTGGGTCGCTGGATGTTTCGCCGCGAATTGCGCTCGCCGGCGCCGCGCGCCCACCGCGAACGCAATCCCCTCAACGGACGCGGTCCGCGCTCGACGCGAGCGGCTTCGTGCGGAGGCCCGTAGGGGTTGCCGTCCCTCCGGGGGCGCTCGTTCGGCGCGGTCGAGGTAGGCGCTCAACTGCCGGCGCGGTGAAAGACAGCGAACGGCCCGCGTCCACCAGGACGCGGGCCGTTCGGGTCTGGGCCGGTCGGGCCCGGTCAGCGCGAATGCCGGCCGGGGCCCTCCGGCGGATGCTCGCCGGGATACTGCTCCCCCGGATACTGGTCGCCGGGATACTGCTCACCCGGGTAAGGCTGCCCGGGCCGCGGATTCGGGAAGTTGGCGGGCGGATGGTTCCCCGGGGGCGGGTAATTGCCGGGCTGGCCCCCGGGCGGCGGGGGATAGTTGCCGGGCGGCGGGTAGTTGCCCGGTGCGGGCGACGGCGTCGGAGCGCCCGGGCCGGGATACGGCGCGGTTTCCGGTCCCTGACCGGGATGCTCGGGAGTCGCCAACGGACCCGAAGGCGCGGGATCGGAGTAGGCGATCGGTCCCGAGTAAGGGCCGGGATCCGAGTACGAGCCCGGGGCCGAGTGTGACGAGGGGGCGGGCGGGGCCGAAGGCGAGGGCGGCGGCGTCCTGAACTGCCTCGTGGAGGTGTCGTCCGGCCCGGTCGGGCCGTCGCCCGGTCCACCGGTCGGAGGCCCCGACGGATCGCTGAGGTGTGGCGGCAACACCGACTCCGCCTGTTCCCGTGCCGCCGAGCCGGAGTCGTCGGGGGAAAGGAAGTCCCGGATCTCGGTCAGCAGCGAGATCTCGGTGACCTCGGCTTCGTTGGGCTTGCGGCCCAGCGAGGCGAGCTTGTTGTACGGAACGATGATGATGAAGTAGACGACGGCCGCGACGATCAGGAAATTGATGATCGCGGCGATGAGCCCGCCGAAATCGAGAAATGTCGCATTGTTGTCGGTGACCTTGAATCCGAGACCACAGACGGAGACCGGGGCGTTGACGGCGTCGCCGCTGGCCGGTGTGGCAGGGGCGCAATCGCCGCTTCCGGTCGGAATCGCCGCGAGCAGCGGATTGATGATCCCTTTGGTGAAGGCGGTGACGATGCCGGTGAACGCGGCGCCGACGATGACCGCGGTCGCCAATTCGACGACGTTGCCTCTGAGTATGAAGTCCTTGAAGCCCTTGAGCACTCTCCGGTCCTTCCTGATCGGTTTCTGGTGCCAGGTATCCATGCCGTCAAAGTCCCCGAATGGACAAGGACTTTCACGAAACTCTATCCGGGATCGTAAACGAGACTGGCCAAATTGTTCAGCCGAGTCAATGTGACGCGCCGGTCCTGGCGAGCAGGGGTGCGACGGAGGCGTAGCCGTCCGGGTCGAGATCGGGGGACCACGCCGGCCCGGTGAACACGCGCGCGGTGCCCGGTGCCGACGACCACGCCGGCCAGCCGGGGTCACCGCCGATCGTCAGGCCGATCGCCGCGGCGTGGGTCCGGTCGGCAAGTGACTGCGGCGGACGGCGGCCCGTCAACACCTCGACCCGGACGGCGTCGAGACAGTCGAACCAGAACGGTACGTCGATACAGTGCACCGCCCACCCCCGCATGGGGCTCGGCGGTGCGGACCGGAATGCGTAGCGGTACACCCATGTCGGGGCGGTGCCGCGGGCCCGCGCGATGCGCACGACCGTGCTACGGAACACGCGGTCGGTGAGGTAGCGGCCCAGCAGCGCGGCGCGCCCTCGCGCGGCGACCTCGCGATTCGCGGCGAGGTATCCGGAGCGCTGCGCTCGCGGGAGTCCGGCCGCGCCGAGCAGAGCTGTCAACGGAAGCCACCGGAGAATGGTGGCGGCGCGGGGGTTTTTGGCGGCACGGGCGACTAGCACCGAGAATTCGTCGTCGGCGGCTCCGACAACCAGCGGTTTGTCGGCGCCGACGCCGGCGGCGATCGCGTCGATGGTCGGCCGGGTGATCAGCTCGCCGTCGATCGACGGACCGAAATGCAAGCCGTGGGTCAGGAGCTCCCGGGCCGCGCCCAGACTGTTCACTTCGGTGAGGGCCTGCTGTTCCTCGAGGAGCCGCTCCTCGGTCACGGTCGACAGGCCGGCCCGGGTCGGGGCGACGCCGAGGCCGCCGGCGATGGCGCGCCCGAGCGCTTCGGACCGATCGACCGCGATGTCGGTGGTGGCCGCCGACATCGCCCACACGCGGTGGAACAGGTGCTGGGCTGCCGGCATCGCGAGCAGCGTCAGCACCGCCCCGCCGCCCGCGGACTGGCCGGCGATCGTGACCTGCGACGGGTCGCCGCCGAAATACGCGATATTGTCGTGCACCCACTGCAGTGCCAGCAGCCAGTCGCGCACCCCGCGGTTCGACGGCGCGTCCTCGATCCAGCCGAACCCGTCGAATCCCAGGCGGTAGGAGATGGTCACGGTGACGACGCCGTCGCGGTTGAACGAGCGGCCGTCGTACCAGGGGCTCGCCGGTGAGCCGGCGAAGTATCCGCCGCCGTGAATCCACACGAGCACCGGGAGCGCGGCATCGGTGCCCGGGGCCGGGGTGAAGACGTTGACATTCAGCGTGGCCTCGCCCGGGACGGACGGCTCGGGGATGAGTGTCACGCCGGGATCGCCGCGCTGTGCCGTCGCCCCGTAGTCGAGCGCGTCGCGTACGCCCGCCCACGGTTCGGCGGGTACCGGCGCGGCGAACCGCAGATCACCGACCGGCGGCTGCGCGAACGGGATGCCGAGGAACGCCGCCGACCCACCGGCTTCCGGCTCGCCGCGCCAGCAACCGCGTACCCGTCCGGTGACGGTGTCGGCCTCGGCGTGGTGGATGGTCCCCGTGTCATCGGTCCCTGTGCTGTTGGCCATGGCGGCGTCGGTCATGCACTCTTCCTATCGCACGCCGCCCAACTCAGTGCAGGACCACCGCGAGCGCCGCGTCGAGCCCGGCGCCGGCCACCCGGTGTGCGGCGCTCTCGGTCATCGCGAGCAGGATCGGCGGCGTCGTGGTGTTGCGCGTGGGCGTCGCCGCCGCGGTGGTG
The DNA here is from genome assembly GCF_049844915.1 of Gordonia sp. DT30. Lineage (NCBI taxonomy): Bacteria > Bacillati > Actinomycetota > Actinomycetes > Mycobacteriales > Gordoniaceae > Gordonia > Gordonia sp. DT30. Next base: position 35,389 of record NZ_JBNCLY010000023.1, on the reverse strand, counting down.
GGCACGAGCGCCACGATGGCCCCGCCCGCCAGGATCTGCGCTTGCGCGTTGAGTACGTCGACGACGTCGCCGGCGCGCAGCAGCGAGGCGACGGTGTCGTCGGCCAGGCGGATCGGGACCAGCCGCGCGTCGGCGCGCCCGGTCAGCTGCATCGGCAAACGTGGTGAGAGCAGCCGGGATTCGGTGACGACCTCACCGGTACGCACCGGGCCGGTCACGGTGTGCGCCTCACCGTCGGCCCGCAGCCGTAACGCGCCGTCGGGAACGAGCTCGACGGGAAAGCGGAGTTCCCGCAGATCGGTGCCGGTGATGGCCTGGCCGGGCAGCAGATCATGTGCGGCGACCAGGACCGGGGCATCGGTGGTGGCACGCTGGCCGCCCACCTCGACGACCACGGCGACGGCCACCAGCACACCGGACGCGACGCGCCGGATCATCACCGACCGTGCCCACCCCGGCCGCACCGCGTACGCGACGCGGTCACGCAGCCGCGGACCGAGTGCCGTTCCCCGCCTCCGAAGGTCCATGCGGCAGAACGATACTGGCGTGCGGGCGCCACAGTGGACGGGTGACGGCCGGCTGTGGACAGACCCCGGGCTTCACACGGTGTTTCCACAGAGATGTGCGTGCCGATTGGACGCAACCGGGGTCGAACCGGGAGAATGGACGGCGGTGTGCCGGGAAGTCTGGTCGGCTCCGTCCTCGAACAGGGCGGATTCGTGCCGACCCGATCGCAGATCTGCACCGATCGCGATCCCGACCGAATCAGGAGCTGCCGATGGCAGAACCCGAATTCACCCCGCCCACCTCGACCCGCCGCGACCGGTTGCGCCGCATCCTCGCCCTCGACACCACCAGCGGCATTCTGCTGCTGGCCTTCGCGGCTGTCGCGGTCGTGTGGGCCAACACGCCGTGGCGGCACGCCTATCACGACCTGCTGGCCATCGAGGTCGGCCCGGGATCGCTGGATCTGCATCTGTCGCTGGAACAGTGGGCCGCCGACGGGCTGCTCGCCATCTTCTTCTTCGTGGTCGGGGTGGAACTCAAACACGAATTCATCGCCGGGAGCCTGCGTGACCTGCGGTTGGCCGGGGTGCCGATCGCCGCGGCCGTCGGCGGGATGATCAGCCCGGCGCTCGTCTATCTCGCCGTCGTGGCCGCCATGTCCGGCGACTCCTCGGCGTTGCACGGCTGGGCGACGCCCACGGCCACCGACATCGCCTTTGCTCTCGCGGTGCTGGGGATCTGCGGGCGCGGTCTGCCGCTGGCATTGCGCACCTTCTTGCTCACCCTGGCAGTGGTCGACGATCTGCTCGGCATCATCGTGATCGCCACCGTCTACACCGACACCATCGACCTGCTGACGCTGGTGGCCGCGGTGCTCGTCGTCGCCGTGTTCGCGATCGCGGTCCGCGCGCCACGGACGCGCTGGTGGGTGCTGCTCCCGCTCGCCGTCGTGGCGTGGGGACTGATGCATGCGTCGGGCGTACACGCCACCGTCGCCGGTGTGCTCCTCGGGTTCGTGGTGCCGGCCAAGCCGATCCGTAGTGAAAAGACCAGCCGCGCAGAGGTTTTTGACGACGCCGTCCGGCCGTGGTCGTCATCGGTGGCGTTGCCGCTGTTCGCATTCGCCGCGGCCGGGGTGTCGGTGGTCGGTGCCGGGGGTTCGCTGGTGCAACCGGTGTCGATCGGCATCGTCGTGGCGCTGGTCGTCGGCAAGTTCGTCGGGGTGCTCGGCGCGACCGCGATCATGACGCGGTTCACCCCGCTGCGCCTGCCCGACTCGATCGGGCTGCGTGACCTCGTGCCCATCGGCATGCTCACCGGTGTCGGGTTCACCGTCGCGCTGCTGATCGCTGAACTGTCCTTCGGTGAGGGCGAGCATGCGGCGCCGGCCAAGGCTGCGGTCCTGTGCGGCTCGGTGGTGGCCGCCGCCCTCGCCGCGGTGCTGTTGCGCTGGGACGCGCGCAAGGCCCGCGACCCCGACATGAACTGCGACGGCATTCCCGACCACGACACCGAGGTCATCGGCGGCTGAACCCGTCTTGGCGCCCTCTCCGGCACTGTTCTTGGCACCCTCTTTGGCACTCGGAATGTCGGAGTGCCAGTCTCGGTTAAACTAGGCAAGATTTCATACGTTTCCTGTGGAGGTTTGCGGTGCCCACCTACTCGTACGCGTGCACGGAGTGCGACAACAAGTTCGATATCGTCCAGTCGTTCTCCGACGATTCGCTCACCGAGTGCCCGCAGTGCGCGGGCCGATTGCGCAAGCTCTTCAACTCCGTCGGCATCGTCTTCAAGGGCAGCGGCTTCTACCGCACCGACTCACGCAACGGCTCCACGTCGTCGGAGAGCGCGTCGTCGTCGGAGTCGAAGTCCGAGTCCAAGTCGGATGCCAAGTCGTCCTCGGACTCGTCGTCCGCCAGCTCCGGCTCGTCGTCGAGCGACTCGTCTTCGTCGTCGAGCAGCACCAAGGCCGCGACTCCCGCGTCTGCCTGAGTCGGTCCCGATCACCCCAGCTTTTCGAACCCGCCGCCCGGCGTGAGCGCCCATCCCATGGGCACGTCGTAGGCGTCGGCGGGTAGGTCGTCGACGAGTTCGTCGTCGTAGACGACTCCCACCAGCTCGGCCCTCGACCCGCCGATCGTGCGGTCGTAGTAGCCGGCACCGCGGCCGAGGCGGATTCCGGTGTGCGCCACGGCCAGCGCCGGTACAAAGATGACCGCCGCGTCGTCGACGGCATCGGCGCCCAGGCGCGGGCCACGCGGCTCGAGCAGACCGAACCGCCCGCGCTCGAGGGCGTCCGCCGGCCCCGTGTCTGCCAACCGATAGTGCACCCACTCGAGTGGCCGCGGATCGCCTGCAGGCACCGCGGGCAGCAGCACCGCGCACCCGCGCTCATGCAACGCATCCACGAACTCCACCGATCCCGGTTCGGCGCCGATGGGCACGTAGGCCGCGATCGTCACGCTCGGTCCCAGCCGGAACGGACTCGACGCGAGATGGGTGATCAGCGCCGACGCCGCGTGCGCGCGATCGGTGGCAGGCATCTGCGCACGCCGGGCCGCGAATCGCGCCCGCAATTCGGCCTTCGTCGGCACCGCCGCCTCCTCTCGTCCCGTCTGGACCGGCAGCCCGCCGCCGAGCCGGTGTGACGCTCGTCTCGGCCGTACTGTCCGCCCAGCGTCGCACCGCGGTACCTGTGGCTCGTTCCCGGCATCCGACACTAGGGTGTTCTACATGACCAGCGCGAGTAGCTCGACGACCGAGTTCCCGGAGTACAGCGACACCCCGGACACCCCGCCGATTCCGCGCACCGCGGTGGTCCCGGCGGCGGGCCTGGGCACCCGGTTCTTGCCTGCCACCAAAACCGTGCCCAAAGAACTGCTGCCCGTCGTCGACACCCCCGGTATCGAGCTGGTGGCCGAGGAGGCGAAATCGGCCGGTGCCGAGCGGCTGCTGATCGTCACCGCACCCGGCAAGGACGGGGTGGTCGCACACTTCGTCGACGACTTCGTCCTCGAGAGCACCCTGGCCAAGCGCGGCAAGCAGGCCATGCTCGCCAAGGTGCGCAAGGCGCCGTCGCTGCTCGAGGTGGCATCGGTGGTGCAGGAGAAGCCGCTCGGTCTCGGTCACGCGGTCGGCTGTGTCGAGGACTACCTCGACGACGACGAGGACGCCATCGCGGTCCTGCTGCCCGACGACCTCGTACTGCCCGGCGGCGTGCTCGAGGTGATGGCCCGCACGCGTCAGCGCCGCGGCGGCTCGGTGCTGTGCGCCATCGAGGTACCCGAGGATCGGATCAGCGCCTACGGGGTCTTCGACGTCGAGGATCTGCCCGACGCCCACAACCCGAACGTGAAGCGGCTCAAGGGCATGGTCGAGAAGCCCGAGCCCGGGCAGGCGCCGTCGAATCTGGCTGCTGCGGGACGATACATCCTCGACCGCAAGATCTTTGACGCGTTGCGCCGCATCAAGCCCGGCGCCGGCGGTGAACTGCAGTTGACCGACGCGATCGCCCTGCTCATCGAAGAGGGCGAGCCGGTACACGTGGTGGTCCACCACGGCACCCGCCACGACCTCGGCAATCCCGGCGGCTACCTGAAGGCGGCCGTCGACTTCGCCCTCGATCGCGACGACTACGGCCCCGATCTGCGGGAGTGGCTGACCGAACGCCTCGAGCGGGACTGAACGGCCGGGCACGCGGTGTGCGACGGTGCGGTGTCTCCGCGCGCCTGCCGCGTGCACGCCGCGGCGGCGGCTAGCCTCTATGCGAAGGTCGCCCGGGCAGGGATCCCGGCCGATGACGTTGCACGCGGCCGGCGGCGGAGTGAGGTGAGATGCGTTCGGTTGAGGATCATCTGTCGTTGGTGACGGCCGCCGCGGTCGCGCCACGCCCGGTACGTGTGGCGATCTCCGAGGCGCAGGGCCTGATGTGCGCCGAGGAAGTCGTCACCGAACACCCGATGCCGGGCTTCGATCAGGCCGCCGTCGACGGCTATGCGGTCCGCGCGGTGGACGTGGCATTCGCCGGGGTGCCCGCGCCCGAGGACGTCGAGGCGTTCGACGCCAACGGCGCCGAACTCATCGACCTCGAGGCCGGTGAACCGATGATCGTGTCGTTGCCGGTCGTCGGCGAAGTCGCGCCCGGCGCACGCACCCCGACCCGGCTCCAGCCGCGGCAAGCGGTTCGGGTCGAAACCGGTGCTCCCATGCCCACTCTCGCCGACGCGGTGGTCCCGCTGCGCTGGACCGACGGCGGTGACTCGAAGGTCAAGGTCGGCCACGGGGTGGAGAGCGGCGACTATGTGCGGCGCGTCGGCGACGACGTGCAGCCCGGTGACGTCGCGGTGCGCGCCGGATCGATCATCGGGTCGGCGCAGGTCGGCCTGCTCGCCGCCGTCGGCCATGCCCGGGTGCTGGTACATCCCCGGCCGCGGATGTCGGTGATCTCCATCGGCTCCGAACTCGTCGATATCGACCGCACACCCGGCCCCGGCCAGATCTACGACGTCAACAGCTACGCGCTGGCCGCGGCCGCGCGCGACGCCGGCGCCGACGTCAACCGCGTCGGCATCGCCGAACGGGACAGCTCCCGCATGCGCGAAGTTGTTGAGGCTCAACTGATCCGGTCGGAGATCGTGGTGATCTGCGGTGCCATCGGCGGCTTGGCGGGGCATGCGGTGGTCGACGCGCTGGCCGACCTCGGCGACCTCGAGATCGTGCGGGTGGCGATGCACCCCGGGTCGGTCCAGGGTTTCGGCCGGCTCGGCCGTGACGATGTGCCCACCTTCTTGCTGCCTGCCAATCCGGTCAGCGCACTCGTCTCCTTCGAGGTGATGGTGCGCCCGCTGATCCGCATCGCGCTGGGCAAACGGCAGCCGATGCGACGGGTCATCAAGGCGCGCACCATCGGTCCCATCGCGTCGGTCAAGGGCCGTAAGGGATATCTGCGCGGTCAGCTCATGCGGGACGAGCGGTCGGGGGAGTACCTGGTGCAGGTCCTCGGCGCGTCCCCGACCGGCTCGAGTCACCTCCTGGCCGAACTCGCCGAGGCGAACTGCCTCATCATCGTCGAATCCGACGTCGAAGAACTCGGCATCGGCGACGAGGTCGAGGTGGCCTTCCTCGCCCAACGCGGCTGACATCTGGCCGCGCTGCGCGCATGAGCCGGTTACCGCCGCGCCGCCGACCGGTCACCGCATAGACTCCCTGATGTGTTCAGGTGGCTGAGTGGCGACCCGGTCAGTCCGGGATGGCCGGCAACGTTGGGACCGCTGGGGACCCCGGCGGGGGCGGTCACCGTGCGGCCCGTGAAATTGCGGGATGCCAAGGACTGGAGTGAGCTGCGCATCCGCAACCAGAACTCGCTGCTGCCCTGGGAACCGACGGGCATCGGCCCCTGGGCGTCGCGGCATCAGGTGAGTTCGTGGCCGCCGCTGTTCGCGGTCCTCAAATCCGAGGCCAAGCGGGGCACGTTGCTGCCGTTCGTGATCGAACTCGACGGCCGCTACATCGGGCAGCTCACCGTCGGCAACATCCAGCGCGGAGCGGTGCGCACGGCGTGGATCGGATATTGGATCGACGCAGGCCATGCCGGCCAGGGCATCACCACCGCGGCCGTCGCGCTGGGCGTCGACCACTGCTTCGGGCCGGTCGGACTGCACCGCCTCGATGCGACGGTGCAACCGGAAAACGTTGCCTCCCAAGCGGTGCTGCGCAAGATCGGCTTCCGCCGGGAAGGGCTGCTGGAACGCTACATGGACGTCAACAAACGGTGGCGCGATCACTACCTCTACGCCCTGACCGTCGAAGAGGTGACCGGCAGCGCCGTCGAGACCCTCGTCCGGTCGGGGCGGGCGGCGTTCCTGTAGCGGCCCCGGCTGCTCACGTCGCCGGCTGGCCGAGTCGCCGGCTGCTCAGCCGCCGAAGAACAACGCGAGCGCGTGCGCCGAGTCGAGCGCCGACGACACGTTCGCGGCACACACCACGCCGGTTGCCACCGCGAGCACCGTCAGTGCGGCCGCGGACGCGTATCGACGGCTCCGGTGTCCGGCCGGGGTTCGGCGGGCCGCGGCTGCGATGCCAACCGCCCAGCCGCCGAAGGCGACGACGAGGACGGCGGAGATCACAGCGAAAGCCTTGTGGTACAGGGCGAAATCGTCGACGAGGACCGAAAGTGGCGCAGACATGACACCACTCGGGTGCGTCAGTTGCGCGTACGCCTGCGCGCTGATGGCACTGATCCGGGGATCGCCCGCGTCGGTGGCCAGCGGTATCAGCGTGGAGAGCGGGGCGACGACGCCCTGCAGGTTGGCGGCCACGATCGTCAGCGCCAGGGCGGCGACGACTGCCGCGGGCGTGGCGCGTACCAGGTGACGGCCGGAACCGTCGGGCGCCGTCGGGGTGCGGCGGCCACCGCGGTAGAGGTCGATCGTCAGGCGCACGGCGACGACCAGAAGTGCCGCCGCCAGAACTGCTTTCACGATGTGGAAGCGTTGCCAGTAGTCGACGAGACCGGCCAGATCGTCGGGGAGCTGTGCGGTGCCGCGGGTCCAGAAGTCGACGACGGCGTCGGCGGTGGCTGCTGACATGTCGGCGGGTCGGCCGCCGCCCAGCCCGGCCAGGGGTGCCGGGAGGAGCATCGTCGCCGCACCCAGGGCGACCGTGGTGCCGGCGAGGGCGATGACCCGACGAGGGCCGGGACGGCTGGATAAGTGAGTAGTCATGGGCGAGAGTGTCTTTCGGATGGAGGATGGGGCGTCTACCATCCTTCGCATGGGGTTGGTGCCACCGCATCGGCGGTGCAAACGGTTCTGTCTCCTGTGGACTCCTCCGCGCGGATGACGGGGGAATCGTCCGCGCGGAGGGTGCTGGGGGCGCGGTGCGGCGACTACAGTCACCGTGCAGGTCGTCGGGTTCGTGCGGTCGGTGGCCACGTGTCGGCTGCTGTCGGTGGTGGTGCCGGTGGTGCTCGTACTCGGTTGTGCGGCAATCCAACTCGTCCAGCGGACCGGTCCGATCGCCGATCGACTGGTTGCGGGACCAATTACTCACCCGTTCGCCACTCGAGGCTAGGTGTTCGTTCAAGGAATGTTTTCCGCGATTCCCGTTTTGGGGGGTCTTTCCCGGTCCGGAATTTCCGCCTACCGCCCCTACCGGCACGGATGGGAATCAATGAACGCGGTGTCGGTCTTAGTTAGGTTGCCGAATCCTGTGAGTCGTGGTTAGGTATCTGGGAACGGTTCAGAATCTGACATCGCACATCCACTACGGTGTACTGGTGGGTATGAGGGAGGCGTCATGTGAGCGATGGCAATCCTCGAGGAGGTCTTCCAAATCATCGACCTTAAGACTGGAAACGCCGACGTCAGCAACAGTTGGCGAAATGATCTGAGCAGGGCACTCGGTATCGCACGAGACGTGATGCAGTCGGTCAAAACGAACATCCCGCGGCCTCCCAAGACCGCGCCGCCGCCCACTCCGCCGGCGGCAACGCCATGAGGCAGTTCGATCGGGCTCAGCCGACAAGCTCACAAGAGACATCGATACAGGACACGACAGGAACGAGGACATAGTGGGCGTTGGAGCGAGAGGCTGGCGGGAATTGGCCGTCGGTGCCGCCGAGATCCTGGGTGAGGACTGGGTGCTCGCAGGCAAAGGGGCCTCAACGCGGTTGGTCCGGGCGCCCGTCGGACGGTGGCTGCAGTTCGTCGGCTACGAAGACACCCGTCTGGGCAGGCTCATCGCTTACAACACATTCCTGGGCCGGCCACCGCAGGCTTCGCAATCAGGTGACGGGCCGGCAACGATTAGCGATCACTTCGTTATGTCGGGCGAGCAACGGCCGCGACGCTTTGACACCCTTGGCTTGGCCGAAGGCGTCGCGCAGTGGGCGCAGGCAGTCGACACTGAGGTGTTCAAATCAATCACCAGCGTTCGAGAAGAACTGGAACTGCTAGAGACAGCCAAGGTTCAACGTGAAGCCGTTGGGCAGTTCCTTTTCGAGGCAGCATCCCTCCAACGGCTGGTGTCGATGCGAGTGGTGTGCGGGTCGCGTTCTCGTGAGGAGTTGGTCAGCGATATCGATTCGGTGCTTGCCGATCCGTTCCTTGAGCGGTACAAGCCGTACGCGTCGACGCGGAAGAATCCACGTACCTATCAGGAGTACTTCACCGCTCTGCGGGGTGCGGTGGCGAGTGGTGATCGAGGTGCGGTCGAGTCGGTGGTCCGGGAGGCCCGCATCGATAGCTTGCGGTTGCTGGGTGTTCCGGATGAGGCGATCGGTGATGTGGTGTTCCCGGAACCGCAGGTGTCGCTATGAGTACCTACGGCACCGTCGTTATCGCTGATGTCCCGGATGAGGATGCGGCGCAGCGGTTATTCGATCAGTTCCGCGAGGTGTTGGGCCGTACGTTCACTGGGCGTACTAATCTGCCGTTCCCGATGCGTAACCCGCTCGATGACACCGAGATCGAGGTGGAGGCCGGTGACTCGTCGGTTCGGGTGACGCTGCTGGTCAATGGGGCGGTCGCGGCAGGCAAAGCCGCCGAGGTGTTCACAGGTGTGGGCGCTGGGCGGGCGGTGATGTGCGAGGACGGCGACGAGTGGGGTGTGACGGTATCGGGCTGGCGACTGACCGACGGCGATGCCGAATGTGTCTACCGCGCCTACCTGCCGGCTGAGGACGGCGCGGTCGACGACCAGGCAGCCGGCCACGTCGTGACAGGCCGAACGGCTGCTACCAGACTGGCTGAGCTGTTCGACGTGGAACCCGACCCGGTACGAACGCTCGATGCCGACCCAACTCCGATCAAGGTCGGCATCGGCTACATCGCAGACCCGTTCCTGCCGTGGCTGCACAACCTTGATCTCGACTGGCCGGAATTCTGACTGACCTCAGTGCGATATTCCAGCACCCGGAATCGTCTCGCGAACGGAACAGGCAGGCCACAAAAACCGGCGTTCATAAAGGCATAGGCGGTGTCATACCCTCGAAGCAACGGTAGCCGAGAGGCGTTGGTGGACAGGGGCTGTGGTGGGACGCAGGATGTTGACGGTGGAGGATCGGACTGAGATCGCTACCGGGATCAAGGCGGGTTGGTCGGTGACCGCGATCGCGGCGCATGTCGGCCGCTGCAAGTCGGTGATCTCACGAGAGGTCCGCCGTAACTCTACCGCGGCGGGGTATCGGGTGGTGGCCGCAGAAAAGCGGGCCACTGCCGCGAGGACACGTCCGCAGTCGCGTGCGATCGATGCCGATCCGGTGTTGGCCGCACGGGTGCGAGCGGATCTGAAGGCTTCTCGTACACCACGCCAGATCTCGGGGCGGTTGCGGCTGGAGGCATCTGAAGACAATGTGGAACTCATGGACGGTTCCCTCGATGCCCAGGGCCGCACGGTCTCACACGAAGCTATCTACCGGTGGATCTATGCGCACCCCGGAAAGGAGCTCGCTAAACAGGGAATCATGTTGCGCAGCAAGCAGGTTCAACGCAAACCTCGCAAGAAGGTCGGTGAGCGCAACGCGCGGATCGTGGGCATGATCTCCATCGATGACCGTCCGACCGAAGCTACCGACCGACGCGTGCCCGGCTGGTGGGAGGGGGACCTCATTGTGGGTGCCCGCAACAAGTCCGCCGCGGTCACCCTGGTCGAACGCAGCACCCGCTACACGCTGATCCTGGGGCTGCCCGACGGGAAGAAGGCCGTCGGTGTAGCCGATGCGTTGATCGACCATCTCCACGCGTTGCCGGCGTTCATGCGGCAGGGGTTGACCTGGGATCAGGGCACCGAGATGGCTGAACATGCCTCGGTCACCGTAGCCGCTGACCTGCCGATCTACTTCGCTCACCCACATTCGCCGTGGGAGCGTCCCTCCAACGAGAACACCAACGGACTGATCCGCGAGTACCTACCCAAAGGCACCGACATCACCAGCAATCAGGCCTACCTCGATGCCATCGCCCGCGAGCTCAACGAACGCCCACGACAAACCCTCGACTTCTACACCCCCCGCGAGAAGTTCGAAGCCCTCCTACGAGACAACGTTGCTTGCACGGGTTGACACCGCCCATATCATGATTCGCTGGGTAAGTCGAGTGAATGGCAGAACCAGTTCCGGAGAGACTGAACGTGAACGTCGCCGCGTAGAAATTGTGCCGAATACGGCCTAATCGAGTTGTTCAAAGTTTCCCTCTGCAACGAGAGGCGGTCCCCGTTGGGGAAGTCCACTGCCATCAGATCGCCCAGGCCGCCTGCAATCCTGCCCCATTGTTCGTTGTCGGCCAGCCGTACGCGGTGCCCGCGTTCGAAGCGCAACCCACCGGTAGCAAGAACTGGCGACGTACGTTCGATCCCCGGTATCGGCAACCAGAAGTAGATGCCGGCGCACTGAGTCGCCAATTCTATCGTGACGTATGTGAGAGATGAGAGCATGTCAGAAAATGGCAACCACTACGGCGAGCGCAGCGACATCCCGGACGACTTTCGATGGATAAAGCTGTGGCCGAACTCGATGAGTTTAGTGCCAAAAGCGGTGGCGGTTGCCATCGTGGTGTTGAGCCTGTTCGTTCTGGCTCGACACGGACCGGTCTTCATCTGTATCGGTGGGTTCCTCGCAGGGAGCGTTGTCCTGCTCGGTTCGGTCGCGCCAAATCGTCCAGCTGTCACCCTCACCGATACCGGAGTGCGTCTCGGCTACCGCGTATGGGCGCCCTCGTCGCCGACCTACTTGTTGGGCGCAGCTACCTCACTATTGGTGTTCATGGCCGTCGGCGGCGCGTTGGGACTCGCTCCACAATGGTTCGCCTACGGAGGTGCGATAGGTGCAGTCTTGTGTGGTGGTGCGCTCGTCATAGGTTCTGTCGTCCGATCTCGTGCGTTGCTCAACATCGACGCCACCTCGTGCACAATCAAGATTCACCACGACCACTGGCGAGTGACGCTTTCGGACGAGCTAGACCTGGTCGCCGATATTGACCACTCCGCCGGCGATCAGCCGTGTCTACGGTTCAGTTGCCCACCTGGCACATCGGTCGATCTGACCACAGCGGAGCCGAGGACCAACGTCGACAAGGTCGAGCATGTGATTCGATCCAAGGACTTCACTGTGGAAGCCAACGCCCTGGCATCCACGTTGTTCTTCCTACGCTCGCACCCTGATGTCAAGGTGTCGCCGCAAGCATTGAGCCGCATGCTCATCCCACCACCGCGATCAGTTCGCCGACGTCTGGCAATCAAAGAAGCCATCGCCTATGAATGGTGATTCAGCATCGTTTGCGTAGTCTTTCCGCTGGTGATCATGGCGCTTATCTACACGTTGGTGGAAGGGATGGTACCGAGTGAAGAATTCGTCGGAGACAGAACTGCCTGGCGTGTTGCTGACCAGGGCCAGGGAACGGGGCGGCACTTCGAGTTCGTTGAGTCGCCGGAGCAGGTCGGCGGCGAGGTAGCGATTCCTCGATATTGGGGTGGGTGCCACCACATCGGCGGTGCGAACGGTTCTGTCTCCTGGGGGACTCCTCCGCGCGGATGAGGAGGAAGTCGTCCGCGCGGAGGGTGCTCGGGGCGCGGTGCGGCGACTACAGTCGACGAATGTCCGAGATGGTGCCGGGCCGGCTGCCCGAGCGGATCACCGGTAACGTCCGGCGCTGGCGGGCGTGGTGGCTGACTGACGATGCCGAGCCGAGTCGTGTGACCGTGCGGGTCGTCGGGTTCGTGCGGTCGGTGGTCACGTCTGGGCTGCTGTCGGCGGTGGTGCCGGTGTTGTTCGTACTCGCTTGTGCGGCAATCCAACTCGTCCAGCGGACCGGTCCGATCGCCGATCACCTGGCCGCGGGCCTGGTCGTCAGTGTGCTGTTGACGGTACCGTTGCTCGTCCGGCGGCGATACCCGGTGACGGTGTTCGCGGTGATCGCCGTCGTCGCCCTCGTGCAGTGGTCGTTCGATCTGCGACTGGTGGCCGACATGTCGCTGCTGATCGCGCTCTACACGGTGGCATCGGTCTATCCGGCGCGCATGGCGTGGGCGGCCGCGGCGGTCGTCGAGGTCGGATCGCTGCTGGCGGTGCTGCGCTGGCAGCCGGTCGACGGGCGTGTCGACAGTCTGGTCCTGCTGACCGGGCCGACCGTCGCCGCCGTCTGTGCCGGGATGGCCGTCCGTAGCCGACGGGTGGCGATCGCGACGGCCGCCGAGGATGCGCAACGGCGCGAACGGGAACGTCATCAGCAGGAGATGATCGGGGCCGCGCGCAACCGGGAGCGGATCGCCCGGGAGATGCACGACGTGGTGGCGCACGGATTGTCGGTGATGGTGACATTGACCGAAGGTGCTCTGGCCAAACAGGATTCCGATCCGGCCGTGGCGCGGGCAGCGATGACGCGGGTCGCCGACACCGGCCGGAGTTCGCTGGCCGAGATGCGCGATCTGGTCGGGATTTTGCGCGGCGACGACGATCCGCCCCACCGGCCGCAGCCGGGAATCGGTGAACTGGACTCGCTGGTGCGCGAGACCCGCGCCACCGGCGTCGACGTCGAGGTCGTCACCGACGGCGTCGTCACCGCGCTCGGAGATGCGGTGTCGCTGAGCGTGTATCGCATCGTGCAGGAGGCGTTGACCAACGTGCGTAAACACTCCGAGGCGAGCCGGGTCCGCGTCGAGCTGAGCTACCGCCCCGACGAGATCGTCGTCGAGGTCCTCGACGACGGCGGCGGCTCGGACCGAGCGCGGGGGAGCGGGCACGGGCTGGCGGGGATCGCCGAGCGTGCCGCGCTGCACGGGGGACAGGCGCATGCCGGGCCGGTCGACGGTGGCTGGCGGGTGTGGGCGCGGGTGCCGACGGGCGGGCCGGTCCGATGACCATCCGGGTGGCGCTCGTCGACGACCAGGAACTGGTGCGGATGGGCCTGCGCATGATCCTCGACGAGGCCGACGGTATCGAGGTGGTCGGCGAGGCATCCGACGGTGAGCAGGCCGTCGCGCTCGTCGACACCTGTCGTCCCGACGTGGTGTTGATGGATGTGCGGATGCCTCTCGTCGACGGCGTCGAGGCCACCCGGCGGGTGGTGGCGCACGCACCGCAGGTGGCGGTGCTGGTGCTGACGACCTTCGACCTCGACGAGTATGCGTTCGCCGCCATCCGGGCCGGGGCCGCCGGGTTCTTGCTCAAGGATGTGCGCGGCGCCGACCTGGTGGCCGCGGTGGCTGCGGTCGCGCGCGGCGACGCGGTGGTGTCGCCACGCATCACCCGCGCGCTGCTCGATACGTTCGTGGCGACCCCGGACGCCACTGCCACCGATGGCGGTTCTGCCGGTGCGGGGGTGGACGTGCTCACCGACCGGGAGCAGGAGGTGGTCGCCGCGGTGGCGCGTGGACTCTCGAACCAGGAGATCGCCGCGGAGTTGTACGTCTCCGAGACGACCATCAAATCCCATGTGGCGCACATCCTGGCCAAGTTGGATCTGCGCAACCGGATTCATGTCGTCATCTATGCCTACGAGCACGGGCTCGCCGGGCGCAGAGGCTGAACACCCGGGTACGCCTACCATCGGAAGAATGCCTGCTCTGGAGATCAACGTCCGTGGCTCCGCTCGGGAAAACTTCACGCCCGAGCGGGCATTGGTACATCTGCGAGCCGAAACCTCCGGTGCCGAACGCGATTCGGTCTACCGCGATGCGGTTGCGGTGCAGGCGCGGCTGGCCGGGGAGCTCGACGGGCTCGTCGGACGGTCGGCGGTGACGACGTGGTCGGCCGGCACCGTGCACGTGTACTCCTATCGTCCCTACGACAAGAACGGCAATCGCCGGGACCTGGTGTACACCACCGACATCGGCGTCGACGCCGAGTTCGTCGACGTCGACGAACTCAATCGCTTCATCGACGTGTGGGCCGTCGAGCCCGGCGTGAGCGTCGACGGGGTTCACTGGGATCTGACGGATGAGAGCCGTCGGCGACACGAGGCACAGTTGCGCGCCGACGCCGTCGGAGACGCGGTGCTCAAGGCCCAGGCGTATGCCGATGCGGTCGGTCGCGGTCGGGTGGTACCGGTGCAGCTCGCCGACCCGGACATGCTCGCTGACCCCTCGCCGGTCGCGCGCGGCATGATGCTGGCCGGTGCGCCGTCCGGTGCCGACGGTGGTCCGGCGCTCGACCTGCGGGCCCGCGACATCGAGCTGTCGGTGCAGGTGGATGCGCGGTTCGTCGTCGAGCCGGACTGATTCCGGCGCCGCCGCTGTCTGAGAGAGTGATGTGAACCGGCCCAATTCGGGTGTCGGTCGGCGCGCCTGCGCTGGATACACCGAGGTCGTCCCTAGATTGTGTGGTGGCCCGGTGTAACCAGAGTGAAGAAAGGGAGAGCCATGCCGAACTCCGTCCTGTGGGTCTGCCTCGTCGCGGTGTGGCTCTTCGTGTTGGTCCCGATGATCATCAAGGGCCGCCCGCAGATGAAGAAGACCACCGACGTCGCCAAATCGACCCGGCTGCTGCACCGCGGTGGAACGCGAGCGCACAATGTGCGCCGCCGCGCCGCGGGCGCGCACCCGCACGATCCGTCCTGGAAGTCCGAGCGGACCACGAGCCGCACCGCGACCGCCGTTCTCGACGAGGACGAGGACGAGGATATCGAGGACAGCGTCGATGCCGACGATGTGGACGCCGATGACATCGTCGCCGAAGCCGGTGTCGCCGAGGATGATTCGGTAGACAGCGATTCGGTGGACAGCGATTCGGTGGACAGCGATTCGGTGGACAGCGATTCGGTGGACGTCGATTCAGCGGTGGCCGACGACGCCGAGGATGACGAGACGGTCCCCGTCGCGCGTGTCGAGGCCGACGTCGTCGAGGTGGAGGTCGATCTGGTCGACGACGCCGAGGATGACGACGAGGAGCGGTCCGAGAACGACGACCTCGACGGTGACTATGAAGACGCCGAGTACGAGGATGCCGAGTACGAGGACGAAGACGCGGAGTACGAGGACGATCTCGACGACGAGTACGACGACGATTACGAGGATGCCGAGTACGACGATGACCTCGAAGACGAGTATGACGACGATGCCGAGTATGACGACGATGCTGAGTACGACGACCTAGACGACGCCGATCTCGATGATGAGATCGACGAGGAGTTGGAGGGCGTCCACCGGCGGTCCGGCGTGGCTGCTGCTGCCAAGGAGACCGACCCGGATTCGGCGCAGGACCGTAAGTCGCGCCGCCGCAGTGCGTACCGGATCGATGCGACCGGTGACGCGTTGCGCTACAAGGAGCGGCAGCGGGTGACTCTCGTCCTGGCTGCGCTGGTTGTTGCTGCGGTCGTGTGCGGCGTCCTGCTCGGGCTCGTGGGTTGGGCAGCGACCGGTGTGGCCGGCGTGGTCTTCATCGGCTATCTCTTCTACCTACGCCGAACCGTGAAGGCAGAGCACCAGATTCGGGCGCAGCGGATCGCGCGGGCGCGGCGTGCTGCCCGCGAGGATGCCGAGCGTGAGCGTCGGGAGATGCAGACCGAGGAGTTCGCGGCGGCACCGACCCCGCCCCGGCTGCGGCGACCCGGTGGCGCTGTTGTCCTCGAGATCGACGACGAGGACCCGGTCTTCGATCACCTGCCGCCGTTCCAGCGGCGTCGGGTCATGCGCGAGGACGAGGACTTCCGGCACGCCGCTGCCGGCTGACGCCGACCGATTTCGGGTGCGCCGCAATCCATTCGCGTCCTGCACGCGCTGCGCGGCAGAGCGCCAGACGTTCTCCGACGTATAGCGACGGTGCACCCAGCAGCGGTATCCACGACAGCGTCGAGAATGGTCGGGGAGCCCGGGGCCGGCGACTCATCTCGGCGTCGACCTTGCGCAGGATCTGCGCCGTATCCCAGAGGAGCCGCAGTGCCGAGGGCCGGCCCGTCGTCGGAGCGTCTGCCCCTCCGCCCGACGACGGCAGGGCGTCGTCGGGTAGGTCGCGATCGCACAGGACCGACGCGAGGAGCCGAATCTGCCATGACCGGTCGGTGACGCCGTACTCGCGCGCGACGGCGATCAAGACGGTCGCCTGGTTGGCGAATCCGAGGGGTGTGGCGATGGGCAGCGCCTTGGCCCACGCGCCGAGGACGCCCGGGTAGGCCAGCGCGACGGTGTTGACGGTGCCGAGCCGGCTGATCCACCAGTCGGCCCGCGCGTTCATCGACAGTTCGGCCCAGCCCTTGGTGCCCGGCCAGTCCGCGACGTTCAGCGCGTTCGCGACCGAGTGCTGCACGGCCGCGAGGCCACGGTGTTCCCCGTCGTCGAAGGTGTGCTCTTTCAGGCCGAGCGGATCGCGGTCGGCGAGCAGATCGAGGAGCGGGTCGATCACCCCGATCGCCGCATCCAACGATCGTGCCAGCTGGTCGTTTGTCATCTCGGCCACGTCAGCAGAGTAACCACAGGTGGGGGTGACACGCGCTGACCTGGCGTTTGTGAGCACCGGCGGGGGTGCTGCTAGAGTGTCAACGGTCGGTTTCCGGACCGGCACGGGGCTATGGCGCAGTTGGTAGCGCGACTCGTTCGCATCGAGTAGGTCAGGGGTTCGATTCCCCTTAGCTCCACCGAGAACACCAGATCAGGCGGCCTCTCCCGAACCGAGGAGGGGCCGTTTTTTTTGCTCACCCGCCGAAGGTCCGATCCGATCAGGAGGTCGGCGAGGTCGGGAAAGTCGGTGCCGCGTTTCGGACCGTAACGGTTGGTGTCAGACCAGGCGGCGATGCATATCCGCGACTGCTGCAGCTCGCTGATCGTGCGGGCGTGTGCCGGCAGGTGCGGCGGGTGGTGTCGTTGATGGGGTTGCGGTGGATCGCGTCATGCTGGGCGTCGAGCGTGAGCATCCCGATAGCGCGGTGTGGTGCCGCCGGGACCGCGCATTGGTCGGCACCACACGCCGGAACCGGTCGAGGACGCCGACGGTGCCTCTCCGACTCGGATGTCACCGAGGCTGGGGGTGATCCGCAGGGCGATCAGTTCGTGGTCATCGTCGAGGGTGTCCACCGCGTGGTCACCGAATTCGACGCGCATGGCGAGCCACAGCCGGGCGGGTGATCCGCTCCCAGGTGCCTGGGGGTAGCGGTGGACGTGGCATGGCTAGTCATCGAGACCGAGTTCGGCCATCACCTTGTCCAGAGGCATGGTGACGTCGTCGCGCTCGTGGACTGACAGACGGTCTTCGAGGTCGTCGATGTGTGCCATGAGGTCGTCATAGCGCCGCGTGGAAATGAGGACGGCGGCAGGACGTCCGTAGTTCATGATGACGACGTTGTCGTCATCGGCGTCCCTGACGAGTTCGGAGAGACGCCCCTTGGCCTCACTGACCGGGACGAGATGTGGTGTGGTCATCGGTAAACCTATCCGCGTGAGCGATTCGGGTGACAGTGACGACGCGGATCGAATCCTCGATGAGATAGACGACCCGGGAGTTTCCGACGCGGATGCGATAGGCGTCAGTGCCGATCATGGCAGCGCCGAGAATCTGCGATGGCTGCGTACTTGGCCAGTGTATGACTGATCTGGTGTTGTGTGCCGAACGCCCGGAAACGGTAGGTTTCACTCTCTCGGAAACCGCTTGATATTTAGGTGATCGGCGGTAGGTTTCTCGGCGCACACCCGCGGGGACTCTGGTGGCGTGAGCGTGGTGGTGATCGGCCAGATCGGGCGTGATCTGGTAATCCGAACGGACGGCCTGCCCGAGCCGGGCGGGACGGCCCCGATCGTGCAATGGCACGAGGCGCTCGGCGGCAAGGGCGCCAATCAGGCTGTGGGACTTGCCCAATTGGGTGTCGAGGTGTCGTTGATCGGGGTTGCCGGAACCGATCGGTACGGCGACGACGCGGTCGCCCAGGCGGTCCGGGACGTCATCGATGTCACCGGGGTGGTTCGTCGTGGCCGCACGGCGTTGCTGGTCGACCTCGTCGACGAGCCGGCCAGTCGACGATTGTTCGAAGATGTTCCGGCGGAGGCGCTTTGCGGTGTGCCCGACATCGAGCAGTCGGCGGCGCTCATCGCCCGCGCCGACACCGTGTCGCTCCAGTTGCAGCAGCCGGGACAGACCGTGCTGGCAGCCGCGCGGCGGGGGAGGGTCGCCGGCGCGCGGGTCGTCGCGGACGGCGCCGTGCAACCAGACCTCCGGGCCGACCTACTGCCGCTGCTCGATGTGCTGCGTGCCGACGCCGAGGAGGCCGCGCTGATCGCCGACGACGCCGCTCCGACGACGCAGTCGGCGGCCCGCGGACTCGCCCGCAAGCTTCTGGCCCAAGGTCCGTCGCTGGTGGCGTTGGCGATCCCCGACGTCGGCGACCTGCTGGTCTGGCGCGATGGTAGCGAGCTCTACCCGCATGCCGACGTACCGGTGCAGGACACCACGGGTGCGGGAGACGCCTTCGTCGCCGGACTCATCGCGGCGTTGCGCACAGGCGCCGATCCACGTCGCGCCGGGCAGGTGGCATCGGCGGCTGCGGCATCTACCGTCCAGCACCTTGGTGGCAGGCCGACGCTGGAGGCAGTTCGTCGCCACAACCTCGTCGAATCGGTAAGACATGGCTCCCGGAAACCGAGAGCCATGTCGTACCGATTCCGGGCGGGTCACCGAAGTGGGTTGACGATCCGCACGCCGCGAAGGGTGCTGCCGTGTATCAGGTCCTCGGTCCAGAGTTCGTCGCAGCTGCCCGGGCTGCCGCTTCGGCAGCGCGTCGAGGATTCTTGCAGCATCGGTGCGCGTCCGGCCGAGTTTGCGTGTGAGTACCGAGTGCAACTCGATGAGCACTTGCGTGCTGACGACCGCATTCGTGGCATTCGCGCCGAACAGGTCGCGCGCACGTGACTGCTTGTCGGGGAAGCTGTCGTCGAATTGGTAGGCGATAAGATTTGTGTCCAGGAATACGGTCACTGATCGGCCTTGTGGGGCTCGTCGTAGAGTTCTTCGCGCGTCCAGCCGGCGCCGCTGGTGGTTCCACTCAACGAGCGCGATAGGTGAACAAAGTCGACAGCCGCGCGTTGCCGACGGGAATCGTCGGCATCCGTCGGCGCACTCGATGAGACGTTGTGCAAGATACTGATTCACTGATTCGCCGCGTTCGATCGCCCGTATCCGCGCTCGCTTGAGTGTCTCGTCGTCGACGGTGATGGTCAGGTTCGCCACGAAGTCAGTGTAGTACTGGTTCCGTGTTACACGGCTCGCGTCGCGCGACAGGCTTCTCATGGGTATCCGCGGGGAGACTGGTGGTGATCGGCCAGGGCGCGTCATGTGCCGTCCTGTCCTTGCGCGCCATATCGAGTCCACCCCCGAACGCCAAGAACTGGATCAGCACTACCCCGCGAATCGGTACGACATGACTCCTGGAAACCGAGAGCCATGTCGTACCGATTCCAACCCCGAGGGACGGGGGCCGAGCGCTACTGCTGCTCGTTCTTCTCCCGCTGCTCGTCGGTCTTGGCCTGCGCGCGTGCCTTGTCGGCGGCTGCTTCTTTCTCCGCGACCTCGCGCTGGGAGTCGGCCTTGTCCTGCTGGGCCCGGCCCTCGCGGGTCAAGTTGTCCTGACCGCTCAAGGCGCCGGCAGCTTCTTTCACCTTGCCCTTGGCGTCTTCGACGACGCCCTTGACGCCCTCCGAGGGTCCACTGTTGTTGTCAGCCATCAACTTTCTCCTATCCTTGTTATCTGCTGCAGTTCCCGTAATGAGCGACGGTGATCACCTGGTGGTGTAACCGCCGTTGGCGAAGATGGTCTGCCCGGTGATCCATCCGCCATCGGTGACGAGATATTTGATCAGCGGCGCGATGTCCTCGATATCGGTGAGTTGATCGTCCATCGCTTGCGACTTGTGGAATTCGACCCGTTCATCGGTCTCCTGCGGGTAGAAGAAGGGGGTGTCCATCGGGCCGGGCCCCACATTGTTGACCGAGATGCCACGCTCGATGAATTCCTTGGCGGCGGCACGAGTGAAGTGCTCGGCAGCGGCTTTGCCGCCGTTGTAGGTGGAGTAGCCGTCGGTGAAGGCAGGCAAGAGCGAGGTGACGAGGGTGACGATCCGTCCACGGTCATTGATGCGCCGCCCCGCCTCCTTGAGAAAGAAGAATGCGGCCTTCGCGTTGATACCGAGCATCTTGTCGTACTCGTCCTCGGTGGTCTCGAGAATCGGCTTGCGGAGCACCATTCCGGCGGTGTTCACCGCGATGTCGAATCCGTCGAATTCCCGGACAGCCGTGTCGAAGACGCTCTCGACGTCGTTCGGCCGAGTCAAGTCGGCCTGGACGGCGACCGCCTGCGCACCGGCCTCCTGCACGGCCTCGACCGTCTGCTCGGCGTCCGAAGCGGAACTGTCGTTGTGATAGTGCACCACCACCCCGCGGGCGCCTGCGTCGGCGAACGTTCGGCTGACCAGACCGCCGAGATTCTTCTCGCCGCCGCCGATCACGGCGACCTTGTCTTCCAGCGTCGTCCTGTGCGTCGTCACCACAACCTCCTTAGGTCACGAACTTTCGTTACGAGACTTCGCCCCAGCTGGGATAGGCAGTACCCGATGTCGGCAACCGGTAAACCGGTCACCGCGGTGGGGGGATCTGCACCGATGGGCCGTCACGCCCGAAGGCGCGGTCGGGGCTCCGACTACGCTGTCGATGTGGCTCCCATCACAGACCGCGTCGGCGCGTACCTGCTTCGGAACCGTTCGGTGGTCCGCGCCCCCATCTGGCTCTATCGGCACAATCTCGGATGGCTGTTGGGTCGGCGGGTGCTGATGCTCGAACACCTCGGACGCCGGTCCGGCCTCCCGCGGTACGTCTGTCTCGAGGTGGTCGACCGGCCGTCGGCGGACGTGCTCGTCGTCGTCAGCGGATTCGGTACGAGCTCTCAGTGGTACCGGAATCTGATGGCCTGCCCGGAGTGCAAGGTCAGCATCGGCACTGCGCGGAGTCTGCCCGCGCGTGCGCGCCCGATGTCCGACGAGGAGTCCGCCGAGACCCTGCAGCGATATCAGCAGGCGCATCCTCGCGCGTGGCGGAATCTGCGGGGCATGATCGAACAGGCCACCGATGCGTCCGTCACGACTCTCCCGATGGTCGCTCTGGGGTTGGCCGACGTCAGTCGATCTGCAGGCGGACCGGATCATCGGTCGCATTGAGGTAGACCGCGAGGTCTGCCTCCTGCTCCATGAGTGCGGTGACCTGACCGCCGACGATCTTCAGCGGAACGTCATGCCCGGGGACCATGATCACGGACTTGTCGGCTTCCATCAACGATTTCAGCTTCCGGATGCTTGCGACGCCGGCTGCGGCATCCATCGTCGACGCGGCTGTCTCCGTGCCGAGCTCATACCGATTCTTGACGGAGTCGCCGGCGAAGAGAACGGTGCCGGTAGGGGTTTCGGTCCGGAAAGCGATATGTCCTGGGGTGTGGCCGGGCGTGTCGATCGAGAAGATGCCCGGCAGGACCTCCTGATCACCGCGCACCAGGCGCACATCGCGGCGACCGTTCGCAAGTTCTCTGACGTGGAGATCGGGAACAAACGTCGTTCCCGGCGGCTGTGCTGCGGCCCAATCCATTTCGGTCTCCGACACGAGCACCTGCGCGCCGGGGAACATCGTGAAGTTGCCGACGTGATCCCAATGGAGATGGGTCACCAGCACGTGCGTGATCTCGTCGGCGGTGATGCCGAGCCGGCCGAGTCGCTCGTGTAGAAGCGGAATGTAGGCCGGGGGACCGGTTTCCACCAGCACGCGCCGTTGGCCGTCGTGGAGCAACGAGACGCTGCTCCATCCCAGGCCGCCATGGGTTCGGCTGATGGCCGGAAAGCCTTCGACGAGAAGATCGAGCATGTACATCAGGCAGCCACCTCGGATCGTTGTAGCGGACGATTCGACAAGTACCGGCTGGTGAACGATCCGATGAGAAGCAGGACTCCGGCGACCAGGAATGGCGCGGTGTAGCCACTCGTCCAGTCCACGAGGTACCCGGTGATGATCGGTGCGAGCAGACCGAAGAGGTTGCCGCCGAAGGTCACCAGCGCGAAAACCCGTCCACCGGAAGACTTGTCGGTGGTCAGGTCGCCCGCCAGCGCGAAGTTGAGGGTGATGGCCGCGGTGATCACGAGCAGGATCCAGGAGATCAGGATGACGACGAGGGCAAAATTGCCCACCCACGGCAACGCCAGCAACGGAAGTCCGAGCAGCAGCGTGAGGCTCACAATCTTGCGCCGGCTGCCACTGAGCACGTCGGTGTTCTTGACGGCCCGGTCACTGATATAGGCGATACCGACACTTCCGACGGCGGCGATGCCGTACGTGATGCCGGTGACCCAGCCGGAGCCCACATCTTTGAGGCCCTTTTCGGTGGTGAGATAAAGCGGAAGGAAGCTCAGGAAGAGATAGTTGGTGTAGACGGCGCATCCCTGGGTGATCATCAGCCCCCAGATCGTCCGCATCCGCAGCAGCGCAACGACACTCAACTTTGCGGCACCGTCGGGGGTGATTGGGCTGTCCCGGTTCTCGAGAATGAACTGGCGCTCGGTGTTCGTCAGCCACCGAGACTTCTCCGGCGTGGTGTAGACGATGGACCACACGATTCCGACGAGGATACCGGCCGCGCCGAGAATGAAGAACGATGCGCGCCAGCCCCATGCGGCGATCAGGTAGGCGGCGATGACGGCACCGACGGCCGGACCCACCAGCGCACCCGCATTCAGCATGCCGGTGAAGATGCCGCGTTCCTTCGACGGCGCCCATTCCCGCACCACGAGATTGCCGACGGGATAGACGCTCGATTCGCCGGCGCCGAGCAGCAGTCGCGCGATGACGAGCATCGTGAGCCCCAGCGCTCCGCCGGTCAGGCCGGCACCCAGGGACCAGACGATGATGCTGATCGGCAGGATGAGTCGCGCGCCCCATCGGTCGGCCATCATGCCCACCGGTACGAGAAAGACGATGTAGGCCCAGTTGAAGACGGACGTGATCAGGCCGAATTGTCCGGTGGAGAGGTCGAATTGGTCGATGATGTGCGGCGCGGCCACGGACATGTTGACGCGGTCGATGTAGCCGAGCGTGATGATCAGCAACAAGCCGAACGCGATGATGAAGCGCCGGTTGTCGGTCAGGCCGCGCATAGTGCTGTGCTCCGTCTGCGACCGAGTCAATATTGACTTCATTGTCGAATATCCTTAGAAGGCAGAAACGAGGGTTGTTCGTTGGCCGTCCAAGGGCGCATCGATATCGTTGCGCCCTTGGACTTCCGGGGGTGCGCTATGCGACGGGCTGGCCCTGCCGCGACGGCAGTTCGACGGTGTAGCGGTCGACCTTTTCGAGGTCGAGTTCCAGGCCCAGGCCGGGGCCCTGCGGAACGGCCAGCATGCCGTTGGTGGGCTCGGGGTAGCCCCCGACAAAGATCTCCCGGCAGGGATTGTCGATGAACATGTGCTCGAGCGCGAGCAGTCCGGGGGCCGCCGCCGAGACGTGCAGCGCGGCCAGCTGCGAGTACCCGCCCGAAAACCCCGTGTGCGGGGCGAAGGCCAGGTTGTGGGCGTAGGTGAGCGTCCAGATGTGCCGGGCACCCGTGATGCCTCCGCAGCGGCCGAGGTCGGGCTGCACGACGTCGATGAGGCGCTTTTCGATCACATCGCGCATCGTGAAGATGCCGAAGTCGGTTTCGCCGCGCGCCAACGGCGTCGACGTCATGCCGTGGATCTGCTCGTAGCCGCCGAGGTCGTCCATGAACACCGGCTCCTCGAACCAGCGGATGTCCAGCGGCTCCATCTTGCGTCCCATCCGGATGGCGCCGGCGGCGTCGTAGGCACCGTTGGCGTCGACGACGAGTTCCAGCTCATCGCCCACGGCCTCGCGGATGGCCCAGAGTGCGCGGAGGTCGGCGTCCTGGCCACCCTCGTGCGGCTTGCGGCCGATCTTGACCTTGAGTCGCTTGAAGCCGCGGGCCTGCTGCGCGAGGGCCTCGGTGACCATGGTGTCGGGGTCGGAGATGTAGACCGACGAGGCGTAGACCGGGACCTCCGAGCGACCGGCGCCGGCGAGGAGCTGCCACACCGGCTTGCCCTCGATCTTGCCCACCAGGTCCCACAGAGCGGTGTCGGCGCCGGAGACGGCTTCCATCACCACACCCGACACGTGACCCCAGGTGCGCAACTGCTGAACCATCTCGACCCACAGGCCCTCGATGTTGCGCGGGTCCTTCCCGATGAGAACCGGGGCCAGCAGGGACTCGACTGCGACCGCGGTCATGGCACCCCCGCGTCGGGCGAGTGCTTCGCCGTAGCCGACGTGCCCGGAATCGTCGTGGATCTCCACCAGAACCATGCTGTAGGTGTTGAAGTCTCCGGCACCGAAGACAACGCCGGCCTCGGGCGTGGCTTCGAGAAAACGCGCTGTGACGGCGGTGATGATCGCCATGGTTGTAACTCCTTCTTCATGCTTCCCACTTTGTTGTGAAGCGGGTCACCACCGACGCTAATCACGCGTGGCGTCTCAGCTCAACCTCGCACGGGCAGAATCCGCGGCAAGTTGGCTGGCCCTTGCCATTTCGGGGAGGTAGCTCGCTCGGCTTCTCTATCCATGAAAAGCGGGAAGCGATTTTTCACCTAGTGAGAAGGTCGGATCGATGGCAAGTAGCCCATGCTGATCGACGCCTTGTCGGCGGCGCGCCGAAGCTGAGGGAGGAGTTCGTCGATCATCCGTTCGTGCGACCACTGCGCGGATTCGACGGACACGGCGATCGCCCCGGCTGCTCCGTCCAGGTTCATGACGGGCAGCGAGATCGAGCGCAGGCCGAAGGCCACCTCCTCGTCCTGCGATCCCCAGCCGCGTTCCCGGATGGTGGCGAGCTCGGCGCGCAGTTCGTCCATCGTCTGCACGGCATTGGGGCCCATCCGGTAGCTCGCAAGATCGACGCCGGCCAAGGTCGCGTCCAGCTCGGGGTCCTCCAGACAGGACAGCAGTACCTTTCCCATTGCGGTGCACGCGGCCGGAAGCAGCGACCCGGCCACCACATTTCCCACGACGTATCCGGCCGACTTGTACCTCAGCAGGTAGACGATGTCGGCGCCGGACAGGACTGCCAGGCTGCAGGTCTCCCGGGTGTGCCGCTGCAACTCGCGCAAGGGCAGGCGGGTGGCCTCGACGACCTCGTTGCCCTGCAGCGCGGCGAACCCCAACGTGAGGACGGCCGCGCTAGGGGTGAACGTGCCGTCATCGAGCTGCTCGACGTAACCCGAGTCCTCGAGGGTGCGCAGGATCCGAAAGCACGTCGACACCGGAATCTTCGTCGTCCTGGCCACCTCGCTGACGCCGAGCGCCCGCTCGTTGGGAGTGAAGCAGGCCAGCACCCGCAGACCCTTCTCCAGCGCGGCAATCCGATAGTGGTCCGTCAAACCCCACTCCACTCGTCAGCAACTATGAACCACAGCATAACGAAGGGGAGTGGCGGTCGATCGCAGTTGCGCTCCCGCTCAACGATTTGCTTCCCGCTCACCGAGATCGGTGAGCGGGAAGCAAATGAGTGAGCGGGAAGCGAACCGGCGGCGGCCGCCGCCGGCGGATCACCGATACATCTGCACCAGCGGGCAGGTGAAGGGGTCACGCTCGCCGAGGCCGGCCTGGTTGAGGTAGCGGACGACGATCGCGTAGGAATTGAGCAGTGACGTCTCGGTGTAGGTGACCGAGTGGCGAGCGCAGTGCGCCCGCACGAGGGGCCGGACCTTCGCGAGATTGGGTCGCGGCATGCTCGGGAACAGGTGGTGCTCGATCTGATAGTTGAGCCCGCCCATCATGAAATCGGTGAAGCGTCCGCCGCGGATGTTGCGTGACATGAGGACCTGACGGCGCAGGAAATCTACCCGCATCTCCTTGGGAACCAACGGCATACCTTTGTGGTTCGGAGCGAAGGCGCCGCCGAGCAGGACCCCGAACACGCCCATCTGGATAAGGATGAAGGCGAGCGCCAGCAGCGGTGGCATCACCACGAACGGCAGCACAAACCCGAGGCCGAGTCGCAGTGTGATGAGTGAGAGTTCCAAAAAGCGTTGTGGCACATGCGTTCGCGCAAACAACCCTTGATAGCTCGCGACGTGGAGTGCGGCCCCTTCGAAGGTCAGCAACGGGAAGAACAGCCAGCCCTGCCTGCGAGTGAACCAGGCGTAAATGCCCGAACGCGCTGCCGCGTCCTCGGGGACGAACGCGATGGGGCCGTCGGCGATGTCGGGATCGACGCCGATCTGGTTCGGCGACTTGTGATGTCGATTGTGCTTGCCCCGCCACCAGTGCAGCGATAATCCGGCGCCGGCAGCCGCCGTGATGCGAGCCACCCACTCGTTGGCGGCGCACGAGGCGAACATCTGCCGGTGGGCACCGTCATGTCCGAGGAATCCGAACTGGGTGCTGATGATGGCGATGGCGCCCGCGACGCCCAGTTGCCACCAGGAGTCGCCGAGCATGACGACCGCGATCCAGGCGGCGACCAGCGCCACCGAGGTGGCCGCAATGCGGACGATGTAGAAACTCCGTCGGCGTTCCAGCAGGCCCGAGGCACGGACCTCGGCGGCCAGCTCGGTGTAGGAGCTGACGAAATTGTTGCGGTTGGGGCGGATCTGTTCGGTCTGTGACACGTATGCGCCTCGTGCTTTCTGCTCTGTGCGAGCCCCACTGTCAGGCGCCATCGGCGTGACGGGACTCCCAGGGATGAGGCGGGCGGTACTCAGGAAAGTACCGGCGGAAATTCAGGCCGGAGAATGGAATTCACCACGTGGGCCAGACCGTGATGTCGGATGTGCTGATGGGTACGGCGGTGTCGATGGGTGCGGCTATTCGGTGGACCGGTGTTCTCCGGCGCGGCGCGCTTCGGTGCTGTCGGAGAATGTGAGGTGCACCGACATCGGCGCGTCGGTGGGCAGTGGTGACTCGCCTGTCGCCTCATACGGGTGGGAGAAGAGTTCGTGGGTCATGGTCATATCCTTTGAGGTTCGCCGGATGCATCTGAATGTCGTGGGGGGAGTCGTGCGATGGGGTGCGGAGACGGCTCCGGACTCGGTGACTCGGGGGAATGCGCGTCATCTCCGCGCTCCTCACTGGACGCCGCTGCAGCGAAATGATCGTCCTGCCGAAGGGTGCGTCAGCACCGGCTGGGGTGCCCCAACCCTACAGGACGCGGGGGATCTCGGTCGGAAACGCCGATATAGACGGCAACAGCCCCGACACCGGGATGGTGTCGGGGCTGTCGGGCCTGATGAGAGGCTTACAGAGCACTCACATTGGTGGCCTGAAGACCTTTGGCGCCCTGCTCGACGTCGAACTCGACGCGCTGCTGCTCTTCGAGAGAGCGGTATCCGTTGCCCGAGATCGCAGAGAAGTGAACGAAAACGTCCTCACCCTGGTCGTCGGGGGCGATGAAGCCGAAGCCCTTTTCGCCGTTGAACCACTTAACGGTTCCTTGTGCCATCCTGCAACTTCTTCCTGTTGAAGGGAATCAACGTGACTCCCCGCAAAGATTGTCGCACACTTCGTACACAAAGCAAGCATCAGTGCACAACGGCTACCATCCGGGCATGACAGCAACTCGCGTCCCCGTGAAGTTCGAGCCACTGTTCGGCGACGTCGGCCTCGATCCGACCTTTGAGGCGATCGCCGAGGAATCGGGCGTCAGCGTCGATGGCGCTCGCGAGGCGCTGACCGGCGCCGTCGACGATTCGACGACAGTGCAGAAGATCGCCGACACCTTGTGTGTGGTGCCCGAGGCCCTCGACGAGCTCATCCAGGAGCGATAGCCGGCCCGGCGGCTCCAACCTCGGCCGAACGCCCGTTCCGCGGCCCAAGCACTTGCTAGGTTCCCTGCATGGGCTTGCGCAGGATGGTCGTCGGCGTCAGTGTGATCGCCGGGGCGATCGTCGCCCTCATCGGCGGGGGCGGTGGAGTCGCACGCGCCGAGTTGCCGGTCGGCTACAACTTCCTCGGCGGCATCCCCGACGAACTCGCTCACCCGGGTGGGTCGCTGCCCGGCTCCAATGACCTCTCCTGCCGGCCGTCGGCCGCGCATCCGAATCCCGTTGTGCTGGTTCACGGTACGGGCGGATCGCAACAAACCAACTGGGGTACCTACGTACCGCTGCTGAAGAATCAGGGCTACTGCGTCTTCGCGCTCACCTATGGCGTCGTGGACCGGGCGCCGTGGCCGGTGAGCGCCGTGGGCGGGATGACGCCGATGGAGGGCAGTGCGGCGCAACTCGCCGCCTACGTCGAGAAGGTGCTCGCGGCCACGGGCGCGCACAAGGTCGAGATCGTCGGGCACTCGCAGGGCACGCTGATCCCCGACTACTACGCGAAATTCCTCGGCGGACACGACAAGATCGACAAGTACGTCTCGCTCGCACCGCTGTGGCAGGGGACCGGTGTCGGTGGCGCTGCGGTGCTGATGCCGGTTCTCCGGCAACTCGGCCTCAGCGCCGCGCAGTTCCCGCTGTGTCAGGCCTGTGCACAATTCGACCCGTCGTCGGTGTTCATGATGAAACTGCGTGCCGGCGGCGTCTACTTGCCCGGCATCACCTACACCAACGTCAGCACGCGCAACGACGAACTCGTCGTGCCGTATACCTCCGGACAGCTACCCGGTGGTCCCAACGTTCACAACATCGTGGTGCAGCAAGGATGTCCGGTCGACTACACCGAACACGCCGGGCTCGCCGGTTCCCGGCGGGCGGCGTACTTCGTGCTCAACGCGCTCGATCCGGCGCATCCCCGGCCGGTCCCGTGTGACCGGGCCGCGCCGATCACCGGCAGCGCGTTCTAGGCGATGTCTGCGGCGGTCAGACTGCGGGCTGCCGCCAGGCGCCGATTGAGGCCGACGGCCAGCCATGGCTTTGCTCCCCACGCGATCGCCCGACCCGTGAGAAGAGCCGAGCCGGCCGAGAAGCGACCGTGCGCGGCGAGGACGACGGTGATCGGGTCGACGCTGATGTAGACGTCTGGGTGCGGCGAATCGGCCGGGTCGATCTCGAGGTGCCCGTCGTCGAATCGGTAGACGATCCGCTCGGAAGTGCGTCGGATGCGGACGTCGTAGGTGGCGTTGTGTCCATGGCAGATATGCGAATCTGCCCAGGGCCGCAGGAGTTGATGTCCGCCGCGGGTGACCATCGGCGCGATTGTCGGGTCGATGTCCCAGCGTGCACCGAGCACGCGCGCGATATCGCGGCCACGCACCGTCATCTCGCCGATGAGAATGCCCAGTGCGGTATCTGAGCGAACTCGCTGGCTGCCGGCGATCCGCATCATCGGGACCCGTGCGCCGAAGTGGCGAACAGTGTCGAGGAGCTCATCGAGGTCGGCGAGAAACTTATCGGCCAGTGTCCGGGTGTCCCGGGTGGGCAGATTGGCGATCTGCTTCGCGTAGACATCATTGAGATCGCTTGGCCGGCAGGGCCATTCGTCCTTACCGCCGACGAGGTCGAGGTAGCGCGACGGCTCGCATGCGATGTGTCCGACACAGTCGGCCAGCGACCATCCCCGACACGATTCGACGCGCACGTCGGGCGAGTCGACGTCGCGCACCAACTCGGCGAAGCGCTCGCCGATCGTCCGTGCCGCGTCGATGTAGTCGAAACGAGAAATCGTTCCGGGCATGCACACACCCCCATTCGCGCCGCCGACGTTACTCGGCAGTCGGCGAAAGTGCATCAGTTGATCCACAGCGAATTGTCAAAGGAAGCCGAATCGTGACCGATCCTGCTTTCTGGGGACGGACCTACCAATAAAAGGGGAAAGCTGTCTGTAAATACGGGAGGGTCAGAGTCTTCCGAGAAGCGATGCGATGCGGGAACCGCGGCGCGGCGCGGCCAGCTCGCCGGCCCGTCCGGCCCGGGTTCGCAGATCGTCGACGAGCGTGGCGACCGTCTGCGCGGAGTCGGTCTTGTTGGTGCCGATGAACCCCGACGGCCCGCGCTTGATCCATCCCGTCACATACACGTCCGCCAGCGGCGACCGGGACAGCGGTTCGCCGGCCGTTCCGTCGCCGACGACCCGGCCGTTCTCGTTGGGGATGACGCCCCGGACCGGATCGAACGGCAGGCCGGGCACGGGCCGACCGCGATATCCGATGGACGTCAGGATCAACCCGGCCTCGACGCACTCGGAACCGCCGTCGGAACGGTCGACGACGACACCGCAGGCACGTCCGTCGACCACGCTGATCGTGCGTGGCGTGCGGCCGAATGCGAAGCGGATGTGCGGGACCGTCGGCGTCGGACGCGCGGCGACCTCGCGCAGCACCTCGAGCTTGGCGCGTGTGACCGGGTCGGTCGTCGAGGACGGATCAGGAACCTCGTCGGACTGGTCGACGGTCACGGGGATGCCCCCGTCGACCAGCCCGACGAGCTCGGGCAGGGTGAACGCGGCGTGTTCGGCGCCGCGTCGACCCAGGATGGTGACCCGGCCGATGGCCGAGTTGCGGAGTGTGGCGAGGGCGTGGCCGGCGATCGAGGTGGCGGCCAGCTCGCGTGGGTCGCGCACCAGGATGCGGGCGACATCGAGCGCGACGTTTCCGGTGCCGATCACCACGGCCTCCGGCACCGAGAGATCGACGTCGAGGTCGGCGAAGTCGGGGTGATCGTTGTACCAGCCGACGAACGAGGTGGCGCTGGTGACGCCCCGTGAGCCGGCGCCGTCGATCTCGAGGCGCCGGTCGGTGGTGGCGCCGCCGGCCCAGATCACCGCGGTGTGGCGCGAGCGCAGATTCTCCAGGCTCAGATCCTGGCCGATCTCGGTGCCCAGGCGGATCTCGAGGCGCGGGTGCCCGGCGATGTCGTCGAACAGCGCCATGACCGACCGGGTCGACTCGTGGTCGGGCGCCACACCGAAACGGGCCAGACCGAACGGGCGGTCGAGCCGTTCGTACATGACCACCCGCACCTGCGGGTAGCGCAGCAGATCGTCGGCGGCGTACATCGCCGACGGTCCCGAACCGACGATGCCCACCGACACCGGGCCGTCGACGCCGAGGGTATCGGGGTGCCCGATCGGGGCGAGCGGCCGGCGGTGCGCGGGGTCGACCGGAAAGCGCGCCTCGGTGAGTCCGGCCGCGGTATCCGGTGCGTCGGCGGACGTGATGGGGTACATCGACGCGTTGATGTCGATGAACCGCTCCTGACCGTCGGTCAGGCGATGCGACGCGGTGATCGCGCCCACCGGGCACGCAGTGACGCATGCGCCGCAGTCCACGCACGTGGCCGGATCGATGTAGAGCATCTCGGCGATGCCGAAGTCGGGTTCGTCGGGGGTCGGGTGAATACAGTTCACCGGGCACGCGTACACACAGGACGCATCACCACAGCAAGCCTGCGTGACTACATGGGGCATGGGATCAGAGGTCTTCGGCTATCGGGGTAATGGCTATCGGGGGAGCTGACGCGGGGTCGCGGCGATCAGGGCGCCGAGTAGATGGGTTCGCTGCGGAATCGTGAGGACCGACCGGAGATGCCGAGTATCCGCCACAGGCCCCGGGCCGCCGGGTTGTCCAGGCCGCACTGCTCCGCGAGCATCCGCACGTCGCCGAAGACGTTGCGCCGCACGCGTTTGGATTCCGGTGAGCCCCAGAAGATCTGCCGCATCACCGAGTCCGGAATGTCGAATTCGCGACGGAAGGACCGCGGCGGCACCATGATCGCGCCGAGCAGCCCGCGCATGGCGATGGGGAGCGTGAGCGAGAGCAGGAAGCGCCGTACCGGGCCCTTCTTCGGGACCGTCTCACGCAGGTGGTGGTGCGCAAAGGAGATGTGCCGCGCCTCCTCGGCGACGTGCAGTTGCATGACCGCCGACATCGCGGGATGTAGGTCGTCGGTGGTGCGCAGGAAGTCTTTTTGCAGGTGGTCGATCGGCTCCTCGCCGCCGAGTATGCCGAAAAAGAACACCGTCGGGAAGACCGTCGATATCAGCGGCAGGAACATCGAGACCCGACGGTAGAACACTTTCGCGCCGGGCACGTCCATCCCGATCCGGTTCACCATCTCCTGGAACATCAGGGTGTGGTTGCATTCTTCTTTGGATTCATGGGTGGTATAGCGAAATCGCTTGTCGCCGTTGTGGAGTGCGAAGCTGTACTGCATGAGTCCACGGATCAGGATGGATTCGAACTGCAGGCCGACCTTGGCGACGTTGGCCTGACGCCACATGCCGATGGCGATCTGCTTGTCCCGCGGCTGCGACTGATACCAAGGGTGGCGTCCGATCGGATCGACGTCAT
The DNA here is from genome assembly GCF_049844915.1 of Gordonia sp. DT30. Lineage (NCBI taxonomy): Bacteria > Bacillati > Actinomycetota > Actinomycetes > Mycobacteriales > Gordoniaceae > Gordonia > Gordonia sp. DT30. The sequence continues at coordinate 2,663 of NZ_JBNCLY010000023.1, read as the reverse complement.
AGGACAGAATCCACCGCGGATCGTCGGGTATCACCGCCATCTCCGGGGCATCCCAGTCGATGTCGAGGTAGGGATCGAAGTTGCGGTGTACCGACGCCGCCGACAGGTCATCGAGGACTCGTGCGTAATCGTGATCGGTGTCGGACTTGGATTGTTCGGGAACGTACCTGAGAACCTCGGTCATCTCTGGCTCCTGGAATTCGGGCGGCACGGGCGATCGGACATCGTGCCTTCATACGACAACAAGCGTTGACACTGACGGTAGATGTGCGCGCCGTCGTATGTCAACGGTCAATGTCACATTTGTCGGTGTGCCAAATCTCCTCATGTTTGCGACCGATCGCCTCGATCAGACGTACTGACGAGATGCGGATGCCCTCAAGGACGACTCTCGGGAGATCATGTACGGCATGGAGAAGATCCTGATCGTCATCGGCGCGATTCTGTTGATCGTGGCCGTCACCGAGCTGGCGCCCCGTATCCGCGTCCCCGCGGCCCTGGCCCTGGTCGTGATCGGCGCGGTCATCGGTATCACCCCGTTCGTGCCGGCGATCCACCTCGATCCGGAATGGATTCTGGTCGGCGTCCTCCCGCCGCTGCTCTATGCGGCGGCCGTGCAGATGCCGACCATGGAATTCCGCCGCGACTTCCGCACGATCAGCGCGCTATCGGTGGTGCTCGTCCTGGTCAGCGCTGTCGCCCTGGGCTTCTTCTTCCGGGCGATCATCCCCGGAATCGATCTGGCGACCGGCGTGGCGTTGGGTGCCATCGTCAGCCCGACCGACGCGGTGGCCACCTCGATCGCCAAGAAGCTCGGGGTTCCCTCCCGCGTGACCGCGGTTCTCGAGGGTGAGAGCATGCTCAACGACGCGACTTCGCTGGTATTGCTCCGGGCGGCGGTCGCGGCGACCGCGGCCTCCATCTCGTTCGGCGGGGTCGTTCTGAACTTCGCGTATGCGGTGGTGGTTGCCGTGGTGATCGGCGGCGTCATCGGTGTGCTGAATCTGTGGGTGCGTGCGCGCGTCGCCGACCCGGCGGTCAACACCGCCATCTCCTTCACCGTGCCGTACCTCGCCTACCTGCCCGCCGAGGAACTGGGTGCCTCGGGCCTGGTCGCGGCCGTGACCGCGGGGCTGATCACCGGCGCGGGCGCGGTCCGTTACCTGACGCCGCGCCATCGACTCTCCGACACCCAGAACTGGCGGATGGTCGAGATGCTCGCCGAAGGTGGCGTCTTCTTCCTCATGGGCCTCGAACTGTTCGGCCTGATGCGGGACGTGGCCGACGAACACGACGGGGTGGGGCATGCGGTGTGGCTCGGGCTGGCCGCACTCGGGATGTCGCTGGTGATCCGCTCGATCTACATCGTGCCGGTGGTGTGGCTGATCGATCACCGCAGGCAGCGCGGTCAGGCCATCCGTCCATATCTCGAGAACTACACCGCGAGACCGACCGCCGGTGCGTCGTCGGACGAGCAGTCGCCGATACGTCAGCGGCTGCGGCGCTGGGGTTGGCGATTGCGGTTCCGGCACAAGCGGGATCCGGATCAGGCCTCGCCGAACACCATGTCGCCGGAGACGGCCGGACGCATCAACGCGCGCATCACGCGGACGCTGGCCGACATCAACTACTACGACGAAGCACCGCTGGGCCGCAAGGAGGGCGTCATCATGGTGTGGGCGGGAATGCGTGGCGTCGTCACCGTCGCCGCGGCGCAGACCCTGCCCACCGACATCCACTCGCGGTCCCTGCTGGTGTTGACCGCATTCGTGGTGGCGGCCGCCTCGCTGCTGTTGCAGGGCGGCACGTTGACGGGGCTCATCCGGAGCCTGCACCTGCCCGACACCACCGAGAACAAGCGGGCCGAGCGACTACGGTTGCGCGGGGAGATGGACCAGACGATGCGCACCGCGATGGCGCAATCGGAGTTGGTCCGGCAAATCCCTTGGCTGCGTGCACGTATCGAACAGGCCAGCCACGAGGCCGAGCAGGACGACGGCAGCGACGACGGCAATGAAGGAGATATCACGTCCGGGGCCAGCTACGGCCTGAACTACACCGAACGCGCCCAGCTGCGGGCGGTGCGCCGCGAGATCATCGCGGCCCAACGTAGACACCTCCTCCGCTTACGCCGAGAGGGCAGCTACTCGTCGGAGGCGTTGTCGCGGATGCTCAATCAACTCGACGCCGAGGAGATCAGCCTCGACCCACAGCTCGGCTGATCTCCTCGGATACCCGGCGACGGCGTTCAGCGACGGGACTCGCAGGGCAGCAACGCCATCTCGCGTGCGTTGCGGATCGCGGTGGCGACCTGACGTTGCTGCTGCGGTGTCAGACCGGTGGCCCGGCGTGGCCGGATCTTGCCGCGGTCGGAGATGAACTGCCGTAACGTCTCGACGTCCTTGTAGTCCACCGGTTCTCGGCCGGTCGGCCGTAGGCCCAGTGACATGAGCTTGTTGCGGGGCCGCGGCTGGTTCTCGTCGGGCCGCTTGCCTCGCTCGGAATCGGATGGGGACATGGGATTCTCCTGCTGAGTCGGAGGGCTGGGCGCTGGTAGCGATAGCGATACGTCGCTGTGGCAGCGGTTAGCCTCGATTTTTCGTGCCGGTTGTTCAGTGTGCGGGTTTCGCCTCGGATCGGGTTGGTCCGAGGCGGTTTTCGGT
>NZ_JBNCLY010000022.1:0-72576 GCF_049844915.1 Gordonia sp. DT30 | reverse complement strand
TGCCTACTGTGCACCAACTGCCACGATGATGTGCATCATCACGGGTGGGAGGTAATCATGGGATTCGATCGGCATCCCTGGCTGATCCCACCCGCCACGATCGACCCACACCGCCGACCACTTCCCGCCTACAACCGACGCACCCTACGCCTCGACAACGTCGCCGCCTGAACACACTTCCCCACAACACTTTCCCGACCCGCACCCGGCCCACCGGGACCGCATCCGTACCTTGACAACTCCACAGAGTTCGGCGCCGGCGCCCGGTGACTGCCGGAACTACCGCTCGAGGGTCTTCTGCATCCGAGCGACGGCCTCGTCGTATTCGCTGACCATGTCGGCGATGAGCTCGGCGACCGGGGTGATCGCGTTGAGCCGTCCGACGATCTGGCCGGCAGGCATGGCGACGACGCCGGGATCGTCGGACGCCGAGATCCGCGCATGCGCCTCGGAGACCAGGATGTTCTGCAACGGCATCGGCAGCGGCTCGGGCGCACCCGCCGCATCCCATGCGTCGGTCCAGGACGTCTTGAGCAGTCGCGCCGGCTTGCCCGAGTAGATGCGCCGACGCACGGTGTCGCGCGACGTCGCATCCAGCAGCGCCCGCTGGACCGTCGAGGGGCCCTCCTGGCCGTCGGCCATTCCCAGTCGGTACTCCGCGGCGGTCAGCCAGTACGTTCCCATCCAGACACCCTGCGCCCCAAGGGCTATCGCGGCGGCGATCTGGCGGCCGCTGCCGACGCCACCGGCAGCGAGTACCGGGGCGCGGTCGCCGACGGCGTCGACGAGTTCGGGCCACAGGATCATCGACGTCACCTCGCCGGTGTGACCGCCGCCCTCGTATCCCTGCGCGATGACGATGTCGACACCCGCCTCCACATGATGGCGCGCATGGTCTTTCGCTCCCGCCAGCGCGGCGACGGACACCCCGTGGTCGTGTGCGGCGGCGATGACGTCGGCGGGCGGGGAACCGAGCGCGTTGGCGATGAGCTTGATCTGCCCGTACTTGTCGGCATGTGTCATGGCGACGTCGACGTGTGACCGGGCCACCGAATGCAGCCAGCCCAGCACGCCCGCGTTGACCCGTTCGCCGTCAGGTAGCGGCGGCACCCCGAGGTCGTCGAGGGTGCGTTCGACGAAGGCCCGGTGCTCCGGCGGGATCATCGCATCGAGATCGGTGTGACTTCCCTCCGTGGGAATCTTGGCCGGCATGACCACGTCGACCCCGAACGGCTTGCCGTCGGTGTTCTCGTGCATCCACTCGAGAACGTCGTCGAGTTCTTCGGGATCGTTGAATCGCACACACCCGAGCACTCCGAACCCGCCGGCACGGCTGATCGCGGCGGCGACATGTTCACTCGGTGTGAAACCGAAGATCGGATAGTCGATCCCGAAGCGGGCCGCCAGTTCGGTCTTCATCGCGTTGCCGCAGCGTTCGCGGGCCGGGCGGCCTCGGCGGTCTCGTCGGCCGGTCCGCCCTCGGTGATCGCCGCCGCCCACCGGTAGTCCGGCTTCCCGGCGGGTGAGCGCTTGATCTCGTCGACAAACCAGACACTTCGAGGAGTCTTGTAGCCCGCCAGCTCTTTTCGCACGACGTAGGCGAGCTCACCGAGCGTCGGACGCGCGCCGTCGCGGGTGGCGACGACAGCGGCGACGCGTTGCCCGAACCGGTCATCTGCCACGCCGACGACGACGGTGTCGAAGACGTCGGGATGCGCCTTGAGTGCGGCCTCGACCTCCTCGGGATACACCTTTTCGCCGCCGGTGTTGATCGACACCGACCCCCGTCCGAGCATCGTGATCGTGCCATCGGACTCGACGCGCGCGTAGTCGCCGGGGATCGAATAGCGAATCCCGTTGAACGCCTTGAAGGTCGCCGCCGACTTCTTCGGATCGTTGTGATAGCGCAGCGGGATGTGCCCGGTGCGCGCCAGCACCCCGACCTCGCCGCTACCCGGCGTCACCTGCGAGCCATCCGGCCGGAGGACGTGGGTTTGCTTGTCGGCGTTGACACGTGGCGCGCCCACGTGCGATTGCCCCTTCGCCACGACGGCCATCCCGCCGAATCCGGTCTCCGACGAGCCGATCGCGTCGATGATGATGGCGTTGGGGAACTTCTCCACGAATTGGTCTTTGATGCTCGGGGAGAACAGGCACGCCGACGACGCCACCGTGAACAGGGTGGAGGTGTCGTAGTCCCGCCGGCCGAGTGCCTCGATCATCGGGCGGCCCATGGCGTCACCGGTGATGAACACGACGTGGACGCCGTGCCGTTCGATGGCCGCCCAGGCCTCGTCTGCGTCGAAGTCGGGATAGACGATCGCCTTGCCGCCGCCGAAAAGTGCCTGCAACACCGCCCACTGAGAGCCACCGTGGATGAACGGCGGGATCGCGAACCGAACGAGCTGGCCGCCCGCTTCGCCAATACGCGCGTGTTCCCACTCGTCGGTGACCGGCTGCCCGGTACTCCAGTCGATGCCGCCGCCGAGCACCCGCCAGATGTCTTCCTGACGCCACACCACGCCCTTGGGCTTTCCGGTGGTCCCGCCGGTGTAGAGCATGTAGAGGTCGTCGTCGGAGCGTTCCTCGAAGTCGCGTTCGGTCGACGACGCGGCGATCGCCTCCTCGAAGTCGACCGGGGACGCCACCGCGCCTACTTCGGTGCCGGAGTCGGCGTCGGCGTCGGAGTCGGCGTCGGTGTCGGTGTCGGAGTCGATGACCACCCGGTGGGCGATGACCGGCCGGGCAGACTCGTGGCCGCCCCGGTCCGCTGAGCCCCCGTCCGCTGAGCCCCCGTCCGACAGGACGTTGGCCACCCGCGGCGAGTACTGCCGTTCGTGGAAGAGAACAGTCATGCCGGAGTCGGTGAAGATGTGGTCGAGCTCGGCCTCGACGTAGCGGTAGTTGACGTTGACCATCACCGCCCGCGCCTTGAAGATCGCCACCATCGCCTCGACCGATTCGATGGTGTTCCGGCTGTACAGACCCACTCGGTCGCCTGGCCGTACACCGAGGCCCCGCAGATGGTGGGCCAGCGCATTGCTGCGGGCCTCGAGCTCGGCGTAAGTCCGCGAACGGTCCCCCGATTCGAGTGCGATGCGGTCGGGCATGAGGTCGACGGCATGCTCGATGAGGTCCCCGATGGTAAATGCCATGGGACAAAACTAGAACGTGTTATCGTTTTCGGCAACCCTGTGTTTTCCGCCGAACCGCCTCACCGATCTTGGGGGTCGAGATGACCACGATGCCGCATACCGAGCCCACCACCGTCCCGGCACCGCACTGCCTCGTCGAACAGCGAGGGCACGTTCTCATCGTCACGATGAACCGTCCCGAGGCGCGCAACGCGCTGTCGGCGGAGATGATGGCGATCATGGCGCAGGCGTGGGACCGCGTCGACGCCGACCCCGAGATCCGCGCCGCCATCCTCACCGGGGCAGGCGGCGCCTTCTGCGCCGGCATGGACCTGAAGATCATGTCGCGCAACGCCCCAGGTGACACCGTCAAGCAGGGCACCTGGAATCCGGAGGCGCTGCCGGCCCTGCTCAAGGGCCGGCGCCTGACCAAGCCGCTGATCGCCGCGGTCGAGGGCCCCGCCATCGCCGGCGGCACCGAGATCCTGCAGGGCACCGACATCAGGGTCGCCGGCCGCAGCGCCAGATTCGGTGTGTCCGAAGCACGTTGGGGGTTGTTTCCGCTCGGCGGCAGCGCAGTCCGCCTCGTGCGGCAGATCCCGTACACCGTCGCCTGCGACATCCTGCTCACCGGGCGTCACATCGATGCCGAGGAGGCCAAGGAGTTCGGCCTCATCGGACACGTCGTCGACGATGGCACCGCGCTGGACAAGGCTCTGGAACTCGCACAGTCGATCTGCGACAACGGCCCCCTTGCCGTGCAGGCGATCCTGCGCACCATCCGCCAGACCGAGGGGCTCAACGAACTCGACGCCTTCGCGATCGAGGCGCCGATCGGCATCTCGGTGTTCCAGAGCAAGGACGCCAAGGTCGGGCCGAAGGCATTCGCCGCCAAGGAGAAGCCGGTCTTCACCGGCGAATGACCTCCTTGACAGTCCGGTCTGCGGCGAGCAGGGTCAGAGACGTGTTCCGACGCCCGCTGAACAACGACTGGTCCGGTCGGCAATTCCCGCACGCGGGCAGACGCCGCCGGATCGTCGGCGACCTCGGCGTATCCGACCCGCGCCAACCGGTGCTCAGCATTCTCGACTGGGGCGCCGACCTCGGGCCGATCTTCGAATTCCAGGTCTTCCGGCAGAAGTTCGTGTTCGTCGCATCGGCCGCCCTGACCGCCGAACTGTGCGACGAGACCCGCTTCTGCAAGGCATTGCCGCCGGCGATCACCGCGCTGCGCCAGTACGCCGGCGACGGCTTGTTCACAGCATTCAATGACGAGTCGAACTGGCAACTGGCACACGAACTCCTGATGCCCGCATTCACCAAGGCGGCAATACGCTCCTACCATCCGACGATGATCGAGACGGCAAGCGAACTCTTCGCGTACTGGGATCGGCGCGACAACCGGGCCGACGTCACCTCCGACATGACGAAGTTGACGCTCGAGACGCTGACCCGAACGGCCTTCAGTCAGGACTTCGGGTCCTTCTCGTCGACCCAGCGGCACCCGTTCATCACGGCCATGATCCACGCCCTGCAGACCGGGCGGCGCAAAGGCGGCCTCGGCACCGCACCGGGCGGACGCTTCCTGATGGCCTACCTCGACCGGCGCAACGCGGGGGATCAAGGCTACGTCGACTCCATGCTCGACGAGGTCATCGCCAAGCGGGCCGGAGATCCCCGGCGCGACGACCTGCTCGGCATCATGCTCAACGTCGCCCACCCCGAGACCGGCGAGAAGCTCTCGATGCTCAACATCCGCCACCAGATCCTCACGTTCCTGGTCGCCGGACACGAAACGACTTCCGGGGCACTGTCTTTCACTCTGTACTACCTGTCGCAGAATCCGCACTGCCTGGCCCGTGCGCAAGCCGAGACCGACGAGATACTCGGCGCCGACCCACAGGCGATGCCCACCTTCGAGCAGGTTCCGCACTTCCGCTACATCCGGCGCTGTCTCGACGAGGCCCTGCGCATCTGGCCGACCGTGCCCGCCTTTGCCCGCAGCCCGCGGGCCGACACCGTGATCGACGGCGAGGTCCCGATGCGCACCGACGACTGGGCGATCATCGTTCTCGGCCTGGTCCACCGTGACCCCGCGGTGTGGGACCGTCCGGACGTCTACGATCCGGACCGGTTTCTCCCCGCGAACGTCAAGAAGCGCCCGGCCCACTCCTACAAGCCGTTCGGCACCGGCCTGCGGGCCTGCATCGGCCGACAGTTCGCGCTGCACGAGGCAGTCCTGGTACTCGCGAGTCTGCTCCACCGTTACGACCTCACCCCCGAGCCCGACTACGAACTCGCCGTCGACGAGCGGCTCACCATGGTGCCCAAAGACTTTCACCTCACCCTGACCCCACGACGCGTTCCGGCAGCCGCGCAGGTCTGAGCCCGAGCGCTCGAGCACTCAGCAGAGCGTGGCCAGCGTCTCGATGGTCTCGACGTCGCGGGCGGTGACCATCAGCATGTCGACCCCGGCCGCCTCCCATTGCTTGATCTGCGCGCGCACCGAGTCGGCAGTTCCGGCGATCAGCGTCTCGCACACCATCTCGTCGGGCACCGCCGCGATCGCCTCTGCCCTGCGCCCCGCACGGAAGTGCCTGCCGATGGCGTCGACGGCCTCGCCGTATCCCATCCGCCGGTACAGCTGGGCGTGAAAGTTCTTCTGCGCCGCGCCCATAGCGCCGACGTACAGGGCGGTCGAAGGTCGGTAGCGTTCGATGGCCGCCGGCACGTCGTCGGTGATGGCCACCTGGACGGTGGCCGCCACCTCGAACTCCGCGCGTGTGCGGCGCGCTCCCGGCCGGGCGAATCCGTCGGCCAGCCACTGCTCGTACTGATCGGCGAGGGCAAGGCTGTAGAAGATGGCCAGCCAGCCGTCGGCGATCTCCGCGGTCTGCGCCACGTTGCGTGGCCCCTCGGCGCCGAGCCAGATGGGGATGTCGGCACGCAGCGGATGCGTGATCGGCTTGAGCGCCTTGCCCAGTCCCGTCGAGCCCGGGGCGCCGGCCGGATACGGCAATGGATGGTGCGGACCGTCGCTGCGCACCGGGGCCTCCCGCGCCAGCACCGACCGGACGATCTCGACGTATTCCCGGGTGCGCGCCAACGGCTTCGCGAACGGCTGCCCGTACCAGCCCTCCACCACCTGCGGTCCGGACACGCCCAGGCCGATGATGTGCCGGCCGCCGGAAAGGTGATCGAGGGTCAATGCGGCCATCGCCAGCGTGGTCGGCGGCCGCGCGGACAGCTGTGACACCGCGGTTCCCAACCGGATCCGCGACGTCGCCGCGCCCCACCAGGCCAGCGGCGTGTAGGTGTCCGAGCCCCAAGACTCGGCGGTGAACACGGCGTCGAATCCGCTGGCCTCGGCCACCGCGACGAGATCAGGCGCATCGGGAATCGGGCCCGCTCCCCAATAGCCAAGCTGCAAAGCCAGTTTCACGGCAGGTGCCGTCCTCTCCCTGCGTCGGTCGGTGGCGCGACGACGTGCGCCTTGTATCCAATACTAGAACGTGTTCTACTCGATGGTGTGAGCACCATCGCAACATCCGGCCGCGCCCGAGTCCCCGATCCGACGGCGGACGTTCCGCCACCGCAGCACGCCGTCCTCACCGCCCCGCTGACCAATACCTTCGGATACACGCGGTCATTGGGGCCGGTGCTCTCGCAGTTCGCGCTCGCACTGCGCGACGGCCGGATCGTCGGTTCCAAGGGCAGCGACGGCAAGGTCGCGGTCCCGCCGGTCGAATTCGATCCGACAACCGGGGCGCACACCACCGAACTCGTCGACGTGGCCACGGTCGGCACCGTCACCACATGGACGTGGAATCCCGAACCCGCCGGCCCGCAACCGCTCGATGTGCCCTTCGCCTGGGCGCTGATCCGCCTCGACGGCGCCGACACCGCCCTGCTGCACGCGGTCCGCGTCGACTCGCCCGACGAGTTGCACACCGGGCTGCGCGTGCACGCCCGCTGGCGGGCGGCGCGAACCGGGCGCATCGACGACATCAGCCACTTCGCACCCGGCCAGTCCCCGACCCCGGCCGCGCCCAACGACACCGCCGACGACTCCGGTACCAAGGTCGGCGCCGACAGCAACGTCGTCATCACCACCCCGATCACCACCACGATCACCCATTCGGCGACCGAAGAGGAATCCTGGTATCTGGAGGGACTCAAGGCCGGAAAGCTCTACGGTTCGCGGATCGGCACGGGCGTCGACGCCGGCCGGGTGTACTTCCCGCCGCGCAAGGTCAGTCCGTCCGACGGCGCGCCGGCTCTCGAGCGGGTCGAGTTGCCCGACACCGGTACTGTCACCACCTTCTGCATCGTCAACGTCCCGTTCCAGGGTCAGCGCATCACACCGCCATACGTGGCGGCCTATGTGCTGCTCGACGGCACCGACATCCCGTTCCTGCACCTGATTCTCGACTGCCCGGCCGACGAGGTCCGGATGGGTATGCGGGTGCAGGCGGTGTGGGCGCCCGCCGCGGAGCGTGAACTGTCCCTGGGCAGCATCAGCCACTTCCGGCCCACCGGTGAACCCGACGCCGACTTCGCGTCCTACCGCGAATTCCTCTGAGCGCCTGCCGGACCCCGTCCCATCCAGACTCCGAATCACCAAAAGGACATCTCGCAATGACCCTGCCACGGATAGCGATCGTCGGGTTCGCACACAGCCCGAACGTCGTCGGGACGCACGGCACCACCAACGGCGTGGAGATGCTGATCCCCTGTTTCGCGAAACTCTATGCCGAGCTGGGGATCAGCCGCACCGACATCGAGTTCTGGTGCAGCGGATCGTCGGATTACCTTGCCGGACGCGCCTTCTCGTTCATCTCCGCCATCGACTCCATCGGGGCGATGCCGCCGATCAACGAATCCCATGTGGAGATGGACGGCGCGTGGGCACTGTATGAGGCGTGGGTCAAGATCGCCACGGGTGAGGTCGATCTCGCCCTGGCCTACGGATTCGGCAAGGCCACCGCGGGCGACTCGGATCTGACGCTGGCGTTGCAGACCGACCCCTACACCGTGGCGCCGCTGTGGCCGCGGGCCCGCGAGCTCGCCGCTCTGCAGGCACGCGCCGGCTTGGACGCCGGCACCTGGACCGAGGAAGACATGGCCGCGGTGGCCGCCCGGACCACCGGCGGTGCCGTCGACGACCTACTCGCCGCCGACTACGTCGCAAACCCGTTGCGCGCGCACGACATCGCGCCGTACACCGATGCCGCGGCGGCGGTCATCCTCGCCAGTGAGCGGCGCGCCCGCGAGCTCGTCGCCAACCCGGCCTTCGTCACCGGCTGGGATCATCGCATCGACACCCCGAACTTCGGCGCCCGTGACCTGACGGTGTCGCCGTCGACCGTATTGGCCGCCGACACCGCCTTCGGCGGACTCAGCCGCGCCGTCGACGTCGCCGAGATCGCCGCGCCCTACACGCATCAGGAATTGATCGTCCGCAATGCGCTGGGCCTGCCGGATTCGGTGCGGATCAACCCGTCCGGCGGTGTGCTGACGGGCAATTCACTGTTCTCGGCCGGGCTGCAGCGGATCGGCTACGCGGCAACCGAGATCCTCGGCGGCAACGCCGGTACCGCCGTCGCCCATGCGACGAGCGGTCCCCTGTTGCAACAGAACATGGTGGTCACCCTGAGCGCGGACGCGACCGATGATGCGGGAGAACAGAACTGATGGCACACAATAATCGGGCGGCGGTGCTGGGCACCGGTCAGACGAACTACGTCGCCAAACGCCATGACGTGACCATGGCCGGGATGTGCCGCGAGGCGATCGACGCCGCGCTGGCCGACGCGAAGGTGTCCATCGACGAGATCGACGCCATCGTCGTCGGTAAGGCCCCGGACCTCTTCGAGGGATCGATGATGCCCGAACTCGCGATGGCCGAGGCGATCGGCGCGGTCGGCAAGCGGCTGATCCGCGTGCACACCGCAGGCTCGGTCGGCGGCTCGACCGCGAATGTTGCGGCGGCACTGGTCTTCGCGGGCGTCCACCGGCGGGTGCTGGCCGTCGCGTGGGAGAAGCAGTCCGAGTCGAATGCCATGTGGGCGTTGTCGATTCCGGTTCCCTTCACCAAGCCGGTGGGCGCCGGTGCCGGTGGATTCTTCGCCCCGCACGTGCGCGCCTACATCCGGCAGTCCGGGGCGCCGGAGTACATCGGCGCCATGGTCGCCGCCAAGGATCGCCGTAACGGTGCGCTGAATCCACTGGCCCACCTGCATCAGCCCGACATCACCACCGAGAGCGTCATGGCTTCGCAGATGCTCTGGGACCCCATCCGTTACGACGAGACGTGTCCGTCGTCGGACGGCGCGTGTGCGGTCGTCATCGGTGACGAGCAGGTTGCGGACTCCGCCGTCGCCGCCGGCGACCCGGTGGCCTGGATTCACGCCACCGCGATGCGCACCGAGCCGCTGGCATTCGCGCACCGCAACGTCGTCAGCCCGCAGGCCGGCCGCGACGCCTCGGCCGCACTGTGGAAGGCCGGTGGCATCGCCAACCCGATCGAGGAGATCGACGCCGCCGAGATCTACGTCCCGTTCTCGTGGTTCGAGCCGATGTGGTTGGAGAATCTGGGCTTCGCCGCGGAGGGCGAGGGCTGGAAGCTCACCGAGGCGCACGAGACCGAGATCGGCGGCCGCATCCCGTTCAACGCCTCCGGCGGCGTCCTCTCGTCCAATCCCATCGGCGCGTCGGGCATGATCCGCTTCGCCGAGGCCGCCATCCAGGTGATGGGCAAGGCCGGCGCCCACCAGGTGCGCGATGCCAGGAAGGCCGTCGGTCACGCGTATGGCGGTGGGTCACAATACTTCTCGCTGTGGCTGGTGGGTGCGGACAAACCGCAGCACTGAGTTCACCAGCCGACCGACCGGCCGACGAAAAGTGGGGGAAGATTCGTTCTTCCCCCACTTTTGGGTTCTTCCCCCGGAAGTTTCCCGCGGAAGGCCCTAAAAGTCGCGGAAGAAGCTCGACGGCAGCGGCAGTATCGCCCAACGATGCGCGGCCGGCAACGACGCTGTCCACAGCTGTGGACAGCGCAACAGCACCCACACCTCCAGCAGTACACCATCGCTGCATGGCAACACCCGACAAGTCCCGCACCGGCGCCGATGACCTGACCCTGCGGCGGGAGTTGTTGCGGCAGGGCAGCACCGACGCCGACATCCGGCGCGGGCTGCGGGAGCGCACCATCGAGCGCGTTTGGCGTGGCGGCTACGTTCCGGCCGGCGCCGACGACGCCGTCGACGACGTTGCTGCCCGGGAGAACCGGTATCGGGCCATGATCCACACCGCCGTGAGCGCGGGCGGGCCGGACCGCCATCTCAGCCATCAATCCGCGGCGACGATCCTCGATATCCCGTTGCTGCACAAGGACATCTCCACGGTCCACTTCACCGCCGAAAGTACCGGCCGGGCATCGGCCGGCCTGGTGATCCATCAGGCGCGCATTCCGCCGGCCGATCTCGTCGCAGTCGACAGCTACACGCTGACCGGCATCGGGCGGACGATCTGCGACGTCGCGCGGACGGCGCCGCTGCACGAGGCGGTGTGCGCCCTGGACTCCGGGAAGTTCGTTGCCCGTCGACGAGGCGAACCGCTCGATCTCGGCCACCACGTCGATGCCATGCGCCGGCAGCATGGGATCAGCCGACTGCGCACGGCGGCCGCACTGTCCACCGATCTCGCCGAGAGCATCGGCGAGTCCCTGAGCCGCTGCGTCATCGTCGACGACGGCCGGGTCCCGACGCCCGAACTGCAGTCGGAGGTCGTCGTCGACGACGGTTCGGTGAAGCGCTGCGACTTCGGGTGGCGCGACGCGAACGGACGCCTGCTGCTCGTCGGCGAGTTCGACGGCCGATTCAAGTATCACCGGCTCTCGGCGGCCAGTGGCCACCGCCTCGCCGAGGACGTCATCTACCAGGAGAAGTTGCGCGAGGACGCAATTCGCGATCGTGGGATCATCGTCGTCCGCTGGACGTGGAAGGAGCTGACGAATCCCGAGGCGTTCATCGGCCGGCTGTTGCGGGCACTTCGCCGCGCCGGAATCGTGAGGTAGCCGACCGCGCCGCCGCACCCGGTGGGGCAACTGACCACGCTCCCGCACCCGCCACCCCCGTTCTTCCCCCAGTTTCCGGTTCTTCCGCAGGAAACTTCCGGGGGAAGAACCGAAAATTAGGGGAAGAACAGCTCTTCCCCTACTTTTCGTACAGCGCCCGGCCGGAGCGGGTGAGAGGGACCGCTACGCCGGCCGCACCGAGTTGATCGTCTTCTCGACTTCCCAGAATGCCCGCAGCGCAGACAGTTTGCCTTCCGCGTCGGCACGGTAGGTGAACACCCCGTGCGCCTCGGAGACGTGACCGGCGATGTGGGTGACGATCTTGCCCACGTAGGCCACCTCGTTGCCGCAGATGATCTCATCGCCGAAGACGAACTCGATCGACTCGGTGGTCGCGATGGAGAGATCCCAGAACTCCGAGATACGTTGGTGCCCGGTGAATCCGATCCCCTCGGGGTCGAACATCGACGGGCCGACGGGGTCTTCGACCTTCGCTTCGGCGGCGAAGTTGTCGATCCAGGCCTGCTTGTCGCGGGCCTCGACGCATTCCCGCGACCGCCGCCCCGCGATCACCGCCGGGTGATTCTCGCGGTCGATGTTCAGATACGCCGGTGACTCACTGGCCGTGGTCATCTCACTTCGCCCCGTCTCACTTCGCCCCGTCTCACTTCGCCCCGTCTCACTTCGCCCCGTCTCACTTCGCGCCATAGTCGACGCGGAGTTCCTTGACGCCATTGATCCAGCCGTGGCGCAGGCGACGGGGCGCGGCGAGCCGGCTGATATCGGGCACCAAGTCGGCCAGCGCGTTGAACATCAGGTTGATCTCCATCCGGGCCAGGTTCGCGCCGACGCAGAAGTGCGCGCCGTTGCCGCCGAATCCGACGTGCGGGTTGGGATCTCGCAGGATGTTGAACGAGTACGGATCGTCGAAGACGTCTTCGTCGTAGTTCGCCGACCCGTAGAACATGCCGACCCGCTGGCCTTGGGCGATGTCGACGCCGCCGACCTGGGTGTCCCGCTTGGCGGTGCGCTGGAAACAGTTGACCGGCGTGGCCCAGCGGACGATCTCGTCGACCGTGGTGGCCGGGCGCTCGCGCTTGAACAGCTCCCACTGATCGGGATGTTCGAGGAAAGCGTTCATGCCGTGGCTGATCGCATTACGCGTGGTCTCGTTGCCTGCGACGGTCAGCAGGATGAAGAAGAACCCGAATTCGGCCTCGTCGAGGCTCTGTCCGTCGATGTCGGCATTGACCAGGGTCGAGACGATGTCGTCGACGGGGTTCTTACGCCGGGACTCGGCCATGGTGTAGCCGTAGCCGAGGATTTCCGCGGACGCCATCTCCGGGTCCTCGCCGAATTCCGGATCGTCGTAGTTCATCATGTTGTTCGACCAGTTGAACAGCTTGCTGCGATCACCCTCGGGCACCCCGAGCAGGTCGGCGATCGCGAGCAGCGGGAGCTCGACGGCGACGTCGTCGACGAAGTCACCGCTACCGCTCTCGGCGGCGCGCGCCACGATGGTCCGCGCCGCGGTATCGAGCTTGTCCTCGAGCGCCTGGACCGCGCGCGGCGTGAACGCCTTGGAGACCAGTTTGCGCAGCCGCGTGTGATCCGGCGGATCATGGTTGATCAACAGCGCCTTGGTGACGTCGAGTTGCTCTTGCGTCATGCTGTCCTCGAAACGCATGATGACGCCGTCGGCCGCCGTCGACCAGTCCGCGTTGTTCTTGGAGATCTCGCGGATATGGGCGTGCTTGGAGATCACCCAGTAACCGCCGTCGTGGAATCCGCCGCCCTTGCC
The DNA here is from genome assembly GCF_049844915.1 of Gordonia sp. DT30. Classification (NCBI taxonomy): domain Bacteria; kingdom Bacillati; phylum Actinomycetota; class Actinomycetes; order Mycobacteriales; family Gordoniaceae; genus Gordonia; species Gordonia sp. DT30. The sequence continues at coordinate 59,564 of NZ_JBNCLY010000022.1, read as the reverse complement.
GGGCAGTTGCGCGTTCCACCACACCGGAGCGGTCTTGCGCAAGGTCGCGAATTGCTCCATCGGAATACCTTGTTCGAGCAGGGCGGGACTGGTGAAATCCCAGCCCTCCTGCATCATGAACCCGCGGTTGCCGGCATCCTCGGCCGACGCTGCCGCCCCGGTCGGCAACTCCCCCGCGGGAACGTTGACGGTCCTGACCACTGTCACACCACCTGTCGTTTCCTGTAGTGAGATGAGAACGGAAATCGGTCTCACATGTGATCTACGGTACACAAGAGACGGGCCGATCACGAGAACTCGTTCTACCTTTTTCTGGACGGTCGCCCCAGTCAGACGTGCGAATTCGGTGTGGGGCGACCGTCCCACTCCAGTATTTCTGGACCTATGTCCAGACAATTGCCGTTGATGCCCGATCCTGCGCAGGCGCCAGCGCACATCACCGTCACCAAGGCTGGACGCAAACGAGAACGTGTTCTAATTTGAGTTGATACCGAAGATTTCTCAGAGGAGAGGAACCACCATGGGCGTTCCGGTGATCGTCGAAGCCGTTCGGACTCCGATCGGCAAACGGGCCGGATGGCTGTCGGGCCTGCACGCCGAGGAATTGCTCGGCTTGACGCAGCGCGGCCTCATCGAGCGAGCGGGTATCGATCCCGCGCTCGTCGAGCAGGCGATCGGCGGATGTGTGACACAGGCGGGCGCACAGGCCGGCAACATCACCCGCAAGGCGTGGCTGTCGGCGGGACTGCCCGAGCAGACCGGGGCGACCACGATCGACTGCCAGTGCGGGTCGGCGCAGCAGGCCAATCACCTCATCGCCGGACTGATCGCCACCGACACCATCGAGGTCGGCATCGCGTGCGGTGTCGAGACCATGACCCAGGTACCACTCGGCGCCAACGTCGGCACCAATGCCGGTCCGTACCACGCGGATTCGTGGCAGGTCGACATGCCCAATCAATTCGAGGCGGCCGAGCGGATCGCCCGCCGACGCGGCATCACCCGCGCCGACGTCGACGCACTCGGCCTGCGCAGCCAGCAACGTGCCCGACAGGCCTGGGACGAAGGGCGTTTCGACCGCGAGGTCCTCACCTTCAAGGCACCCGAACGCACCAAGGATGGTGAGCTGACCGGCAAGATCCTCGACGTCACCCGCGACCAGGGGCTGCGCGACACCACCACAGAGACACTCGGCGCGCTCAACCCGGTCATCGACGGTGGCATCCACACCGCGGGAAACTCCTCCCAGATCTCCGACGGCGCCGCCGCGATCCTGCTGATGGACGAAGACCGCGCCCGCGCCCTCGGGCTGACGCCGCGGGCCCGGTTACGCGCACAGGCGCTCATCGGAGCCGAACCGCATTTCCACCTCGACGGACCCGTCCAGGCCACCGAACGCGTACTCGCCAAGGCGGGAATGTCGTTGGGCGACATCGATCTCGTCGAGATCAACGAGGCCTTCGCCTCGGTGGTGCTCAGCTGGGCGCAGGTACACGACGCCGACATGGACAAGGTCAACGTCAACGGCGGGGCGATCGCGCTCGGACATCCGGTGGGCAGCACCGGTTCTCGCCTGCTCACCACGGCACTGTACGAACTCGAGCGCACCGACAAGCAGACCGCGCTGATCACGATGTGCGCGGGCGGCGCGATGGCCACCGGCACCGTGCTGGAACGTATCTGAGCCGCAGAACGTAGGTGAACCATGGACCCCGACAAGCGCCCGCCGCAGCTCGACTCCCCCGTCGTCACCCGGGTGATGAAACTCGGGTCGCGAGCGAACACCGCGCTCTATCGGGCGAGCGGTGGCCGGCTGGGCAGCAAGTGGCGGGTGGGTGCGGCCTTCGCCAAGCCCGTGCCGGTGTGCTTGCTGACCACCATCGGACGCAAGTCGGGCCGCCCACGAACGGCACCGCTGCTCTATCTGCGGCGCGGCGCGGACTTCGTCGTCGTCGCCTCGCAGGGTGGGCTGGCCCACCATCCGGCCTGGTATCTGAACCTGCAGGCGAACCCGCAGGTGACGATCGAGGTGGGCCGGGACCGGCACGAACTGACCGCCCGCACCGCCGCCGCCGCCGAACGCGCCGAACTGTGGCCGCGGCTCGTCGAGCTGTACGCGGACTTCGACGCCTACGACGCGTGGACCGACCGCGAGATCCCCGTCGTCATCTGCGAACCACGCTGAGACACAGTCGTTCCGGCGTCACCGTGCAGAGTCCTCACCGAGCAGGGCGTCACCGTGCAGCGGGCAGCGCCCTGATCGCCGCGCCCAGCCAGCGGTCCAGAAATGCTCTGCGCCCGGCAGCGGAATACGGCTCGAGACCCGGGTCGATGATCAGCGACTGAAGCGTGCGCAGGACGATCTCGACGAGGACCTCGAGATCATCATCGGTGTAGCCACGTTCGGCCCAGTCGACGTCCATCCGCGCCACCATGGTGCGGGCGAACACCGCCGCGCTGTCGGAGGTGATCTGACCGATCACCGGCAGGCTCTGATGCCCCGGACGTAGCAGGATGCCCATGTAACGGTCGTCGGCAACGGTCTCCAGCACCGCGCAAACCCCTTCGACCACAGCCACATCCGGGTCGGCCAGACCGGATACGCGCCCCGCGATCCCGTCCAGGAAGGCCCCCACCGCATCGATCGCGGTGGCCGACAGCAGTGCCTCGGTACTGGGAAAGTAGCGATAGATGGTCTGCCGGGTGACACCAAGGCGGCGAGCCACATCGGCCAGCCGCGTCGCCTCCCCGCATTCGTCGATCACCTCACGGGTGGTCGCGAGAATCCGCGCGATGGCCTCCTCGTCGGTGGCGGGCACCTGACCGGCCCATCCGTGCGTACGCATCAGTTCGCTCTGCGTTGCCGGGGCGCCGTCGAGGGCCGTCGTTTCATGGGAACCCAGCCTAGTCGGAAGTCCGAGCGAAAAACGATGACCATACGTGTCGGGGCGTGATGTATGGTGTGGTGACACGGCACACACGCCCGCCCTCCACATCGCTACGTCCATATCCCCATTCCGAGGAGCAAACGTGACCACCACCAAGACCTGCCCGTTCGATCCGGGTATCGACTTCACCGACCCCGACGTCCTCGAGCGCGGCCTGCCCAGTCGGGAGTTCGCCGAACTCCGGCGCACCGCTCCGGTGTGGTGGAACGCCCAGGAGCCCGGCATGGGCGGCGGATTCCACGACGGCGGATTCTGGGTGGTCTCCAAACATGCTCACGTCCGCGAGGTCTCGCGCAATCATGGGCTGTGGTCGACGAACGCCAACGGAGCGATCATCCGGCTGCCCGAGTACGTGACTGCCGATCAGATCGAGTTCACCAAGGCGCTGCTGATCAACCACGATCCGCCGTCACACACCCGCCTGCGCAAGATCATCTCCCGGATCTTCACACCGCGAGCGGTGGGTGCGCTCGAAGACACACTCGCACAGACCGCCCGCCGCGTCGTCGCGGAGGCAGCCGCCACACCGGGCGGCAACTTCGTCGACGACGTCGCCATCCACCTGCCGTTGCAGGCCATCCTCGACCTCATCGGAGTGCCCGAACCGGACCGGCCGCGCATTCACGAACTCGTCGACGCCATCATCAATTCCGACGACCCCGATCAGGCCATCGACCCGGCCACAGCCAATGCGGAACTGCTGGGATACGCGTATCAGATGGCCGAGGACCGCCGGAAGAATCCCCGAGACGACATCGTGACGACGCTGGTGCAGGCCGACATCGACGGCGAAGCACTCGACGAGATGGAGTTCGGCTTCTTCGTCATCCTGCTCATCACCGCCGGCAACGAAACCACCCGCAACGCCACCACCCACGGCATGAACGCCTTCCTCGAGCATCCCGCGCAGTGGGAGCTCTACCGGCGGGAACGGCCGCGCTCGGCGATCGACGAGATACTGCGCTGGTCCACCCCGGTCAATGCATTCCAGCGAACTGCATTGGCCGACACCGAACTCGGTGGTGTCGCCGTCTCCGCGGGGCAGCGCGTCGGGATCTTCTACGGTTCGGCGAACTACGACGAGGAGGTCTTCGACGATCCGTTCACCTTCGACATCCTGCGCGACCCCAACCCGCACCTGGCATTCGGCGGCAGCGGCGCACACTATTGCATCGGCGCCAACCTGGCCCGGCTCGAGTTGAACCTCATCTTCGATGCGATCGCCGACGTGCTGCCCGACATCTCGCTGACCGGCGAGATGCGGCGGGTGCGTTCCGGCTGGCTCAACGGCGTCAAGGACCTGCCGGTGCGCTATGGGGTATGCCCGGCCTGATCGCCCTACCCGGCCTGATCCGGGGTGGCCGGGTCCCGCCCGGATACCTAGACTCGCGACATGTCCGACGAGCACCTTTCCACCACCGATCGTTCCGAGTCCGTCGACGCCGCAGGTCCGGCCGTCGCGGTGATCGTCCCCGCATACAACGAGGAACACCTGATCGTCGACACCCTCCATGCACTGCAGGAGCAGGACTTCGATTCCCCGTTGCAACGTGCGGTACTCGGCGGTTGCCGGATCGTGGTGGTGGACAACGACAGCACTGACCGGACACCCGAATTGGTGCGTGAGTTCATCGAGTCCGGGCCCCGGTATCCGACCGAGCTGATCCACGAGAGCGACAAGGGGACCGGTTGTGCCGCCGACACCGGCGCGCGGTACTCGATCGATTCGGGCGCAACGGTCATCGCGCGCACCGATGCCGACTCGCGCCCCGCGTCGTGCTGGCTGGCGAACCTGATCGCGCCCTTGTTCGCCGGCAAGCGTCTCGTCGGCGGTCGGGTGAAAGCGCGTCCCGACGAGGGTGTTTCGCCGATTCTGTTCAATGCGGTCGGCCGGTTGTGGCGCGTCGGGCACGGAATCGAATATCTCCGTACGCTGCGCGGGCCGGCCGCCGCGCGGCGCAGTTACGCCGTCGTGGGCAACAACATGGCCATCGACGCCGAGATGTACCTCGAGTCGGGTGGCTTTCCCCGGACCCGGGTCGACGACGCCGACGAAGACGCGGTGTTACAGGCCCGGGTGCGAGCACTGGTGGGCCCCAAAGGGATCGGACTGCAGAAGGACGCGCTCGTCTACACCTCGCAGCGCCGCCGGCAGGCCTTCGGGCTCCGGGGGACCGTGGAATGGTATTCGGGCGAGCGCACCGCATCCGGTCGCGCAGCCGACATCCGCTGATCCGGGCTCAGGCGCTCGCGCCCCGGGCGCGCGACATCGCAACCCGATCCACCGTCTGCTCCAGGATCGACGCGGTATCGGCGAGCACCGCGTCCATCACCGCATCGGCGCGTGCGGTCGCCGGGTAGCGCACCCGAACGTGGATACCGCGCGCATCCCGCCACAGCCACCACTGGGCGTTGTCGGTGGCGTGGTCGCCGGAGAGTTGCCGCACCTCGACCCCATCGACGGGCTCATACCATCGCGTGTAGTCGACATAGGACACCATGAACACGTCATCGCGCTTGCGGCGCAGGCGATCACCGAAGGTCTGATAGACCGGCGTCAATCCGATCTCGGCCAGCGGTCTCGCCGTCGCCAGCCGATCGGCATTGATCTTCAGCAACTCCCGCACATCGCCTGCACATGCCACCCGCAGCGGGATGTTCTCGACCACCCATGCCACGAATCGCTCGTCCGAGGACGGCCCGGCCGGGATGATCGTCGCCATCTCCGACGGACCACCGTTGCGATGGACGGCCGCACCGATGCAGGTCAACAGCGTCGGCAGGGTACGCCCGCCGTGCCGACGCACTCCCGTACCGAGTTGGCGACTCGCCTCCCGCGACAGCAGCGTCTCGACCCGGGTGCGCATCGGCACGCGGGTGCCCGGCGCGACACCGAGATCGAGCGGGAAATCCGGTATCTGCCAATCGGTTTGCTCGAGATACCGCTGCCAGCCGGTCAGGCGTGGGTCGTCGGCGGACACATTCTGGATCACGGTGTGCCCGCGCACCGCATCCAGACCCGAATCCGCGGTTCGCAACGGCCGGTCGGCGAGGATGTCGGAGATGTCCCCGGCGAGCACGGTCAGCGACCGCGCATCGACGTATGCATGGTCGAAGGCACAGATGACCGTCGTGGAATCGGAGCGCGCCACCGCCGAGAAGAAGTGGTCGAGCGGACGTAACGGGTTGCAGACCATGGCGACTCGACCCATCACCTCATCGGTGAATGCTGTTGCACTCGTCGAGACGCCATCGGCTTCGGCGACGGCGGTAGTGGTGATGTCGGGGCCACACTCATGCCGCTCATAGTCGCCGGCGCCGACGACGAAGTGGCTGCGTAGCGCGTCGTGGCGCGCCAGCAGGATCGGGACGAGCCGGTCGAGACGGTCGCGCTCGATCGCCCTGGAGAAATCGACGACCAGGGTCAGCCATCCGTGCCGGCCCGCCCGTACCGAATCGAGGTGAAACCGCTCGTTCTCCGACACGGCGACACCGGTGGGAACGGCGTCGGCGGTGGCCCGCGGACGCCATTGGACGAAACGCCCCGGTTCCACCGAATAGTGCTCCAGGCTGGCCAGTTTCATGCCGGCAACCCGGCGATCCGGTGACTCCTCGGTGGTTCGTCGACACCGGCGGCGAAGACGCCCAGCCAGTCGGCGATCGCATCGAAATATGATTCGACGTTCGCGCGCGCGGTCGCGTTGTCGGGTATCTGCGTCTCGATCGTCAGACAGTCGGTCATCCGGCTCACCCAGAGGTTGGCGTTGCGGGTTCGTCCCACACCCGGAAAGCCGACCGTGGTGGCGACCGTGGGGTCGGCCACTCCGGGCAGCCTGCGGTGATCGAGATAGGTGACCATCTGCGGGGAGCCGTTGATCGGCGGCAGCTCACCGGATTGGGCCAGCGCACCCAAGACCGCTCCCACCGGGGCCTGCGATGCGATCCGGGCGTCGCGTACGGCGGCGGTCGCCGTGGCGATCAGCGCCCAGCAGTCGCCGTCGGGGTCGGTGTCGAAGCAGATCGGGGCGAAGTTGCAGAGCCAGCCCTGTGTTCGTTCGTGCCCCGGCATGCGCCTGGCCACCGCAGTCGTCGTGCAGAAGAGACCTTCGCCGGTCACGGCGAGCTGTGCCGATGCCAGGGCCGCGTAGACACATCCGGTGAACGTGAGATCGGTGGACGCCAGCCGTTCGTCGATCCGGGCGGCCTGTTCCGCGGTCAACAGGTCCCGGCGGGCGCGCACCGCGGCCACCGGCGCATCGTCGGCGAGTCCGAGGTCGAGCGCCGAGGTCGGTATCCCACCCTTGGCGCGCAACGCTTTTCGCCAGATGTCCACGCTCTCGTCGGCGGCGCCGACGGCGGTCGCCGAGATCGATTCGTCCCGTATGTAGTCGGCGTAGAGTCCCACCGGCGGCAGGTCGGCGTCGTCGCCATGGACCCGGGCCCGGTAGAGGGCGACGATCTCGGCGAGCGCGAGCCACATCGAGTAGCCGTCGCCGTGTACGTGATCGGTGCCGAGATAGAAGGTGAATCCGTCGGCGTCGGCCGCCGCCCCGAAGTGCATGGCGGGCACGGAGTCGTAGTCGGTGTGGGCGGCGATGCGTTGGGCGGCATGTTCGCCGATCGACTCGCCGTCCACCCGTTGCCGACCGGCACCGCCCGATCCGGTGGTGACCACCTCGATGACGTTCGCGGGCGCGACCATCCGCGTGATCCCCGACTCGTCGATCACGTAGTGCGCCCGCAATTCCTCGTGCCGGCGCAGGAATTCGGTGAGTGCCTGCGCCATCGCAGCGTCGTCGAGGCTCTCGTCGAATCGGGTGAGCGAACCGATGATCGCGCGATGTGCATCCCCGCGCCGACGCCCGGCGACCGCGGTCGCGAGATGGTCGGACTGCAGAAATGTGCCTGCCCCCGACGGCACCGACTGCTGCCGGACCTGTTCGGGTGCACGCACCGTCCATTCGACGACGTCTCCCCCGGGAAATGGTTCGCGCAGCAGCGGACTCAGCTCCCCGGTGCCCGAGAAACGGACCGTCATCGGCGCTCCGAGGCCAGCGCGCCGCGTGCGGCGACCTCTACGGAGCAATCACCTTCGGCGACCACGTTGGTCAGGATCGAGTGGAAGCGCGACAGGAAGACCTCGACCGCTCGCCCCGCGGGCCCGGCCGGATAGCGCGCGGAAATGTTGAGTCCGTCGGGGATCCGGTTGATCCAGAAGTACACCTCGTCGGCGTCCGCGGTGGCGCTGCGCAACACCCGGGCCTCGCGCGCATCCCAACGTTCGGCGCCTTCGGCGCGACGCAGATCGATGTAGGAGACCACGAAGCCCGGCGGGGTGGTGTCGCCGCCGATCAGATCGGCGATCGGTGCGAACGGCGCGGCGCCGGCATCGCGATACTCCCCGACGCTCGCGGTGACCGCCGACAAGGCCTGCGTGAACGTCGCGGCACCACCGGACCGGACGTGCATCGGGATCACGCCCACGAACCAGCCCACCGCCTCACCCCACTGCGGGCCGGTGCGGGTGTGGATAGGGCTGACGAACCGCAGGTCTGCCTCGCCGGTGAGCGCCGTGTTGGCCATCGCGAGCGCGGCGTAGATCCCGGCCGCCAGCGACCCGCCGGCGGTCTTGCAGATACCGTCGAGGAGTTTGGTTTCCGTTCCATCGAGGAGATAGCGCGACAAGCTGGCCTGGAATCCGGTGGTCGGCGGTCGCCTGGACGCCACCGTGGCCTGTTCGTCGGGCACCTCGAATCGCGGAAACGTCGGCATCGCAACGGGTTGCGCGGTGTTCGTCGACGTGTCGAAGAATCTGCGCCACAAGGCGACCGCGGAGTTGTTCGCATCGATCTGCTCGCCGAGGCAGCGCTCGGCGTCGGCGAAGTCGAGGTAGCTGCCGTAGTCGATCAGATTGTGCGGTTGCTGGGCCAGCGCCGCCTCGTACAGGGTGGTGAGCTCACGGATCGCGAACACCTGGGTGTAGGCATCCATGACGGTGTGATCGGCCGCGAACATCAGCAGAAAGCAGTCATCGCGCCCCGCCGGCTCGACGGTCACCGCCACGCAATGGGGCCACCGCAGCGGCGACACCGTCGTGTTGAAGTACTCCTGAACCGCTGCATGCGCCTGCGCGTCATCGAGGTCCTCCCCCAGGGACGTACCGCGAACCGAGATGGCTTGCGGCGGCGCGGTGATACGGGTCAGCTCGTCTTCGGGCGTGACATCGGAATCGGTCCGGACCGAGGACCGAAATGCCTCATGTCTGCGGTACCACTCCTCGATGGTCGCCGCGAGCGCGTCCCGGTCGAGAGCGTGCTCGACGAGAAACGCCGTGCCGATCCACTCGCTGTACCAGCCGGCCCCCACCAGCTGTGCGCGACGTGCATGCTCGACATGCACATAAGACAGCCGACGTGGATCGTCGCGCCAGGCGTCCTGATGGGCAACCGGCTCCCAGGCGGTGAGCGAACCACCGGGTATCCGGTAGTCGGCGAGTTCGGTGTATTCCAACGAAACCTCCCCAGATGGTTTGGTGAATGTTGATGGTCTGGTGAACGACTGATTCAGTTATCCAAACCGCGTTCGATTATCGGCCAGCTCTCACGTTGTTGATCGCGCCAATACGGCCATGAGTGTGTTCCCGGATCGACAATGTGAATGGTTGCCGGAATGCGCTCGGCGGCGAGCCTGGACTGGAGTTCCCGGGTGCACATATACGTACCGAATTCGATCCCGCCACCGATGACCTGGCGGTTGACCGGGTCCGAATTGCCCGGATAGCCGGGCGCATCGTAGGCACCCGGACGACCGGTACCGCTCGAGACATACACCGTCGTACCCCGTAGGTTACCCGCCAGCCGGAGGACATCGTGCGCGGCCCAGTCGGGATCGCCGGGAGAACCCCACATATTGTTCGCATCGCCGCCGAACGCGGCGACGATACCGCGCGGATACGCCTGTCCCGCAACGCCGGTCGTCGTGTAGCAGCCACTGTAGGACGCCACCGCCCGATAGAAACCGGGATTACGTGCGGCCAGCACCAAACCCGAACCGGCACCCATCGAGATCCCCGCGATCGCGCGCTTGCCGTTACCGTCGAACGCCTCGTCGATCAACGGGGGCAACTCCTTGATCAGGAAGGTTTCCCATTGATACCGGCCAAGTTTCGGATCGTCGCGCTGCCAGTCGGTATAGAGGCTCCCGTTACCGGCAAGTGGCATCACCACATTGACGTTCTTGTCCGCGTAGAACTGCCGGGCCGCCGTCTCGCGCAACCACATGCTGTTCTCCGGGTCCTCCTCGCCGAGTCCGCTCAGCAAGTACAGCGAACCCCGGCTGCGATCGGCGTGCGCGGGCGTGAGGACCTGGACCTTGATGGTCTTGGCCATTGCGGGCGAATACACATACACCGCGGTCAGGCCGCTCCCCTCCGACACCGTGCGCTCGATCCTCGCCTGCGCGGCCGGTTGCGCGAGGGCGCCGGCCTGCCCACTCACGACGACGGCCGCAGCTGTCGCGACGACGCTCAGCACGCCCACACATGTACGAAATCCCCACCGGAAACGGCGGCCACCCCTGCTCGACAAATTCCACTCCCCTACACGAAGACTGCGACGGTACCGACACAGAATGCCACCGACCCGCTAAAGATAACCCGGCACGACGACTTCGTCACAATTCGATTTTCCGGATGCACACATCACACTGACGGATTCGTCGGAGTGAACACCATGTTAAATCGCCGGTGAAGTAGCCGGAATCAATTACCGAAGCCGACTTCGTATCGGACTCCGGCACCGGCATCGGTAGGCTACGGGCTGACGCGGATCGAGAAAGGAGCCCGGCATGGTCGTTCTGCCATCGACAGCGATCGAGGCCGAGTCCCTGCGAAAGACGTTCGGACGGGTGGTCGCGGTCGACGACGTTTCGTTGTCCATACCGACCGGATCGGTGTGCGGGCTGCTGGGCACCAATGGTGCAGGTAAGACCACGACGGTCCGGATGCTGGCAACGCTCCTGCGCCCAGACGGCGGCCGGGCCCGGGTCTTCGGGCGTGACGTCACCACCGAGGGCACGGCGGTGCGCTCTCTGGTCGCGCTGACCGGCCAGTACGCATCGTTGGACGAGGACCTGACCGCCCAGGAGAACCTGCGGCTCTTCGCCGAATTGCGCGGCCTGCGCAAACCGCGCGCCCGCTCCCGCGCGGACGAGCTGATCGGGCAATTCGGACTCACGCATGCGGCGCGACGCCCGGTGTCGGGATACTCCGGTGGCATGCGAAGGCGGCTCGATCTGGCCTGTTCGCTGATCACTGCGCCACCGCTGCTGTTCTTGGACGAACCGACCACCGGCCTCGATCCGACGACCCGGGCGCAGGTGTGGCAGGCGGTTCGCGAACTCGTCGCCGGCGGCACGACTGTGCTGCTGACGACGCAATACCTCGACGAGGCGGACAAGCTCTCCGATTCCATCGTCGTCATCGATTCCGGGCACGTGGTCGCCGAGGGCACCGCCGACAGCCTCAAGGAACGCATCGGCAGCAAATCGCTGCACGTGCTGATCAGCGACGCCGCCCGGCTCCACGACGCATCAACGCTTCTCCGACGTTGTCTGGCCACCGAGGTCGTCGAATTGCCCACCGAGGCCAGGTTGTCGGCAACCATCACCGATCCGGCGCTCGCCGCGCGTGCCGTCGCCGAACTCGAGTCCGCCTCGATCGACATCGTCGAATTCTCGGTGCAGCGGCCGACACTCGACGACGTGTTCTTCGCCTTGACCGGTGACGCGGACCCGCGAATGCAGGACGCGTCATGAGTGACGGCCGCACAACCGAACTCGCCGGCCACTTGTACCCGGAGGTCCGCGACACAGGCGGGCTCGAGTCAGGTGGGATCGGGTCAGGAGGGATCGAATGGCCGATCACCCCGACCGATCGGATCCCGCCCGGGGTGACGCTGCGGCAGATCGGCGCGTTGACGCGGCGTGGCCTGCTCCGGATGCGGCATTCTCCGCAAGGACTGATCGACGTCATCGTGGTGCCGATCGTGTTCACGGTGTTGTTCGCGAACATCTTCGGTGGCGCGGTGGCCGGTGGGGTCGGAAACTACTTGCAGCTGTTGGTTCCCGGCGTGCTCGTGTCGGTCTCGGTGACCACCTCCATCGTCACCGGCACCCAGCTGCGCGAGGACATCGACAGCGGGGTGTTCGACCGGATCGTGTCGATGCCCATCGCGCGCATCGCACCACTGGCCGGACTGCTGATCGCCGATACCTTGCGCTACGTCATCGCGACGACGGTCTCGTTGGTCGTCGGCCTGGCGATCGGGTATCGGCCGACCAGCCCGCTCGGCGTCATCCTCGGGATGATCTTGGTCGTGTTCTCGGCGTTCTCGTTGAGTTGGATCTTCGCCCTGATGGGTGTGTTGCTCAACAAGGTCTCGGCGATTCAGGGCATATCCATGCTGATCCTGATGCCGATGACGTTCACGTCCAACGCATTTGTACCGACCTCGACGATGCCGGGGTGGCTTCGGGTGATCGCCGACATCAATCCGATCTCCCATCTCATCTCGTCGTTTCGTGCGCTGGCCAACCACGGGCAGTTCACGGCCGACGTGGGCTGGACCCTGCTGGGAAGTTGCGCGATCCTGGCCATCTTCGCCCCGCTGACCCTGCGCGCATATCTCGCACGTCTCTGACCTGACGATTCCGGAGCACCCGGTAGGGAGACCGATCATGCCTGTCCCGGCCGCACACCACACCGCCGCACGCGGCACCTCCGAACATGCTGCCGCGCAACAACACAGGCCCGAACGACTGACCACCGACGACGACCTGTTCGTGCGGATGGAACACGCTCTCGGTGTCGGTGTCATCAATCAGGCGGTGTGGCGGCTCGATGGCCGGCTCAGTGCCGAGAACTTTGCCGGCCTCGCCGATCGCCTGCGTCAGGGCCGCTTGTCCCGGGTGGTGCGGCGACGGCCCGCACCGTGCCGCGACACCTGGCACTACACCGAGGCGGCCGGCACCGATGTGTTCGAGTCCGCGCCGGTCGGCGAGGGTGCCGCGACCGCCTGGGCACAACACCAGGCAGATCGCGGCGTCGACAGTGTGCGCGGACCGGCGTGGCGCCTGAGCGCCGCCTACTCCGCCGACGGGCGGGCAACCTATGTGTCGCTGATCGTGGCGCATGCCGTCGGCGATGGCTGGTCGGTGGTGACCGCCGTCGAAGAAGCCGTCCGCGGAACCGAATTCGACACCCGCATCGACCGGTCCCGGTGGATCGACGACATCGCCGACGGCATGCGGACCGCGACCGCGGCGGCTCTCGCCGCGGCGCGACTGACGGTGGCTGCACTGCGGAGTCGCCGGGATGGCCGCACCGCCGCGCCGACGACTGCCACCGGCGATCCGGTGCAGACCACCGGCGCCGACACCGCCACCGCCGCGTCCGCGGACCAGACACCCAGCGTGCTCCTCACCATTGCCGCCGACGAATTCATCGCAGTCGCCGACCGGACGAACGGCACCCCGAACGCCTTGTTCGTCGGCATCATGGTCGGCCTGCTCGAACGCGCCGGACTGGTCTCGCCGGGTGACGTCGTGCCGGTGTCGCTTCCGGTGTCGATGCATCCGGACGGCGACCGAAAGGCCAACGCCACCACCGGAACCAGTGCGGCCATCGAGATCTCCGACGGGCGGTACCTCGACCTCACACCGATCCGGGCGGCCTGCAGGTCCGCCTATGGCGGCGTCGCCGACCGCACGTCGACGCTGGGACACCTGTCGATCGTCGCCCAGGCGCTCGGCGACGGGCTGGTACGCCGGCTGGCCGCCAACCAGTCGACCCCGCTGTGTCTGGCATCCAATCTCGGGCAGTTGTCGGCGGACTTCACCGGCCTGGGCAGTGGTGTCGACGCCACGGTGGCGGTGCGCGCGGTCACCGACTCGTCGCCGGCCGAGCTGGCCTCGTTGGGCGGCGGGATCAGCGGCTGGTTCTGCCTCGGTCCGGAGACGGCCGGTCTTGCGGTGACCTCGCTCGACCCGGGCCGCATCCCCGACCAGCAGTCGCTGTCCACACTCATCCGGGATGAGCTGAAGAATTGGAGGCTCAACGGAAGGAGTTGGGGCGCATGAAGATCGCTTTCGCTCTTCATGGCAGCCGCGGGGACGTGCAACCGGCGGTGGCGGTCGCCGCCAAGCTGGTGCGCCGCGGTCACCGGGTCCGCCTGGCCGTTGCCGAGGACCTCGTCGAACCGATCGCGCGGACCGGGATCGCGACGTCGGCGCTGTGCCCCTCGACTGCCGATCTGTTGAGGAGTCCACTGATCCGGGAAGATCTCAAATCGAAGAATCCCCGGGTACGGCTACATGCATTGCGCGAGGTCGGCGCCTACGGGGCCGGCGAGTCGGAACGGGTGATGGGCGAGTTGGCCGACGACTCCGATGTTCTCGCCACCGGCCTCCTCGCCCAGGATCGTGCCGCGTCCATTGCCGAGAGCCGCCGGATCGCCTTCGTCCCTCTGCACTATTGCCCCATCCGCCCGTCACGCTCGGTATCGCCGCTCTACCACTCTCTGCCGCCGACGGTTTCACTGACGACGTGGACGCTTGCCGACCGCCTGATGTGGCTGTCCACCCGCGGCACCGATGGCGCGCTACGCGCACGTCTCGGGTTGCCGACCGACCGGCGGACCCTGCGCAGGCGATTGCGGGCCGCCGGGGTTCCCGAGATCCAGGCCTACGATGGATCACTGTTCCCCGGTCTGGCCCGCGAGTGGGGACCGCGGCGCCCGGTGATCGGATTCCTGGTGCCGGACAAGGAGACCCGGTCGGCCATCAACTGCGGCACCGGACGCACCGACGAGGTCGTCGCCTTTGCCGACGCGGGGCCGGCCCCGGTGTACGTCGGCTTCGGCAGCATGCGAACCCCTGATGAGCGAATCGAATTCATCGTCGGCGACCTGCTGAGCCGTGGCCTACGGGTGATCGCGCACACCGACACCGAGCTCGCCGACCACCCCCGGCTATTGCGTGTCGCGGGAATGGTCGATCACGAGGAGTTGCTCAGACATTGCCGGGGCGCAGTACATCACGGCGGCGCCGGCACGACCGGCGCGGCGCTGCGCGCCGGAATCCCGTCGGTGGTCGGCTGGTTCAGCGCCGACCAGCCGATGTGGGCGGCCACGGTGCACCGCTGGGGATCCGGCGTCGGCACTCGATTGTCACGTTTGAGTGCCGCGCACCTCTCGGTACTGACCGAACAGCGTGCTCGGGCGGCGGCGCAGCGTCTCTCGGCAAAACTCACCGCGCCGGAAGCCGCCGTGGACACCGCCTGCGACATCATCACCGCGCGGTGACCGCCCGCCTCGGGTCGGGCACCTGATCGACGTCGGCCGGGTGTGATTGGAATCCGGTCCGTTGCGATGTTTGGATGACGGAATGTTCGGAGTCCTCTCGCCATGTCGCCATCGGCTCGGTGACGAACTCACCGCCCAGTGGCGTGCGCATATGTGCGGGCTGTGCCTGGCGTTGCGCGACGGCCACGGCCACCTGGCCCGGCTGACCACCAACACCGATGCGGTGATGATCTCGATCCTGACCGAGGCGCAACGCGGCATCGAGGCATCCACCACCCGAGCGGGCCGGTGCCCGCTGCGTGGGATGCGCCCGGCCACCGTGGTGGCTGCGGCCGACCCGGGCATCCGCCTGGCCGCCACCGCCTCGCTCACGCTCGCCGCGGCCAAGGCCGGCGACGTCGGCGCCGAGCAACAGCTCGGACTGGCACCACCGTCCCGGATTGCCACGCTGGCTGCGCGCGCGGCGTCGCCGCGGCTGCGTCGATCGGCCGCCGCCGACGGGGGCCCAGACGTCGACACCATCCTCGCCACCCTGGACCGGCAGTGCGAGATCGAGTGCACCACAACCTGTCTCGACGAGCTCACCGGGCCCACCGCGCGGGCATGCGCCGAGGTGTTCGCGGCGACCGCCGATGCCGCCGACGTGCCGGCGAACCGCGCGGACCTCACCACCATGGGATCTGACTTCGGCCGGATCGCGCATCTGCTCGACGCTGTCGACGACTACCATTCCGACGCGCTGGCCGGCGCGTTCAATCCGTTGCGTGCCAGCGGTACCGACGTCGATTCGGCACTATCCGACTGCCGTCGCCTCGTCACTGCGATCGGCACCCGGTACACCCGTTTGCATCTCGGTGACGACCGACTGCTGCGGGCGGTGCTGCTCGACGGGTTGCGGCACGCGATCGCGCAACGGACGCATGCCCGGACGCAGTGGCCCCCGTACCGTCCACCGGAGTATCCGCAGTCCTGGCCCTATCCCCCGCCATTCCCGCCGAACCGCGGATTCGCCGACCGGATCGGACCGTTTCTGGCCTCCGCATGTATGGGAAAGGCATGCTGCGCCGATCATTGGAACCATTGCAGCGACAAGTTCAAGGAGCCGTGCTGCGATGGCAGCGATTGTTGCGACTGCGAATGCGGCGATTGCTGCGACTGCTGCGACTGCTGCGGTTGCGACTGCTGAACGGATCGCCGGCGGTTGCGGACTCAGCCCACCGAGCGCCCGGCAGATTCCCAGAACTGCGCGCGCAGCGCCTTCTTGTCGGGCTTGCCCAGACCGGTCAGCGGCAGTGACTCGGCGAAGATCACCTGCTTGGGGGACTGCACCGCACCCTTGCGGCTCTTGACCGCGTCCTGGATCTCGCCGGTGATCGTCGCCTTGGCGTCGTCGTCGGCGCCGGCGTCGGCACGCAGCACGACGACGGCGGTGACCGCCTCCCCCCACTTCGGGTCGGGCACTCCGATCACGCCGACCTGCGCAACCGAGGGGTGTTCGGCGACAACATCTTCCACCTCACGCGGAAAGACGTTGAAGCCGCCGGTGACGATCATGTCCTTGGTGCGGTCGACGATGTAGTAGAACCCGTCTTCGTCCTCGCGCGCGATGTCGCCGGTTCGCAGCCAGCCGTCGCGGAAGGTCTCGGCGGTCTGCTCCGGCAGCCCCCAATAGCCGCCCGCGAGAAGCGGTCCGGCGACGCAGATCTCACCGGGCTCGCCTTGCGCGACCGGCGTGTCGTCGGGTCCGAGCAGCGCGGTCCGCAGAAACGCCGAAGGGCGGCCACAACTGGAGAGACGACGCGGGTCGTCACCCGGCTGCGGGTGATCGTGCTTGCCGAGATAGCTGATCACCATCGGCGCCTCGGACTGCCCGTAGTACTGCGCGAAGATCGGCCCGAATCGTTCGATGGCCTCGGCGAGCCGGACCGGATTGATCGGTGACGCACCGTAATACACGGTTTGCAGCGATGACAGGTCGCGCGTCCCCGAGTCCGGATGGTCGAGGAGCGCATACAGCATCGAGGGCACCAGCATCGTCGCGCTGATGTTCTTCTCCTCGATGGTCGCGAGCACCTGCGCCGGATCGAACTTTCCGAGCACGATCATGGTGCCCCCCTTCATGAGGGTGGGCACGAAGAAGGCCGCACCCGCATGCGAGAGCGGGGTGCACATCAGAAACCGCGGACGCTCCGGCCACTCCCACTCCGAGAGTTGGATCTGCGTCATCGTCGCCATCGCCTGCGCGGTTCCGATGACGCCCTTGGGTTTTCCGGTGGTGCCACCGGTATAGGTGATCGAGACGACGTGATCGGGTGGCAGCGGCGCGGCGGCCAGTTGCACCGGCGCGAAGGTGTCGGCCTCGGCGATGACATCGCGGCCGTAGGCCGATAGTTCCGCCGGTACGGGCCCGAGGGTGAGGACCTGCTTGAGACTGTCCACGCGCTCGATGAGGCCCACCGCACGCTCGACGAACATCGGTATCGGGTCGATCACCAAGGTGGTCACCCCGGCGTCGGCGAGGACGTAGGCGTGGTCGTCGAGTGAACCGAGCGGATGCAGGGCGGTGCGGCGCCAGCCCTGGGTCTGCCCGGCGCCGATCACCAGCAGCACCTCCGGTCGATTGAGTGCAAGCAACCCGACCGCGGTCCCCGCTCCCGCGCCAAGCGAATCGAACGCCTGCACATAGCGGCTGACCGCATCGGCCATCTGGCCGCCGGTCAGTTCGGCGTCGCCGATCTCGAGCACCTTGTGGTTGCGGTGCCGTCGCAGAGCCGCGACCATGAGATCGCCGAGGTGTACCCCGCTGCGCAGGGGGTCATATTCGGTCTCAGAGTTGTCCACAGTCATGGCAACAGACTAGAACGTGTTACAGAACTGCGAAAGGGCGCTTCCCATAACTCGTGGTTGACGTGCCATTACGATGCCCCATCGGGCGATCACCGAAACTCGAACGTGTTTCACACACGAACCCTATTGCTCCGCCCGAACGAGAACTAGGATCGGACCATGACTGATCTGGACCAAGCGACCACTCGCCGCGACATCACCGACGCGTTGCTGACCGCGCTGCAGCGGCGCCACGAGGTCCTCGACACCATCGTCGACGCCGACAACCACGACGACGCGGTCTCGGCGATCGCCGAGCTCCTCGGCAAATCCCGGCTCGGCGCCGAGGCCGTACTCGACATGAAGCTCGATCAACTCACCAAGGACGAGCGGCGCCGCAATCAGGCCGAACTCGACGACCTGAACTCGGCACTGACCTTCACGCTCGCCGAGCGCCCCGCCAGCAGTGGCGACACGCTTGATCTGCGGCCGTTCTCCCGCGAGGACGATGCCGACCTGTTTTCCGTCCGCACCGCCGAACTCGGGGTCGCAGGCGACGGTTCGGGCGCACCGGCCGGCGATCTCGACGAAGAACTACGCAAGGCCATCGCCCGCGTCGACGACGAGGAAGCCGTATGGTTCGTCGCCATCGAAGGAGATGCCAAGGTGGGCTTCGTGTTCGGCGAACAGAATTCCGGCGAGGTGGACGTCCGGATCTGGATTCATCCGGAGTACCGCAAGCGCGGATATGGCACCGCGGCCCTGCGCAAGTCACGCACGGAGATCGCCGCGTACTTTCCCGGTGTACCGATGGTGGTGCGCGCGCCGGGCGCCTGAGATCTGCTCGACTCGACTGAATTCAACCAACACGGCCCGCCTTAATTCAACCGACACGGCCCGCCTTGATTCAACCGACACGGCCCGCCTTGATTCAACCGACACGTCGGGGCGGCCCGAACCGGGCCACGATCGCCCGGATGCGGTTGTCCTCGTCGATGACGAAAGTCTCCGACACGGGCGCGGCCAGCTTCAGCGTCTTGGGCCGCACGTGCACGAGGTAGCGCGTGGACACGCTGTGCCCGTCGACCGTCGCCTCGAAGCCGCTGACCCGGTAGATCAGCCGGAATTGCGGCCCACGCTCGAGGCTGCGCGCGATATGCGGGCCGTTGCGGCCGGTCTTGACGCCCAATTCGACACGCGTGCAGTCGGGATGCAGCGACACTGCGCTCGCATCGTGGCTCACCAGCGCGTCGACATAGGCCTTCGCGGCGGCCACCCGGCCGCCCGCCACGGAATCGGACTCCACGGAATCGGTCATGGCACTCCCCCAGGCTTTGATGTACGAGATCGTGGGCTCAGCGCGCGCCGTACACCGGCATCGGAACCGGCGCCTTGGCGATGATCTCGGCGATCACCGGACCGAGCTCGGACGGTTCCCAGCGCTCACCCTTGTCACGCTCGACGCTACGCTGCCAGCCGTCGGCGATCGAGATCTTGCCGCCCTCGACCTCGAAGACCCGCCCGGTGACCTCGACCGACTCCGGCGAGGCCAGCCACAGCACCAGCGGCGAGACGTTGGCCGGATCCATCACGTCGAACGAGCCATCGTCGGGGGCGGCCATCTGCGCGGCCATCGCCTCGCCGGCGCCGAGTGTCATCTGGGTGCGGGCGGCCGGCGCGATCGCGTTGACGGTCACGCCGTAGCCGGCCATCTCGGCGGCCGCCTGCCCGGTGAGCGCGGCGATCCCGGCCTTCGCGGCGACGTAATTGCCTTGTCCCACCGAACCATAGAGGCCGGCGCCGGATGCGGTGTTGACGACGCGCGCCGCGCGCGGCGCACCGGCCTTGGCCTGCGCACGCCAGTACGCGGCGGCATGCCGCAGCATGACGAAGTGGCCCTTCAGGTGCACCCGGATCACGGCGTCCCACTCGTCCTCGGACATCGAGACCAGCATGCGGTCGCGGACGAATCCGGCGTTGTTGACCAGGATGTCGAGCGCCCCGAACTCCTCGATCGCCGCGGCGACGATGCCCTCGGCGCTCGCCCAGTCGGCGACGTCGCCGGATACGGCGACCGCGGTACCGCCGGCCGCCCGGATCTCTTCGGCGACCGCCTCGGCGGCGTCCGGGACGAAATCGTTGACCGCCACCTTGGCGCCGTCGGCGGCGAAGGCCAGGGCGTGTGCCCGGCCGATGCCCTGCCCGGCTCCGGTCACCACGACCACCCGGCCGGCGTTGGACGCGTTGTCTCCCACTGTTGTTGCTCCTTCTACGAATTCAGATGTCGTTGCCGGCATTGGCCGCATCCAAAAAGGCCGGTTTCTCGCCGCCTCCGTCGACCGTCAGCGTGGCGCCGGTGATGTATGCGGCCAGCGGTGACAACAGGAATGCCACCGCGGACCCGATGTCGGCGGGCCGTGCCATCCGGCCCATCGGGATGGTCGCGCCGACCGCGGCCACGCCGGCGTCGTCGCCGTAGTGCAGGTGTGCCTGCTCGGTCTCGACGGGTCCGGCGACGACGGAGTTGACGCGAACCTGCGGCGCCCACTCGACGGCGAGCGAGGCGGTCAGGTTGTCGAGTCCGGCCTTGGCCGCTCCGTAGGCCGAGGTGCCCGGTGACGCGCGGTGCCCGCTGACGCTGGAGACGTTCACGATCGCCCCGCCGGATTCCTGATCGCGCATGATCGCGTGTGCGGCGCGGGCCACGATCAGCGGGGCGAGCAGGTTGAGTTCGACGATCTTGCTCGTGAAGCGCGACGAGGCGTCGGCGGCGAGTGCAAACGGAGACCCACCGGCGTTGTTGACGACGCCGTCGATGCGGCCGTGGGTGTCGACGATGCGCTCCAGGGTCGCGGTCACGGCTTCCTCGTTGCGCACGTCACACGGGAGAAATGTTGCTGCCGTGATCGTTTCGATCCCATCTCCGGAATGTCGCGCGCACGCGACCGGGATGGCACCGAGGTCGGCGAGCGTCCGCACGATGCCGAGTCCGATGCCGCGTGCGCCACCGGTCACCAGCACGACCCGCCCGGCCAGCCCGAGGTCGAACCCGCTCGGGAGGCCGGCAGGCCGCTCGGGGACCTGCGCCGTCGTCGTCATGGGTGCTACTCTACCAAACAACCAAGCAATTGCTTGGTTGGTTCATTGGACGCCTTGCCGAGAGGAGCACGCGTGCCGATCACCACTTCCCGCACCGACGCCGGGGTCGTCACCGTCACCGTCGACTACCCGCCGGTGAACGCACTGCCGTCGGCGGCATGGTTCGAACTCGCCGACACCATCACCGCCGCCGGGGCCGATCCGGCGACACATGTGGTGGTGCTGCGCGCGCAGGGGCGCGGGTTCAACGCCGGCGTCGACATCAAAGAGATGCAGGCGAGCGAAGGATTCGACGCGCTGATCGCCGCCAACCACGGGTGTGCCGCCGCCTTCGGCGCGGTCTACGACTGTGCGGTACCGGTGGTCGTCGCCGTCAACGGATTCTGTGTCGGCGGCGGGATCGGCCTGGTCGGCAACGCCGATGTGATCGTCGCCGCCGAGGGCGCGGTCTTCGGCCTGCCGGAGGTGGACCGCGGAGCTCTCGGTGCGGCAACGCATCTCGCGCGGCTGGTCCCCCAGCACATGATGCGCACGCTGTACTACACGGCGCAGAACGTGACCGCAGAACAGTTGCTGCACTTCGGATCCGTGTACCGCGTGGTGCCGGGCGACGAGCTCGACGCCGCCGCCGCCGAGGTCGCCGAACAGATCGCCGCCAAGGACACCCGGGTGATCCGGGCCGCGAAGGCCGCGATCAACCACATCGACCCCGTCGACGTGAAGACCAGCTATCGCCTCGAACAGGGCTACACCTTCGAGCTGAACCTGGCCGGGGTGGCCGACGAACACCGGGACGCTTTTGTCGCCACCGGAAAAGCACTCAACACAGGGGGACGCGCCTAGATGACCGCAACAGTGAATCCCGTTGCACCCAAGGACAAGACCAGCACGCTCGACGATGTGATCGGCGAGCTCGCCGACGGGATGACGATCGGCATCGGCGGCTGGGGGTCGCGACGCAAGCCGATGGCCCTGGTGCGCGCGCTGGCCCGCTCGTCGGTCACCGATCTGACCGTCGTCACCTATGGTGGGCCGGATCTCGGATTGCTCTGCGCCGCAGGCAAGGTACGCCGCGCCTACTACGGATTCGTGTCGCTGGATTCCGCACCGTTCTACGATCCGTGGTTCGCCCACGCCCGCACCACCGGAACCATCGAGGCGCGCGAGATGGACGAGGGCATGATCCGGTGCGGGTTGCAGGCCGCCGCGTCCCGACTGCCCTTCCTCCCGATCCGCGCGGGACTCGGCTCAGACGTGCCGACCTTCTGGGACGGCGAACTGGCGACCGTCGACTCACCGTATCCGGACGCCGACGGGCGCCGTCAGACCCTGATCGCCATGCCCGCATTGCGACTCGACGCCGCCTTCGTCCACCTGGACCTGGCCGATGCGCGCGGCAACGCCGCCTACACCGGCGTCGACCCGTACATGGACGACCTGTTCTGCGCGGCCGCACAACGCCGGTTCGTGGAGACCGACCAGCTCGTCTCGACCGAGGTCCTCGTGAAATCCGTTCCCACCCAACGGTTGCTGCTCAACCGGATGAACGTCGACCGGGTGGTACACACCCCCGGCGGCGCGCACTTCACCTTCGCCGGCGACGCAGGTGCCGGCGAGGAAGGCCGCGGCTATCCGCGTGACGAGGCATTCCAGCGGTTCTATGTGGAATCGGCCAAGGACCCCGACGCGTGGGCCGCCTTCCGGGCCCGGTTCCTCGAGGTCGACGAGCCGACGTACCAGCGCGAGGTCACCACCTGGCGCGCCGAGCAGGAGGACGCCGAATGACCACCGCGACAACCGAGATCACCCGGGCCGAACACTGCGTGATCGCGTGTGCCGAGATCTTCCGCGGCGCAGGCGAGATCATGGCGTCGCCGATGGCGCCGATCCCGCTGCTGGGCGCCCGGCTGGCGCGACTGACGTTCGAACCGGATCTGTTGATCACCGACGGTGAGGCGCTGATCCTCGCCGACACGCCGCCGATCGGACGGACCGGTCCCATCGAGGGGTGGATGCCGTTCTCCAAGGTGTTCGACGTCGTCGCGTCCGGACGGCGGCATGTGGTCATGGGCGCCAACCAGATCGACCGATTCGGCAACCAGAATCTGTCGGCATTCGGCCCGTTGCAGCAGCCGACGCGGCAGATGTTCGGGGTCCGGGGTGCACCCGGCAACACGATCAATCACCCGACGAGCTATTGGGTGGCACGGCATTCGGCCCGCGTGTTCGGCGAGACGGTCGACATCGTGTCCGGAATCGGCTTCGACAAGGTCGATCCCGGCAACCCGGCCTTCGACGACGTCGACATCCATCGGGTCGTCACCAATCTCGGTGCCTTCGACTTCGGCGGCCCCGACCACACCATGCGCGCACTGTCGCTGCATCCGGGTGTCGATGCTCGCGAGGTCGCAGACAACACGTCGTTCGAGGTCGCCGGACTCGACACCGCACCGCAGACGCGGGCGCCGTCGGATGCCGAGCTGGAGCTGATCCGGGATGTGCTCGATCCCAAGGGTGTTCGGAACCGGGAGGTCAGGTGAACGACACCGCCGGTCAACCGTCGCCGGCCCGCGCGGCCGCGCTGCCGACGCGCTTCACCGAACTCGTCGGCATCGAGTACCCGATCGTGCAGACCGGGATGGGCTGGGTGTCCGGGCCGTCGTTGACCGCCGCCACGTCCAATGCCGGCGGTCTGGGCATCCTCGCATCGGCGACGATGACCTACGACGAACTCGTCGCGGCGATCGCGAAGACGAAGTCGTTGACCGACAAGCCCTTCGGGGTCAACATCCGCGCCGACGCCACCGACGCGCCGCAGCGCATCGACCTGTTGATCCGGGAGCAGGTGAAGGTCGCGTCGTTCGCGCTCGCCCCCAAGCAGGATCTGATCGCCAAGCTCAAGGACCACGGCGTGGTGGTCGTCCCGTCGATCGGCGCGGCCAAACATGCGGTCAAGGTGGCGTCCTGGGGTGCCGACGCGGTGATCGTGCAGGGCGGCGAGGGGGGCGGCCACACCGGCCCGGTGGCGACCACCTTGCTGTTGCCTTCGGTATTGGACGGACTGTCCGACAACGGCTTCGACATGCCGGTGGTGGCGGCCGGCGGATTCTTCGACGGCCGTGGGCTCGCCGCCGCACTGGCCTACGGAGCCGCGGGCGTCGCGATGGGCACCCGATTCCTCCTCACCTCCGACTCTGCGGTACCCGACTCGGTGAAGCAGCAGTACCTCGGGCGTGGCCTGACCGACACTGTGGTGTCCCGCAAGGTCGACGGGATGCCGCATCGTGTGCTGCGCACCCCGCTGATCGAGGCGCTCGAAAGCGGTAATGCGGTGACGGCTCTGGTCGCCGCCGCCCGAAACGCCAACGAGTTCAAGCAGCTGACCGGGATGCGCTGGACCGCGATGCTGCGCGACGGACGGGCGATGCGCCGCTCGGGTGAGCGCACCTGGCAGCAGATCATCATGGCAGGCAACACCCCGATGTTGTTGCGCGCCGGTCTCGTCGAGGGCAACACCGATGCCGGCGTACTGGCCTCCGGGCAGGTGGTCGGCATGATCGAGGACCTGCCCAGCTGCAACGATCTGGTCCAGACGATCATGTCCCAGGCACACGAACGGCTCAAGGCGCTGGGCGCGCTGGGCTGACTTTCCCTTCCGGACAGAGCTATTCGGCATCGACCAGATGCGGGCAGGTCTCGGCGAGGAGACCGCGGATCGCACGTCGGCGCCCACGCGTCCTCGTAGCATCGGCCCCCTGGGTGTGGGCGAACACGATTCCCTCGAGGACCGTGATCAACTGATTCGCGGCGACCGCCGGTGCCGGCCTACCCGCCATGAGTGCGGTGGCCGCCGGCACCGAGAAGAAGCACCGGGCCAGCCGCTCGTGCACATCCGCCGACAAACCGGTCTCGAGTAGCAGCGCCTGACGGGCGAGTACCTCGGCGCGGCGCTCGGTCACGAGTTCGGTGGTGTAGTCGGCGATCACCTCGATCGGCGGTCGGTCCGCGCTGCCGGTGAGCTTGCTGAAAGCGCCCTGCGACACGGCGATCAATCGATCCGCTGCCGCGGCGATCAGCGTGCCCCGCGTGCGGAAGTAGTACGAGGTCGACCCGTTGGGCAAGCCGAGATGTTGATCGATCGCCCGGTGCGTGACCGCGTGGTTGCCACCGGCGGCAGCGAGTTCGATTGCGGCGTCGGCGATCAACAGACGGCGACCCGGACGAGGCATGACTCACATCCTATCGGCGTCCATCGGCGGACTCTACATTGGTAGAGTTCGCGGCATGGGCTTGTTACCGACCAGGCGGGTTCACCGGGCGGTCATCGATCCAGAAGCCTTTCGGCGCACCGCACAAGATGCCGGCTTCTTCCTCGATGCCGCCCAATTGCATGCTGTCGACGCGCTCTCCGGCACCGGGAACGTCTACCTGGTCGGTCCGCCCGGCACCGGCAAGACCTGGCTGCTCGACACCTGTGCGGCAGCGCTTCCGACCGGAATTGTCATGCGTGTGCACTGGCATGAATTCGCCAGGGATCTGCACGTGTTGATCCGTGAGCACCACGGCCTCGCCGGCGCGGTCGATCACCTGCTGTCCGGCGTCGGTCTACTGTGCTTCGACGAACTGAACGTCGACGACCGCGCCGACGGCATCTTCGTCCACCGACTGCTCGAGACCGCGATTCGACGTGGTGTCCGGGTCGTCCTCAGCTCCAATTGCCGACCGCCGGATCTGATGCCGAATCCCTTGATGCATCACACCTTCATCCCGACCATCGGGCTGATCGAAACGCACTGCCGGGTAATCGAACTCGATGCGGGCACGGACTATCGCACCCACGCACACCATGAGTCGGGTTTCGCGTCGGGGCGGTGGATCGTGACGCCGCCGGTCTCGACGGAGCATGCGGCCGAGTCTCGCCCCGGCGTCGAGGTGCGGCTCGACGGCCGGTCGCTGCTCGCCTGGGATGCCGGCCCCGACCATCTCGGGGTGCGATTCGGCGAGCTGTGCGCCCGACCTCTCGGCGCCACCGATTATCTACGCCTGGTCCGTCGCCACCGATCGTGGACCATCACCGAGGTACCCGACCTGTCATCCTGCGAGCGGGAACCGGCACAACGTTTCGTGTACGCGATCGACGTGCTCTATGAACACGACGCACCCGTGACGATCCACAGCGCCGTCGGCCGAGACGAGTTCGGACGCCGCGGCGCCCCGCCGATCACCGGTGTCGCCCGGCTGCTCAGCCGTATCTCTGCGCTCGCCGACGGGAATGCGCTGCGGTGAGCGCGGCGATCCCGGCCATGAGCACACACATCGTCATCTTCGGAGCGCCGACTTCACGCTGGCATTCGTCGACGAGATTGAACAGCACAAGCACAACCGGGAACGTTTCACGACCGGACACTGATCACCGGATTCACCAGCCGCCCGAAAATCCTGCGCAGGTGCCTGTGGATGGCGGTTCCGGTGGTCGATGGTTTCGGGTCTAGCGTTGCGGAATGCCGTCGGATGAGCATGAGGTTCTGATCGACCTGGTGCGCCGTCAGCCGGCGTTCCCGGTCGAGGTTCTCTCAGCTCTCACCGATCTCGATGTCCCCGAGTACGATTCGGCGACCTTGGAATCTCCAGATCTGACCGAGGTCACCCACAAGGAGCGCCGGGCAGATTCGGTGGTGACGGTGCGTGACCCGGATGGCCGCCCACTGCTGGGAGTGGTCTACGAAGTGCAACGCAGCATCGACGACACCAAGGTGTATGTCTGGCCGGAGTATGTGGTGTCGTTGCGATCGAGGTTGGCCTGCCCGGTTGTGCTCATGGTGGTGTGCGCCTCCGACGTGGTGGCCGAGTGGGCACGAACCCCGATCGTGCTCGGCGGCCGGTCGCAGGTGATTCCGGTCGTCATCGGTCCGGCGCAGGTGCCGATCATTTCGCCGGACACCGATCCGCCGGTGGCGGTGTTGTCTTTGCTGACCCACGAGATCACCAAGGAGACGCTGGCTCGATTGGTGCAGGCGTTCGGGGAGTACACGGCGGAGATCGGTGACTACACTGACCTGGTATTGAGCATCCTGTCCGACGACGACGGCGACTACTTGGAGGAACTCGTGACAGTGACATCCGGTGAGCGGTACACGAGTGACTTCGCACGCCGCTACTACAACCAGGGCATCGCCGAGGGGCTTGTCGAGGGAATCCACGACCTCCTCGCCGACCGCGGCATCGAGCTCACCGCCGCCGAGCGTGACCGCATCGATTCCTGCACCGACACCGCCGTGTTGCGCCGCTGGCTCGTACGAGCCGCCGCGGCGCAGTCGCCCGGTGATGTGTTCGACAAGGCGTGAGAACCCTGCTGCGCCAGGACTGCGCCCGGCCGAAACGCCCTCAGCGCGGCAGGATTCCGTCGAGCACGACCGACAGGTACTGGTCGGCGATCTGCTCGACCGAGAGCGATCCGCCGGGCCGGTACCAGCGCACCGCCACCCACACGGTGTCGCGCAAGAAGCGGTAGACGAGTTCGACGTCGAGGTCGGCGCGGAACTCGCCGTCGGCGACCCCGCGCGCGAGCACCGCATGCCACAGCGACCGGAATTCGGTGTTGCGCTCCCGGATGTAGGCGAAACGATCCTGCGGTGCAAGGCGTTTGGCCTCGTCCTGGTAGATCGCGACCGCGTTGTGGTCGGCGTCGATCGACTCGAACGAGGCGATCACCAACTGCCGCAACGTTTGTGCCGCGGAGAGCCCGGCGCCGGCGATCTGCTGATACCGGGTGAACAGGCCGTCGAGAAAGCCGCGCAGGATCTCGTCGACGATCGACTCCTTGGAGTCGAAGTGATGGTAGAGACTGCCGGAAAGGATGCCGGCGGCGTCGGCGATGTCGCGCACCGTCGTCGAGCGCAGCCCTTGTTCGGCGAACATCCGACCCGCCGTCGTCAACAGCTCGTCGCGACGAGAAGTACCGTTACGTGACGCCACCCCCGTACCCTAGCAAGTGCTTGGGTACGGGGGTGGCGGTGCGAGCGATCAGCGTTTGCGCGCCTTCTTCTGTGCGCGCGCATTGAGCTTGGTCCACAGCTTCATCTGAAGATTGGTCATCCGCTTGTCACGATTGGTGAACGGCGGCGCCATCATCTCGGCGATGCTGACCGGCATGGTCGAAAAGGCCACGGCGCGTGCGTGACTGAACGTGTCGAAGCCGGTCTTGCCGTGGTAGGCGCCCATGCCGCTGCGCCCGACACCGCCGAACGGGAGTTCGGCGCCGAACATGTGCAGCGCGAAGTCGTTGATGATCGACCCGCTGCGCGTGTTGTCGGCGAGGCGCACGAAGTTGTCGTTGTCGTCGCCACGCCAGTACATCGTCAGCGGATGCGGGTGGCTCGCGATGTAGCTGATCGCCTCGGTGAGGTCGCGGTACGGGTAGACGGTGAGCACCGGGCCGAACACCTCGTCCTCGGTGATCTTCATGCCGGACTTGACGCCGGTCAGCAGGGTCGGCGGGATCTTTCGGCGCTCCGCCGAGGGCAGCGGCTCGCCGCCGGGGATCACCTGTCGCTTGTCGGCACCGAGCGAGACCGCGTCGTCGATGAGACCGATGATGCGGTCGTAGTTCTTCTGGTTGATGGTCGAGGTGTACTCGGGGTTGTCGTAGATGGTGGCGAAGTTGGCGGTCCAGCGCGCCATCATCTTGTCGGTGAACTCGCCGAGCCGGGCCTCCGGCACGAAGACGTAGTCGGGGCACAGGCACACCTGACCGCCGTTGACCATGCGGGCGTCGGCGAGCATCGTCGCGGCCTTGTCGATGTCGGCGGAGACGTCGACGACGGCCGGGTTCTTGCCGCCGAGTTCCAGGGTCACCGGCACCAGATTCTTGCCGGCCTCCTGCGCCACCGATGCACCCACCTCGGGGGAACCGGTGAAGAACAGGTGATCGACCTTGAGCTTCGCGAAATCCGATCCGCCCCCGTGCTTGGACGTGATGACCGCGAGCTCCTCGATGGAGAAGTAGTCGGGCGCGTGCCGAGCGATCACCTCGGTGGTGCGCGCGGTGATCGAGGACGGGCGCATCAGCACGCGGTTGCCGGCAGCGAACGCCGAACCCGCGGGCACGAAGGTCAACTGCAGGGGAAAGTTCCAGGGGCCCATGATGCCGACGACCCCGAGCGGATCATGCCGGACCCGCTGCTTGAACCCGAGCGCGCCCTGGACTCGCGCCGATACCGTATCGGCCATCCACTCCCGGACCCCGCGCCGCTGGTGGGTGAGGTCGACCATGCACCCGGCAATGTCGGCAGCGATACTGAGATCCCTCGGGCGGGAGCCGAAGTCGATGGTCAGCGCGTCGGCGATCTCGTCGGCGTGATCGAGCAGCAGCGACGAGAGCCGGGTGATCCGGTCGATGCGCGTCGCCGCATCGGGGATACCGTCGCGCAGGAAGGCTGCGCGCTGGATCTCCAGCAATTCGGTCATCGAATGCGTCTCGGAGGAGACATGTCCCCCGGTTGTGCCGGTCACATCAGCAGGCTTGGTCATCGACACTCTCCCATGGTTGGTCCGCTCGTCCCTCCGCGCGCTCTGCCATAGTATGCGCCACGTCACAGATATGTGGCAACGCCCGTACCCAGATTCTCCCGTACTCAGATTCGCCGAGTGCCGTCGGCGGCGAGCAGTCAGCCCAGGCGCTCGATGATGGTGACGTTGGCGGTACCGCCGCCCTCGCACATGGTCTGCAGGCCGTAGCGGCCACCGGTGCGTTCCAGTTCGTTGAGCAGGGTCGCGAAGAGCTTCGCCCCGGTCGCGCCGAGCGGATGGCCGAGCGCGATGGCGCCGCCGTTGGGGTTGACCTTGGCCGGGTCGGCGCCGGTCTCCTTCAGCCACGCCAGCACCACCGAGGCGAACGCCTCGTTGATCTCGATGACATCGATGTCGTCGATGCTCATCCCGGCCCGCTCCAATGCGTAGGCGGTGGCCGGGATCGGCGCCGACAGCATCATCACCGGGTCGTCACCGCGCACCGACAGGTGATGGATCCGGGCCCGGGGCGTCAGATTGTGTTCGGCGAGTGCGCGTTCGGAGACGACGAGGGTTGCCGACGCGCCATCGGAGATCTGCGAGGCAACCGCCGCGGTCAGCCGCGAGCCGTCGGCCAGCGGCGCCAACCCCGCCATCTTCGCCAGCGACGTCTCACGCGGGCATTCGTCGACGACGCAGTCGCCCAGCGCCACGGTCTCGTTGTCGAATCGCCCCTCGGCGATGGCGTGACGCGCCCGCTCATGCGACTGCAACGCCCAGGCCTCCATGTCCGCACGGCTGATATCCCACTTCTGCGCCATCGCGTCGGCGCCGGCGAACTGGGAGATCTCGGCGTCGCCGACATGTTCGCGCCAGCCGACCGATTCGGCTGTGGGTGTGGTGAATCCGAACTCGCGGCCGGCGATCATCGCCTGGCTGATCGGGATCGCGCTCATGTTCTGCACGCCGCCGGCGAGCACCACGTCCTGCGTGCCGCTCAACACGCCTTGGGCCGCGAAATGGATGGCCTGCTGGGACGATCCGCACTGCCGGTCGACGGTGGTGCCGGGAATCGCGAGCGGGCCGCCCGCCGCGAGCCACGCCGTGCGCGCGATGTTTCCGGCCTGCGGCCCGATCGCGTCGACGCAGCCGAAGACCACGTCGTCGACCACCATCGGGTCGATGCCGGTGCGTTCGAGGATCGCGCTGATGACGTGTGCACCGAGATCGGCGGGATGTGTCTTGGCCAGCGAACCGTTGCGTTTGCCGACCGGGGTACGGACGGCGTCGACGATGTAGGCCTGCGGTGCGGACATGTGTTCTCCTGCTGGGCATTCGGGGTCAGGCGCGCTGACTGGAGATGGATACGACCTCACCGGTCAGGTAGGTGGTGTAGTCGCTGGCGAGCATGGCGATGGTGGCGGCGACCTCCCACACTTCGGCCGCCCGGCCGTAGGCCTCGCGTGCGGCGAGTTCGTCGAGGAGGTCGTCGCTGGTGACCTTGGCGAGGAACGGGTGTTTGGCGATCGAGGGTGCGACGGCGTTGATCCGGACCCCGACATCGGCGGCTTCGATTGCGGCGCACCGCGTCAGTGCCATCACGCCGGCCTTCGCCGCGGCGTAATGGGCTTGTCCGCGCTGTGCGCGCCAGCCGAGTACCGACGCGTTGTTGACGATGACGCCGCCGTGCTCGAC
The DNA here is from genome assembly GCF_049844915.1 of Gordonia sp. DT30. Classification (NCBI taxonomy): domain Bacteria; kingdom Bacillati; phylum Actinomycetota; class Actinomycetes; order Mycobacteriales; family Gordoniaceae; genus Gordonia; species Gordonia sp. DT30. The sequence continues at coordinate 28,129 of NZ_JBNCLY010000022.1, read as the reverse complement.
GGCGCGAAAGTAGCGCAGCGCGGCGCGGGTCGCCCGGAACGTGCCGTTGAGGGTGATGTCGATGACGCGATCCCATTGTTCGTCGGTCATGTCGGCGACGGGGGTCTCGCCACCGAGGCCTGCATTGTTGACGAGGACGTCGATGCGGCCGAGTTCGTCTGCGGCGCGGGAGATCAGCGCGTCGACCTGGCCGGTGTCGGAGACGTCGCAGACGGCGTGCGCCACCTGTTGGTCGGGGAACTGGGCCGCCAGCTCGGCCTGCGCCTCGGCAAGACGGCGTTCGTGCCAGTCGCTGACGAGTACCTCGGCGCCCTCCAGCAACGCCCGCCGGGCGGTCGCGAATCCGATGCCGGTGCCCGCCGCGGCGGTGACGACGACCTTGCGGCCCGCCAGTAGCCCGTGTCCGGGGGTCTCCGCGGGCGGGTCGGCCAACGGGGACCGATGGGTCCGACTGTCCGAGACGGTCATACGCGTGCCTCTCGTGGTAGGCCGAGCACCCGCTCGGCGATGATGTTGCGCTGTACCTCGTTCGAGCCGCCGTAGATGGTGTCGGCGCGGGTGAACAGGTACAGCCGTTGCCATTCGTCGAGTTCGACGTGCTCGGGATCGGTGATGTCGTTGGGTACGCCCTCGACCGTCGCGTCGGGTCCGATCAATGACGCCGCCCCCACCACATCCATGGCGAGCTCGCCGAGATCGCGATGCCAGTTGGCCCACAACAGTTTTGCCACCGAGTCGGCGCCGGGTGCGGCGTCGATGACGGCCGGGGCGTGGGCGCGCATCACGCGCAGCCCGATGCCCGCGCGGGCGATGCGGGTGGCGATCTCCGGGTTGTCCAGAGCCCCGTTGCGCCGGGCAAGCGCGGTGACGGCCTCGAGTTCGCGGGCGAAACCGACCTGCTGACCGAGGGTGGAGACACCCCGCTCGAACTGCAGCAGCCCCATCGCGACCGGCCAGCCGCCACCGGGTTCACCGACGATGAGATCGGCGTCGGTGACCGCGTCGTCGAAGAAGACCTCGTTGAATTCCGATGTGCCGGTGAGCTGTTGGATGGGCCGGACGGTGATGCCGTCCTGGTCGAGGGGGACGAGCAGGAAGCTCAGACCATGGTGGCGCGTCGAGCCCGGTTCGGTGCGACACAGCACGAACGCCCATTGTGCGACGTGCGCCAACGAGGTCCAGATCTTCTGCCCGTCGAGGTGCCAGCGCCCGTCTTCGAGTCGCGCGGACGTGGAGACGGCCGCCAGGTCCGAGCCGGCGCCGGGCTCGGAGTACCCCTGCGCCCACAGTTCGGTGACGTCGACTATCCCCGGCAGGAAGCGCTGTTTCTGTTCCTCGGTGCCGAACTCGATGAGTGTCGGGCCGAGGAGCTCTTCGCCGAGGTGGTTCACGCGTGCCGGCGCGTCGGCACGCGCGTATTCCTGATGGAAGATGATGCGCTGGTCGAGGGTCGCACCGCGCCCGCCGTGGCGGACGGGCCAGCCCAGACATGTCCATCCGGCGCGTGCGAGATAACGATCCCATTCGAGCCGCTGGGCGAAGAACTCGTGCTCGCTGCCCGGGCCACCGCGTCCGCGCAGTGCCGCGAAGTCGCCGACGAGGTTCTCGGTCAGCCATTCGCGCACCGCGGCGGTGAACACCGCGTCTGCGTCGGGCGTCGCTGCTGCCCATTCGCCGAGGTCGAGGGACCTGTCAGCGAGATCGATCGAGGCCATGACCGCTAGCATAGCCTACCAAGCAAGTGCTAGGTTGGTGAGATGGAGAGTGTCTCGACGACCCCTGCCGCGTTGCGCCGGGCAGTTCGCGAATGGCCGGATCGCCCCGCCCTCGTCGACACCCAGTGGAACACCCCGGTCGAGTACACGTGGTCGCAATTGCACGATCGGGTCGTCGAGGTCGCCGCCGCGCTGATCGCGTCGGGCATCGCCCACGGCGATCGGGTCGCGCTCTGGTCACCCAACAGCCATCACTGGCCGGTCGCAGCGCTGGGCATCCACTACGCCGGCGGCGTGCTCGTCCCCCTCAACACCCGCTACACCGCGGGCGAGGCGGTCGACGTCATCGAACGGTCGGACGCCCGCGCCGTGCTGGTGTCGGGCGAATTCCTCGGCACCGATCACGCCGCCGAGCTGATGACCGCACACCGGGGGTCGATGCCCGACCTGGTCGTACGAATCCCGCTCTCGGACAATCGCGTCGAGGCTGACGGCGCCCTGGGCTGGGACGACTTCCGCGCGCGCGCCACCGCGGACACTCGCGCGCAGGCACACGCCCGCGCCGACGCCGTCGCACCCGACGACCTGTCGGACATCCTCTTCACGTCCGGTACCACCGGAAAGTCGAAAGGTGTACTGGCCGAACATCGTCAGACCGTCGCCGGCTCGCACGCCTGGGGCGCCAACGGCCGGCTCTCCCCCGACGACCGCTACCTGATGGTCAACCCGTACTTCCACACCTTCGGCTACAAGGCGGGCATCCTGCCCTGCACGCTGTTCGGCGCGACGATGATCCCGCAGGCCGTGTACTCACCCACCGAGGCGATGAAGCAGGTTGCCGCGCAACGGATCACCGTCTTTCCCGGGGCGCCGACCATCTTCCAGACCATCCTTGACGAACCCGCCCGCCCGAGCCTCGACCTGTCGTCGTTGCGGCTGGTGGTCACGGGCGCGTCGATCGTGCCCGTCGTGCTGGTCGAACGCATCCAGCGTGATCTCGGCGTCGACACCGTGATCACCGCCTACGGGCTCACCGAGGCCAGCGGATTCGTCTCCACCTGCACTCCCGACGACGATGACGACACCGTCGCCAACACATGTGGACGAGCCTTCGCCGGCATGGAGATCGCGCTGTCCGAGCAGGGCGAGGTGCTCGCCCGCGGGAAGATGGTGATGCGCGGCTACCTCGACGACGAGGTGGCCACCGCCGAGACGATCGACGCCGACGGCTGGCTGCACACCGGCGACATCGGCACCCTCGATGAGCACGGCAACCTGACCATCACCGACCGCCTCAAGGACATGTACATCTGCGGCGGCTTCAACGTCTACCCCGCCGAGGTCGAACAGACCCTAGCCCGCCTCGACGGCGTCACCGAGTCGGCGGTGATCGGCGTCCCCGACGAGCGGCTCGGAGAGGTCGGACGCGCCTACCTCACCGTCCGCGCGGATGCCGGCCTCGATGAGGATCGCGTCATCGCCTACGCCCGTGAACATCTGGCGAACTTCAAGGTGCCGCGGTCGGTGGTGTTCGTCGACGCCTTTCCCCGCAACGCGGCGGGGAAGGTCCTCAAGCGGGAGTTGGACTGAGGTCGTATCGACCAGGGTTCAGATCTTCGTGGCACCGTGATCGACGGTGAGCTGGGTACCCGTGATCGTCCGCGATTCGTCACTGGCGAGGAACAACACGGAGTTCGCGATGTCCTCGGGGCTGGAAATCGGTGGCTCGAAGAGGAATTGGCCCATCGCCGCGGTGTATGAGGGATTGTCGGCGAAGACCTTCTCGCCGTCGACGCCCATCGCGCCCATCGCGGTCGAGACGCCCCACGGGTGGACGGTGTTCACCCGGATGTTGTAAGGCGCCAACTCGATTGCCGCAGACTTCGCCAGTCCGACGACGCCATGCTTGGCCGCACTGTAATGCGCCTGCCCCGGAAGGGATTTGATTCCTGCCACCGAGCTCGTGGCGATGATGGAGCCGCCGTTGCCGGCATCGATCATGGCCGGCGCCGCCGCGCGAAGCGTATTGAAGACATCGGTGAGGTTGATGTCGATCATGTCCTGCCAGCGCTGGGGCGTCATCTCCCAGAATCGCCCCCACGAAACGATGCCGGCATTCGCCACCACGATGTCGAGGCGCCCGAGCTCGTCGACACCGCGACCCACCAGCTCCTCGAGCGCAGCAAGGTCGCGCACATCGGTGATCGCGTGAACGACCTTCCGTCCGGTCTTCTCGAGGAGCGCCACGGTTTCGTCGAGATCACCGGGAGTTGCTGCGGGATAATCTGTTTGGGCGGGGATTGCGCATAGATCGGTGACGATGACGTCGGCTCCTTGCTCGGCGAAGAGCAGTGCCTCCGCCCGGCCCTGTCCACGGGCTGCACCGGTCACGAATGCGACCTTGCCTGCCAGTCGTCCTGTACTCATCATTGTTCTCCTTCTTTCATCATCGGGGCCAATGTTTGTAGTACTCCAGCGCCGAGAAGCTCAAGGCACCTGCGTGTCACGTCGGGCACCGAGGCCCGTGTGTCGGCGGCCCATTCCTCCACGGCCAATCTGTTGGCCGCGACCACACATGTTGCCGCGAAGCGTGCGTGCAACGAGCTCGGGTCGAGACCCAGCCGGCTCGCCAAGACTGTGCGCAGTCCCTCGGCGCTGCGCGCATGCACCGATTCCCAGATCGGTTTGAGCGCCGGAGATTCGGGCAACGACCGGAGAAGCTCTCGGTGACGCCGTCCCAACTGGCCATCGAATGTCGAGGTCAGCGCCGAGACCAGGACGTCGACGATCTGCCGGTCCCCGGGCTGCCGATCGACGGCGTCGACGTACTCGTGCCAACAGGCGTCGAGGGTCGGCGCGATCGCCTCCTCCTTGGTGACGAAATATCGATGGAAGGTGCGTGTGGAGACGCCCGCCTCGGCGGCGATCCGTTCGACCGTGGTATCGGCGAGCCCGTCCCGGATGAACAGGTCGGCGGCGACCGCCGACAGCTCTGTGCGCGTTTGCGCCGTTCGGCGTTCGCGTAGCGACGCCGGTTTCGTGCTCATGCTCTGAACCTAACCTCGTGTGTCAGTTTCTGACAGATAGTCGGAAACTGACTACATTGTTCGTGGTCGCGCAATCCAGCCTGTCGGTTGGCTCCTCTCCTGCGTCTTGAACGGCACCGGGGCTTGTGGTGCCGGCGGCACGAGTTTCCCTGATTCCCCGCTTCGACAGGGGGCCCTGCTCGCACCCTGGTGGGTGGCTGGGCCGCTGGACTGGTGTGCCGCACCCTGTTGCTGGTCGGGTTAAGAAGAGAGGTGACCGCAATTCTCGGCGCGGCTCGGGGCATCCGGGATCGGCATGTCGACCGCACTTCTCGCGGTTCGCGTTTTCGCGGCCGTACGACTGTCATTGGATTCTTGGCCTGTTGGCGACCCCCGGCCGGCTGTGATCGGATGGACGTATGGCGACGACGAAGCACCCCGAAGGCTTCGATACGGCCGAGGATCTCCTCACCCGGGCGGGTGCCCTCGACCCGACCGTGCCGACCACGCGGATCGTCACGCACGGCGCCTTCGTGTTCCTGAACGGGCCGCGGGCGTGGAAGATGAAACGCCCGGTGCGCCTGCGGTTCTTCGACTTCTCCACCCCGGAGCTGCGGCACGACGTCCTCGTCAAGGAGCTCGAGCTCAATCAGCGGTTCGCGCCCGAGCTGTACCGCGCGGTGCATGCGATCCGCCGCGCCGACGATGCTTCGCCTACCCTCGACGGGCCGGGCGAGACGCTCGACTGGGTGCTCGAGATGACGCGCTTCGACGACGGAGCGCTGTTGGTACAGCGCGCCGAACCGGGCCGTCTCGACGATGCCTTCCTGCGGTTGCTCGCCGAGAGCGTCGTCGACCTCCATGCGACCTCACCGGTGCGCGACGATCCGCAGGGCGCGGCCCGGCTGCAGGAGATCGTCGATGGCAATCTGGCGAGCATGTCGGTGTTCCCGGACGTCCTCGATCCCGCCACGGCCCGGCAGGTCACCGACCGGATCACCGCGATGATCACCGCGCACGCCGACCTCTTCGACGCCCGTGCCCGCGCCGGACGGGTGCGCCGCGTGCACGGCGACCTGCACCTGGGCAACATCGCGGTCATCGACGGCCGGCCCGTCCCATTCGACTGCCTGGAATTCGACGAGGAGATGGCCACCACCGACGTGCTCTACGACCTCGCCTTCCTGGTGATGGATCTGTGGGCGCGCGGACTGCGGCACGAGGCCAACGTCGTCGTCAACCATTATCTGGACCTCTCCGCCGCCGACGAGGACGGCTTCTGCCTGCTCCCGGCCATGCTGGCGGTGCGCGCCACCGTCCGCGCGCACGTGTCGGCGGCCGCGGACGCCACCGACGACGCCCGACGATATCTGGCGCTGGCACTGGGGTTCACCGATCCGGTCGCGCCGCGGCTCATCGCCATCGGCGGCGGATCGGGCACCGGCAAGACCACCGTTGCCCGGGCCGTCGGCGGCGACGTCGAACCGGCACCGGGAGCGCGCATCCTGCGCACCGACGTCCTGCGCAAGCGGCTCGCGGGCGTCGCCATGACCGAGGCCCTGCCGCGCAGCGCCTACACACCGGAGGCCCGGGCGGGGGTTTACGCCGAGCTGGACCGACTGGCGCGCATCGACCTGGGGCGCGGGATGAGCGTGGTCGCCGACGCCGTCTTCGGCAGCCGGACCCAGCAGCAGGCGATCGCCGACGTGGCCGCCGAGACCGGCGTCGAGTTCACCGGAATCTGGCTGGAACTCGATGAGGCCGAACGCATCTCACGGATCGCGCAGCGCGGCCCGGATGCCTCCGACGCAGACGCGTCCGTCGCGCGCCGGCAAAGCGACACCCTCGAGACGCCGGCGGACTGGACGCACGTCGACGCCCGCGCCGACACATCGTTCTTCCGTGACTTGCTGGTTCTTCCGTGACTTGCTGGTTCTTCCGTGACTTCTCGGTTCTTCGGCGAGAAACTTCTGGGGGACGATCGAAGAAGTGGGGGAAGAACGGTTCTTCCCCCGGTTCCAGCAGCGCCGTCGCCGACCGCTCAGTCGCGCGGCTTGACCAGCGGGAAGAGGATGGTCTCGCGGATGCCGAGCCCGGTCAGGGCCATCAGGAGGCGATCGATGCCCATGCCGGTGCCCGCGGTCGGCGGCATGCCGTACTCCATCGCGGCGAGGAAGTCCTCGTCGAGGCGCATGGCCTCGTCGTCACCGGCGGCGGCCAGCCGGGCCTGGTCGACGAAGCGTTCGCGCTGGATGACGGGGTCGACGAGCTCGGAGTAGCCGGTGGCGAGCTCGAAGCCGCGGACGTAGAGGTCCCACTTCTCGACGACGCCGGGCACGCTGCGGTGTGCGCGGACCAGCGGCGAGGTCTCCACCGGGAAGTCCCGGACGAACACCGGCTGCGTGAGCTTCTCGCCGACCATGTGTTCCCACAGTTCCTCGACGAGCTTGCCGTGGCCGTAACCCTTGCCCTTCGGGACCTCAAGGCCGACCTTCGCCGCGATCGCGAGCAACTCGTCGACGCTCGTGCCGGACTCATTTCCCGTCGCTGCGCTCTGCGGGACGATCTCCTGGCCCAACGCCTCCGACAGCGACGGATACATCTCGAGTGAGGTCCACTCGCCGGAGAGGTCGTAGATCTCGCCGTCGGGCATCGTCGGGGTCAGCGTGCCGAGCACTCCCTGCGAAACCTCTTGCACCAGTTCACGAGTCATCACCGCGGCGTCGTCGTAGGTGCCGTAGGCCTGATAGGTCTCCAGCATCGCGAACTCGGGCGAGTGGGTGGAGTCGGCGCCCTCGTTGCGGAAGTTGCGGTTGATCTCGAAGACGCGCTCGATGCCGCCGACGACGCACCGCTTGAGGAACAGCTCCGGTGCGATACGCAGATACAGGTCGATGTCGAAGGCGTTGGAATGGGTGACGAACGGCCGCGCCGCCGCCCCACCGTGCAACGTCTGCAGCATCGGCGTCTCGACCTCCAGGAACGCGCGCCGGTCCAGTGCCGCCCGGAGTTCGGCCATCACCGAGATCCGGGTGCGGGCGATGCTGCGCGCCTCGGGCCGCATGATGAGATCGACGTAGCGTTGCCGGACGCGGGTCTCCTCGTTCATCTCCTTGTGCGCCACCGGCAGCGGCCGCAACGACTTCGATGCCATCGCCCAGCTGTCGGCCATCACCGACAGCTCGCCGGTGCGCGAACTGATCACCTGGCCGTGGACGAACACGATGTCGCCGAGGTCGACGTCGGTCTTCCACCGCGTCAGCGACTCCTCCCCGACGCCGTTGAACGAGACCATCGCCTGCAGCTGGGTGCCGTCACCCTCCTGCAGCGTGGCGAAGCAGAGCTTGCCCTTGTTGCGCAAGAAGATGACGCGGCCGGCGACGCCGACGATCTCGCCGGTCTCGGTGCCGGCCGCCAGGTCGGGGAACTGCGCGCGGATCTCGGCCAGGCTGTGGGTGCGCGGGATCGATACCGGGTAGGCCTCGCGTCCGGTATCCAGGATGCGCTCGCGCTTGCCCCGGCGGATGCGTAACTGCTCCGGGGTCTGCTCGTCTGCACTCGGATCGCCACCGGCAGTGGCGGCGGTCGCGGCCTGGGAAGTCTGGGCGTCACTCACGCACGTGAGGGTATTCGTCGGCAGCGGCGGGTACCAAGTTGTGGCATCTGTCGACGGGAGTCGACCGGCGCCGACGCGACGGGTACCGGTTCAGTGGGCGGAGAAGACGTCGAACTCGCCCTGGTTGATCAGGCCGTTGATCCCGGCCCGCCGAAGACTGCGATGGCCACCGACGACGAACACCGCGCCGGTCACCCCGCGGGCCTGCAGATGCCATGTCAGCCATTCGGCTTCGTGGCCGTCGTCGGACACGAGGATCCAGCGGGCGCCGGCGGTCGCCGAGCGCAGCGCCGACGGCGAACCCGGGGTGAGCAGGTCCAACGCTTCGGCGGCGTCGAGTGCCAGGGCCCCGATCAATGCACCGTCGGTCTGCCGTTTGCGGTGGCTGCGGATGTCGACGGCAGTGGCGCCCGCGGCAATCGCGGACCGGTAGTCGGTGGCCTGCAGGGAGAGTGGGGCGTCGGGGGCTGGTGCCGAGACGGGTGCGAGAACCCGGACCGATGCGGTCATGGTGAGAAACCTCGAAAGTGATCAGAAAGATGAGCAGGGAGCACGAAGGAGGGCGGCCGCAGATGCGGACTCAGCCCTGACAACACTCCGGACAGCTCTTGATCACGCCGGACAGTTTGCCACAGTGGCGTCCGACGGTCCACATTTTGTGCAGCTGCGGGCGAAAGTCGCCCCAGGTGGTGACGGCCGGTGGCTATTTGCGGCGGGTGGTTGCGGCTTTGCTGCGCTCGTGGACCAGTCGCAGTCCCTCGAGCGTGAGGTGGGTGTGGTGGGTGCTCAGGGTCCGGCATTCGTCGAACATCAGCGGCGCCAGGTAGCCGGTGGCGACGACGGTGACGTCGCCGTCGAATCCGGGGACGGTGGTGCGGATGCGTTCGACGAGCCCGTCGATCTGCGCGGCGAAGCCGAAGAGGATGCCCGACTGCAACGCCTCCATGGTGTTCTTGCCGAGCACACTGCGCGGCGGCATCAGCTCCACCTTGCGGACGGTGACGGTGTGCTCACTCAGGGCCTCGACGCCGAGGTCGACGCCGGGGGCGATCGCACCGCCGAGAAACTCGCCGCGCGCCGACACCGCGTCGACGACGGTGGCCGTTCCGCACGCGACCACGATCGTCGGTCCGCCGAATTTGTGGTGCGCGGCAAGGCAGTTGGCGACGCGGTCGGCGCCCACCTCTTTGGGGTTGTCGACCAGCAGCGGAACACCGGTGCGCACACCGGGTTCGAGAATCACGTTGTGCGGGTTGTCGAAGTACCGACCGACCATCACCCGCGTCTCCCGGAGCAACGACGGCACGGTGGACAGGGCCGCCACACCGGTCACCTGCTCGACGTCGGAGCCGAGCAGTCCCCTGATCAGCAGGGCCAGTTCGTCGGCAGTGCGTTCGGGCTCGGTGTGCAGACGCCAGTCGCGGACGAGGCTGGCGTGCGCGCCGGTGCCGGCGAACACCCCGAGATGGGTGTTCGTGTTGCCGGTTTCGATGGTGAGGAGCATCAGATCCCGGCGACGGCGAATTCGTCGACGTGCCGCGGATCCCGCAATCCCGAGCCCTCGGGCGCGCGGGCGGGATCGGCACCTTGTTCCAGGATGCGGTTGCGCTCGTCGACGAAGACGACGTGCGGGGCGTAGTCGGCGATCTCCTGCGCGTCGAGCATCCCGTAGGCGATGATGATCACCAGATCCCCGGGCGCAACGAGATGTGCTGCGGCACCGTTGATCCCGATGACTCCGGTACCACGCTCGCCGGCGATCGCATAGGTTTCCAGGCGGGCGCCATTGGTGATGTCGACGATGGTGACCTGCTCCCCCTCGAGGAGATCGGCGGCGTCGAGCAGGTCGGCGTCGATGGTCACCGAGCCGACATAGTGCAGGTCGGCCTGGGTGACGGTGGCGCGGTGGATCTTTGAGGTCATCATGGTGCGTAGCATGTGCGGTCCTCCGGAATCGGCGGTGCGTTCGATAGGAAATATGTTGTCTCAGTGGGTGTTCTACTTGCTCACGGGGAGCCGGCCGCGCGTTCTTCCAGACTCAGGCCGATCGCGACGCCGACGTTGTCGATCAGCCGCGCCGGACCGAGGCGGGCGGCGACGAGCAGCCGCCCGTGGCCCTTGTCCGGCGCCTCCTCCAACGACCGGCCACGCAGGGCCAAGTAGTCGAGCTCGATGTCGGGTGCGGACGCCAGAACTGCATGCGCGGCATGGAGAATGGCGTCCTTGCCGCCCGGGGCGGCATGCGATCCGGCGGTCAGCGCCGCCGACAGGGCGGTCGCCAGTTCACGCTGGCCGGCATCGAGGTAGCGGTTGCGTGAGCTCATCGCGAGGCCGTCGGATTCACGGACCGTCGGCACCCCGACGATCTCGACATCCATGTTCAGGTCGGCGGCCATCTGCGTGATGAGAACCAGTTGCTGGTAGTCCTTTTCACCGAAGTACGCGGCGTGCGGGGCCGCGATGGCGAGGAGTTTGTTGACGACGGTGAGCATTCCGGCGAAGTGCCCGGGGCGCGCGGCGCCGTCGAGGATGTCGCCGACGGGTCCCGGCTGGATCGTCGTGCGGCGGCCGTCGGGGTACATCGCGGCCTCGGTCGGCGCGAAGACCAACTCGACACCGAGCGGGCGCAGCAGTTCGAGATCGGCGTCGAAGGTGCGCGGGTAGGCGTCGAGATCCTCGCCGACACCGAATTGCAAGGGATTGACGAAGATCGACACGATGACGACGGCGTCACCCTTGCCCTTCGCAGCACGCACCAGTTGCAGATGACCGGCATGCAGGGCGCCCATCGTCGGCACCAGCACGACGCGTTTGCCCGCGCGGCGCAACGCATTACTCACGCGGTGCAGGGTCTGCGGCTCCCGGTGCACGGTGAGCGTCCCGGGTGTGTAGAGGTTGGTCTCATCAGCGACGACGTGTGCGCTCATCGTGGCTCCAATACGTCGAGAACAGCCGGCGGCGCGCCGGATTGGTGGGCGGCACGGCGGGCGAGGATGCGGTAGGCCTCGGCGATCGAGTCGTCGGTATCCGCGTCGGGCAGTGTCCGCAGCGCCGCGAGGTGGGCGGCGACGGCGTCGGCGTCACCGCGGGCCACCGGGCCGGTGAGTGCGCCGGCGCCGAGGTCGAGAACATTCTGCAGCGACGCGGTGAGCAGAGGCGCGAGGATGCGTTCGGCCAGCCGGACCGGGTTCCCGTCGACGGTCGCGGTGGACTGTCCGGCACCGCCGGAGCCGGCGATCGCGCGGTTCAGGGCGCTGATGGCGTCGTCGACGAGGGCGACGAGGTGGTTGCCGCCGTGGGCGAGGGCGGCGTGGTAGAGCGTGCGGTCGGCCTCGGCCACCCGCACCGGCTCGCCGCCCATCTCCAGGACGAGCGCCGAGGCGATAGCGTCGCCGACCTCGCCGGCCGCGGTGATCCCGAAGCATGCCTGGGCAAGCCGCGCAGTGTCGTCGACGGTCCCCACGAACGTCATGGCGGGATGGATGGCCAATCCGATGGCGCCGAGTTCGACCAGCGGCGAAAGGATTCCGATGCCGTGGGCGCCGGCGGTGTGGGCGACCAGGGTGCCCGGACGCAGTGCCCCGGTGGCCGCGACGTCGTCGATCACCGACGGCAGGACCGCGTCGGGAACCGAGATGATGAGCAGTTCGGAGCGGGCGACGACGTCGGCGAGATCGAGGACGGCCGATTCCGGCAGTCGCTGCGCAACGCGTCGCCGGGACTGCGGCGAACGGGCGACGACGGCGCCGACGACATGTCCGGCGCGTTCGAGTGCTTCGCCCAGTGCGGTGCCGACCCGTCCGGCCGAGACGAGACCGACCGTCAGGCGGGCCGGGGTGGGCAGATTGGAGATACCGGGGATCGCCCCTGATGCGGGGCGGGTACCAGAAGACGCCGCGCGGGCGTCATCATTCGGTGAGGTCACCGTTGTCCTCCGGATCGTTCCAGTCCCGTGGCTGCCGCGCGGAGGCACAGCGATTGTGCCGGACCGCGACGGCCGGGTACCAGACGTTGCACAGCCAGGCTAGGCCGCCGGATTGGGCGAATCCAATCCATGTGACCGGACTCACCGCCCGCAACTGCGGCGTGTGTGCGGACGCGGGATTCAGTCGCCCCGGCGGCGGCGACCGCCGCTACCTGCTTCGGCATTGCGGAGCTGCCGAAGCAGTTCGGAGACCGGCAGACCGTTGGAGTGGGCACTGTCCGGGTCGTCGACGGGCTCCGAGGTCTCGGTGGACGCCTGCGGCTCATCGGCGCGGCGCCGCCCGCCGACCGCTCCGGGCCCGGCGGCGGTCTCGTGACGACCACGGGCCCAAGCCGGGACGGCTTCAGATGTGGGGGCCGGGACGGCTTCGGATGTGGGGGCCGGGACGGCTTCGGATGTGGGGGCCGGGACGGCTTCGGATGTGGGGGCCGACTCCGGCTCGGGCTCGGCGCCTGCGGTCTCGGCGCCCGCGGTCTCGGCGCCCGCGGTCTCGGTGGCGGAGTCCGGGGCAGGCCGGTCCCACTCGTCGGTGGGTGTCTCGTCGACAAACACCGCAGACTCGGCGGGATGGGACTCGTTCGGCCCGGATTCATTCCGGCCGGGGTGGGCGGGCGCCTGCGTGCTCGTCAGGTCGACCGGTTCCTCGACGACCGATGCGGTCTCGTCCGGCTCCGGTGCGGTGCCGAACGCGGCGAAACTCCCGGACAGCGTCTCCTCGGTGACGACGGGGATGACCTCGGTCATCTCGTTCGGGTCGGCCGTGCGCTCGATGTGACGCCCGTCGTCGGCGGCGGGGACGGTCTCGGCGAAGTCGCGGGCTGCGACCACACTGTCGTCGGGGGCGCTGAAGTCGTAGGCGGCCGAGCCGTGTCCCAGATCCCCGTAGGAGGTGCCGTAGCGATCGGGCCCGAGGCCACCGCCGCCGAGGCCGGACGCCAGCTCACGCAGCCGCTCGTTGGGCAGCGCGACCTGGTCGTCGGGCAAGGACTCGCCGAGCAGCCGTTCCAGACTCGCGCGCAGTGAGACCACCTGCTCTTTGAGCGCGGTCAGTTCGGTCCCGGATTCGGCGGAGATCTCCTTGCGGATGGTGGTCTCGACGTCCAGCTCGTATTGCCTGCGGGCGGCGATCTCCCGTTCGAGCTGCAATTCGTAGACCAACCGCAGATCCCGGCTCTTGGCCTCGGCGGTCTCGGCCTGCTTACGGAACCGGGTCACCAGGATCGCGCCGATGACCGCTGCCCACAGGGCCGCGACCACCGCCAGGGTGCCGGCAACCGACAGATTGTTGCTGAAGATCATCAGGATGCTGGCCGCCAGCGCGAGCACGATCAGCAGCCCGAGCAACCACTGGCCGACCGAGCGGCCCGTGCGCCGGGTTTCCGTGGAACGGCCGGTGGAGGTCGTCATATCTGTGCAACTTACCCGGTGGGCTCGCTCGCGGCGCGCAAGCCCGGCGGAGAGTCACGAATCATCGATGCGATACACGCGCGCGCAGTCGATGTTCGCGGCACCTCAGGCCGGCCCGGGATGCCGGTGGGTATCGCCGTCGACCGGGGTGTCGTCGGGATCGTCGGGGGCGCGGCAGCAGTATTCGAGCCAGAGCGCGGCGACGGTGAGCAACACACCGCCGATCACCCCGACGACGGCGGCGGGCGTGTCGTGCTGGGCGGCGGTGACACCGGTCTGGTTGAGCAGGAACACCAGGATTCCGGCCCACAGCCCGGTGGCGATGGCCCCCAGGATCGCCGACGCCTTGGCCAGCGCCAGCACCCGCGCCGCGGTCAGCGGGTGCAGCTGTCCGCGGGCCCGGCCGACCTGGCGACCCTGGACCCGAGCATGCACGATGAACCCGGTGACGGCCTCGATCACCGCGAGGACATAGAGGACGATGCCGGCCAGCGCCGGGATCGGCGGCACGCTGGAGTAGTTGTAGCGCACCAGGATCCAGGCCGTGACACCCACGATGACGGCCACGAGGACCAGGTCGAGCGGCTTGGTCGGCCCCATGCCCTGCTGTTCGTCGTCGTCCTTCTTGGGTGCGGTGGATCCGCTCATCACAGCGGTCCGATCCGGCGTACACCGTCCTGCTCGGCCTGCGGCAGCGCCGTGGCCAGCTCGGCGACCCGCCGAGGGCCGTCGGGCGTCACGAGTTCGGCGTCGGGCTCGATCTCGAGCCACGGCACGAGCACGAAGGCGCGTTGCGCGGCCCGCGGATGGGGCAGCGTCAGTTCGGGGTCGTCGGAGCGCACGACCCCGTCGGCGTCGGCCACGCTGATGACGTCGACGTCGAGGGTGCGCGGACCCCATCGCACCTCCCGCGTGCGGTGGGCGCGGGTCTCCAGTTCTGCGCCCAGACGCAGCCAGTCCACCGGGCTTCGTTCGCCCTCGACGATCAGGGTGATGTTGAGGAAGTCATCCTGCTCGACACCGCCCCACGGGGCGGTCGCGTACACCTGCGAGACATCGACGACGCGGATGTCGGCGCCCGCATCGGCCAGCCCGCCGGGAACGAGGCGCAGCATCGCCATCGGGTCGCCGACGTTGGCGCCTGCCGACAGCACCGCGCGGCTGTGACCGGGCGCGATCACTTGACCGACTTCCGGGATCGTCGGGTCACCACGGCGACGTCGTCGAAGGCCAGCGGGATGGGTGCAGACGGCTTGTGGACGACGACCTCGCAGGCCGAGATGCGTTGGTCGGCCATCACTTCGTCGGCGATCTCGGCGCCCACCGTCTCGATCAGATCATGCGGTGGACCGGCGACGATGCGGTGGACCTGCTGGGCCAGCGTCCCGTAGTCGACGGTCTGCGCGAGGTCATCGGTGGCCGCGGCCGCACGCAGATCCAGCCACAGGGTGACGTCGATGATGAACAGCTGACCGTCGGTGCGCTCGTGGTCGAAGACCCCGTGGTTGCCGTGCACACGCAGACCGCGCAGTTCGATCCGGTCGGCCATCAGTGCTGCTCCCCGACGTGTCCATGGGCGGCGTATCCGGTCGGTGTGGACGTGTCCCGCCCGACGCGGCCCGCTCCGCCCGCGCACCACGCGGCGGCGACGCGCACGGCGTCGCGACTGCCGGCCACATCGTGCACGCGGACGCCCCACGCGCCACCGGCGGCGGCCAGTGTCGAGACCGCGGCAGTCGCCACATCGCGTCCGGCCGGTGGTCGTTCGGCGTCGCCGGAGGCGAGCGATCCACCATCGCCGGAGGCGGATAATCCACCGCCGGAGGCGAGCAATCTACCCAAGAAGCGTTTGCGGGACGCGCCGATGAGGATCGGGAAGCCCAGTCCGACGAAGGTCGGCAGCGCGTGCAGCAGGGTCCAGTTGTGTTCGGCGGTCTTGGCGAAACCGAGGCCCGGATCGAGGATGATCCGATCCGGGTCGACTCCGGCGGCAACCGCTGCGTCGACCTGTCCGAGCAGTTCCCGGCTCACCTCCGCGACGACGTCGTGATAGCCGCCGGTGTCGTCGACGCGGTGGATGAACCGGCGTCCCGCATCGGAGTCATCGCCGGCGGGCCGCCAGTGCATGAGAATCCAGGGCAGCCCGGCATCGGCCATGACGCGCGCCATGTCGGCGTCGGCGCGACCGCCGGAGACGTCGTTGACGAGGCGGGCGCCCGCCTCGATCGCGGCGGCGGCGACCGACGCACGCATGGTGTCGACCGAGACGGTGGCCCCGAGACCGGTCAGTCCGGAGATGACGGGGGCGACGCGTCGGGTCTCGATGTCCGGGTCGACGCGGATGGCTCCGGGCCGGGTGGACTCGCCGCCGACGTCGATCAGGTCGGCACCGTCATCGAGCAGCTGCTGCCCGTGGGCCAGCGCAGCGTCGAGGTCCAGGTACCGGCCGCCGTCGGAGAACGAGTCGGCGGTGACGTTGATGATTCCCATCACCTGGGTTGCAGCGGTGTTCACCGGGTGATCAGGTCGAGCGCTTCGCCCCGGGACACCGCACTGGTCTTGAACAGTCCGCGAACCGCCGACGTGGTGGTACGCGCTCCGGGTTTACGGATACCGCGCATCGCCATGCAGAGATGTTCGGCCTCGATCACCACGATGACCCCGCGCGGGTCGAGCCTGCGCACGATGGCGTCGGCGATCTGGGTGGTGAGCCGCTCCTGGACCTGCGGCCGTTTGGCGTAGAGGTCGACGAGCCGCGCGAGTTTGGACAGCCCGGTCACCTGCCCACTCACGCCGGGGATGTAGCCGACGTGCGCGACGCCATGGAAGGACACCAGGTGGTGCTCACACGTCGAGTACAAGGGGATGTCCTTGACCAGGACGAGTTCGTCATGATCTTCGTCGAAGGTCGTCGCGAGGACCTCCGACGGATCGGTGTAGAGCCCGGCGAACATCTCGCGGTAGGCGTTGGCCACGCGGGTCGGCGTGCGCCGCAAGCCTTCTCGTTCCGGGTCCTCGCCGACTGCGATGAGCAGTTCGCGCACGGCCGCCTCGGCCCGGGCCTGATCGAACTGCCGGCTCGGCTCCGAAGCGGACTCCGCTCCGCGCTGGTCGAGTGTCGTCACATCCGTCCCTTCGATCGCCAGAAGTCACTCCCGGTTCAGGCGCCGTTGCCGTTCGCGTCTTTACCCGACTCGTCGGGCCGTCCCGGGTGGCCCGGACCGGGCGTGCCGGGCGCAGAACCGTTGCCGCCGTTGCCATATGCGCCATTAGGACCCTGCGCACCGTTGCGGCCCTGCGCACCGTTGGGCTCGCCGCCACCTGGACCGTGGCCCTGCTCGCGCGGCGGCCACCCGGGCGCCGACCAGTCACGGGGCGCACCGTAATCCGGCCACGTCGCACCCTGGGGGCCCGACTGCGGGGGGCCTTGCGGCGGATAGGGCGGGGGTGGATAGGACTGGGGTGGATAAGACTGGGGCGGATAGGGATTCTGCTGCGGCGGGTACTGCCCCTGCTGCGGCGGATATCCGGGCGCCGCCTGCGGCGGGTACGTCGGCGCGCCCGGTCCCCCACCGGCACCGACCGGCTCGGGCACCTTCGCCGGTTCCGGCGGCCACGGCTCACCGCGCTCGACGGCGAGCTCGCCCGGCGTCTTGACCGGCGGCTTGTCGCTGGGCGTGCGGTCCCCGAAGTCGTTGAAGGCCGTGATCCGCGGACGCTTCTCGACCTGCGAGAAGATCTTCTGCAGGTCCTTGCGGGTCAGCGTCTCCTTGTCGAGCAGCTCACTGGCGAGCACGTCGAGGGTGTCGCGGTATTCCGACAGAATGGCCCACGCCTCGGTGTGCGCGGCCTCGATGAGCCGGCGCACCTCGTCGTCGATCTCGCCGGCGACCTCGGCCGAATAGTCGGTCTGGTTGCCCATCGACCGGCCCAGGAACGGGTCGCCCTGTTCTTGTCCATAACGGACCGCGCCCAGCTTGGCGCTCATGCCGTATTCGGTGACCATCGCGCGGGCGATCTTGGTGGCCTGATCGATATCCGAGGAGGCGCCGGTGGTCGGCTCGTGGAAGACCAGCTCTTCCGCGGCTCGCCCGCCCATCGCCATGACCAGTCGCGCGATCATCTCCGAGCGGGTCATCAGATCTTTGTCCTGCTCGGGCACGGCCAAGGCGTGTCCACCGGTGCGGCCGCGCGCGAGGATGGTGACCTTGTAGATCGGGTCGAGATCGGGCATCGCCCAGGCGGCGAGTGTGTGGCCGCCCTCGTGGTAGGCGACGACCTTCTTCTCGTGTTCGCTGATGATGCGGCTCTTGCGACGCGGCCCACCGATCACGCGGTCGACGGCCTCTTCGAGCATCTCCGCGGTGATGCTGTGCTTGTTCTCGCGGGCGGCGAGCAAAGCGGACTCGTTGACCACGTTGGCGAGGTCGGCGCCCGACATTCCCGGGGTCCGCTTCGCCAGACCGTCGAGGTCGGCGTCGGCGTCGACCGGCTTGCCCTTGGCGTGGACGCGCAGGATCGCGCGGCGGCCGGCCATGTCCGGGTTGCCGACCGGGATCTGGCGGTCGAAACGA
Source organism: Gordonia sp. DT30 (assembly GCF_049844915.1). NCBI lineage: Bacteria > Bacillati > Actinomycetota > Actinomycetes > Mycobacteriales > Gordoniaceae > Gordonia > Gordonia sp. DT30. The sequence continues at coordinate 9,806 of NZ_JBNCLY010000022.1, read as the reverse complement.
CCGGGACGCAGCAGCGCCGGGTCGAGGATGTCGGGCCGGTTGGTGGCGGCGATCAGGATGACGCCCTGACGGTCACCGAAGCCGTCCATCTCGACGAGCAACTGGTTGAGGGTCTGCTCACGCTCGTCGTGACCGCCGCCGAGACCTGCGCCACGCTGGCGTCCGACGGCATCGATCTCGTCGACGAAGATGATGCAGGGACTGTTGTTCTTGGCCTGTTCGAACAGGTCACGCACCCGGGACGCGCCGACACCGACGAACATCTCGACGAAGTCCGATCCGGAGATCGTGAAGAACGGCACCCCGGCCTCGCCGGCCACCGCGCGCGCCAGCAGTGTCTTACCCGTTCCGGGCGGACCGTAGAGCAGCACGCCCTTGGGGATCTTGGCGCCGAGCGCCTGATACCGCGCCGGGTTCTGCAGGAAGTCCTTGATCTCGTACAGCTCTTCGACTGCCTCGTCGGCGCCCGCGACGTCGGCGAAGGTCGTCTTGGGCATGTCCTTGGTGAGCTGTTTGGCGCGAGATTTGCCGAAGCCCATCACGCCGCCGCGACCACCGCCCTGCATCCGGCTCATGACGAAGAAGAACAGGCCGAACAACAGCAGCATCGGCAGCAGGAAGATCATGATCTGCCAGAACACCGACTGCTGGTTGACGTTGGTCTGGTACTGCGTGCCGGTGGCCTTGACGTCGTTGAAGATCTCCTCGCTCGCGGCGGCGGGATACTTCGTGCTGATCTTGGTCAGCTCGTCGCCACCGACCTTGACCGGCGACTTGGTCTCGATGCGCAGCTGTTGCTCGCGGTCATCGATCTGGATGGACTTGGTGTTCTTGGTGTTGAGCTGCGTCAACGCGACCGAGGTGTCCACGGCCGTGTAGTCGCGACCGTTGTCGCGCCATACGCTCCAGCCCCAGAAGGCGAGCACGATGACCGCCACGATGGCGAGGTTGCGGAAGACTGTCTTGCGATTCATGCCAGTGAAGGTTCGGCCGATGCTGTTGTCAGCCGGCCGGTCCCGTTGGTCCTTCCCATCGGTTCGTGATCGCCGTGGGCCCGGGCCCGATGGCGGTCGTTGAGATAAGGCTACCGGTCAACGATCACGCAGGTAAAACCGTTCCCCTACGGGCGGAATCCCGCCGGACCCGTGAACCGGTGGCCGAACTCATTGCTGGTACACACTCGGCCGCAGCCGGCCGATGAACGGCAGGTCGCGGTACCGCTCGGCGTAGTCGAGGCCGTAACCGACGACGAATTCGTTGGGGATGTCGAAGCCGACGTCGGCGACGTCGACCGGCGAGCGAACGGCCTCGGGTTTGCGCAGCAGCGTGCACACCGACAACGACCGCGGCGAGCGGGTCGCGAGATTCTTCATCAGCCAGGACAACGTGAGCCCGGAATCGATGATGTCCTCGACGATCAGCACGTCCCGGCCGGCGATGTCGCGGTCGAGGTCCTTGAGGATGCGGACCACACCCGACGACGAGGTCGCCGAGCCGTAGCTCGACACCGCCATGAACTCCATCTGCGAGGGAATCGGCAGCGCCCGCGCAAAGTCGGTCATGAACATGATCGCGCCCTTCAGCACGCCGATGAGGACGAGGTCCTCGTCGAGGTCCTGATAACGCGCGGCGACCGACTCGGCCAGCTCGACCGTGCGTTCGCGGATCTGCTCCTCGGTGATCAGCACCGCCTCGATGTCATCGCCGTAATGGTGTTCGATCTCGTTCGCCACGGGCTCTAGCTTGTCATGCCGACCGCGAGTGACCCATCACACGGGGCCCGGACGTACCCGCCCGTGTCGCGATGACGCTCACGAATACAGCTGCCGTATTAATACCTGCCATTCTTGGCGGATTTCCATGACGAATCGTCTCAGGTGAATAACAAGATGCCACAATTGTCACTCCTCTTCGATTTATCCGTCATTCTCTCCGGCTCTCGGTAATGATCGGCGACGAACGTACGCAAAGCACCATCGGAGACCGTTTCCCGCGCGGCCGAAGCCGCCGACTCCCCCATCTCAGAAACACACGTCATGTCCGATTTGCCGCACCGTCCCGGTCTTATCACCACCGTCTCGTCGGCCCCCACCCGAAAACGGTTGTTCCGGCTGCTGACTGCGGCTGTGACGGTGTCGGTCCTCTTCGCCCCGCTCATACATGGGAGCGTCGCCGAGGCCGCGCCACCGACGCCGGTGCGCTACGCCGTCTCCACCACACCAGGACAGGTACACCTGTCGGTGGACAACGGGACCGTGGAGCGCCGCGGCGACGACCTCGCCGTGGTCGATGCCGACGGCACTGTCGTATTCCGGTTGCCGCTGACTTATCGTCTCGAATATCGACAATTCCCCATTCGTGCCCAAATAGCGGACAAGTCGGTGATCCTCACGCCGGTGCGAGACGTCGACGAGTCGGTACCGGTGAATCCGCGATCGGTCGATCCGGTTCGCACCCCGGCCGCACAATCGGCGACACAATCGGCCGGCCCGAAAACCCGCCAAGAACGCGATGATGCCGCGCTCGCGCGTTTCAACCAGCAGCTCGCCGCGGGATTGACGATCTCCACGCTGGTCGGCACCGCGATCGGTGCGGTGATCGGCGGCGTGGCCGGCTGCCTCCTCGGGCTCCCGCTCGCCGGTCTCGGCTGCCTACCCGGGATCCCGCTCGGCGCCTCGCTGGGTGGAGTGGCCGGGACCATCGCCGGTGGCGGTGGCGTCCTGATCGTCGCTGCCATCCAGTACTTCCAGACGATCAACGCACCGTTCACCGCACCAGCCAACTGATCCGGCCCGCGCGGTGTCGGCGCGCGACGGCGGCGACCTGCGAGGGAATCGGGACGGCAGGCGGCCGCCGAACAGCCGTGCCCGCAAGATCGTCGACGCCGGGGGCAACCTGATCACGCACATCCGGCAGGACGGGGCGTGGATCGGCAGTGTCGAGATCTCCATCAACAAGGCCTGGACGGCGCGTGCGTTCAACATCTCCACCAAAGAGCTGCGGGCCAATTCGCAACCGGGACAGCAGTTCTACGGCATCCACACCACCAACGACGATCGTGTCGTGATCTTCGCGGGAGGTATCCCACTCGTCGTGGACGATGTGGTGGTCGGCGGGATCGGGGTGAGCGGCGGGTCCGGGGAACAGGATCAGACCATCGCCGAGGCCGGGTTTGCTGCGCTCGGATGACACCCACCGGCTCCCATGAGGTGGCGAGCAGGCCGCCGCTGTCAGCGCGCGACGGCGGCGACGACCAGCGTCGTACCGGTTGATTCCACGACCAGCCGGTGGCTTGGATCGCCGCCGATCGCCACCTGGCCCCCGGCCCGACCGGTGAGCAGCGCGTCGACGGCGCCGATGACCCGGCTCGTCGGCTCGGTGGCGCCGAGGTCGACGAGCCAGCGACGCAACACGCGGGTGCGCAGTGCCACCGCGAGTCCGGTGACCGCGCCGATGTCGAGGCCCGCATCGGTGACCGTCCGGCGGTAGTGCTCGTCGGCGATTGCGTCGAGCGCGTCGTTGTCGGCACGCAGGGCGTCGGCGGTGCGGGCCAGTGCCTCGACGGACCCGCCACGCAGGACGTCGTCGAGCAGCGGCAGCACCTCCGAACGCAGCCGGACCCGGGTGAACCGGGGATCGCGGTTGTGCGCGTCGGCGTGCGGGGCCAGCCCGAGTTCGGTGCAGGTGGCGACGGTCTGGGCGCGCCGGATGCCCAAGAAGGGCCGCCCCCACGGCGGCGACCACGCGCGCATGCCGGCGATCGACCGGCCGCCCGACCCGCGGGCCAGGCCCAGCAGCACGGTTTCGGCCTGATCGTCCATGGTGTGGCCGAGCAGCACCGGCGCTCCGTCGCGGGCGGCGTCCAGTGCGGTGTAGCGCGCGTCGCGGGCGGCCGCCTCCATTCCGCCGACGGTACCGACGCTCACCTCGAGGACCTCGGCCCGCGCGCCGAGCGCGGTGGCGGCCCGGGCGGCGTCGTCGGCGACATGCGCCGATCCGTGCTGCAGCCGGTGATCGACGACGAGGGCCCGGACCTCGAGACCGGCACGCAACGTCGCCGCGGTGAGCGCAAGCGAATCCGGACCACCGGACAACCCCACGCACACCCGACGGGCACCGTCGAGGTGTTCGCCGACGAACCTCTCGACCGCCCCGGTCAGAGCACCCGCGCTATCCATCGCGCCGGTTCGTCGATCTCGTCGGGCAGCGGCATCGTCTCCGGCGAGGTCCAGATGGTGTTGAATCGTGCCATCCCCACCGTCGCGACCACCTCGTCGACGAACGCCTTGCCCCGAATGTATTGCGCCAGTTTGGCATCCATGCCGATGAGGGCACGGATGATGCGCTGCACCGGGTTTCGCGGGCCGGTTCGGCGGCGGTCGAACGCCTCACGGATCGACGCGACCGTCGGCACCTGGGCCGGGCCGACCGCGTCCATCACGTGGTCGGCGTGGCCCTCGAGCAGGGTGCCGAGCATCAGCATCCGGTTGAACGCGTCGTACTGTTCGGGCGTCTGCAGCAATTGCATCGCGCCGATGATGCCCTTCTCGCGCGGCTTGCCACCGCGCAGCGCACCGGTGAGGCGCGCAGCGACGTCGGACACCGACTCACCGGCATCGGAGGTGAGGACCTCGATGTTGTCGAGCATGTACTGGCGCAGCCAGGGATTCGCCGAGAACTGCACACGGTGGGTGACCTCGTGCAGACACACCCACAGCCGGAAGTCCGACGGCACCACCCGCAGGGCACGCTCGACGCCGACGATGTTCGGCAGCACCAGCATCAGGACGCCGGGGTCGGTGGCGTCGGAGCCGGGGCCAGCGGGGGAATCGGCCGGCGGCGAGAACGGGTCGTACTGGCCGAGGATCGCGGTCGAGAGAAAGGCGAGCAGTCCCGACGCCTGCAGGCCGCCGATCCGGCCGGACAGACCGGGCGACTCCTCGGTGGCACCCCCGGAGAGCATGGCGCGCATCGATTCGCCGGAGGCGTCTATCCACTCGTCTCTTTCGAGGACCCGTGCCGCGGGCACCGCGAGCCCGTCGGCCAGGCCGGTGACCTCCCGAACCGGTCCCTCGGCCCGCACCGCGGCGTCGGCCAGTTCGGTGCGCGCGGCCATCCGGGTGTAGTCGGTCATCTTCGGGCCGGGACGGGAGAGTTTCTTGCCCACCGTCGCGGCCAGTCCCCAGTCGATCTTCGCCCCGACCGACTCCAGCGCGGCCGACTCCAGCGTGTTCGCGGTCTCGTCGTCTATCGACATCCACACTCCCTCAGATCACCGGGGATGGCGTCGAGCGCCGGCCGCGCGTCGGCGGGAGAGGTTCCCCCCGACATCAACGCGAACGACAGCACCCGCCCATCGACGGTTTGGACTATGCCCGTCAACGAACTGACCCCGGTCAGAGTTCCGGTTTTGGCGCGCACCCAGCCCGCACCCGGGTTGGTGCGCGCATCGAAGCGATCGGCCAGGGTGCCGGTGCCGCCGGCGATCGGCAGTCCGTCGAGCATCGGACGCATCTTCGCGGCGTGGGCCTGCGCCGGCGAGTCGGAGCCGATCGGTCCGCTGGCCGCACCCATCAACGTGTCCAGCAACGATGCCGGGACCAGGTTGCCATAGGACAGTCCCGACGAATCCTGGAGCTTGGCGCCCGCGGTGGGAAAACCGTTGGCGTTCAGCACCTTCAGCACCGCCTGGGCACCGCCCGCGAGAGTCGCCGGCTCCCCCTGCGAGCGGGCGAGTTCGATGGACAGCGCCTCGGCCTCGACGTTGTCGGAGAAGCGCATCATGTCGTCGACGCGGGTGACCAGCGGCGCCGAGGTCACCTGCGCGACGGTGCGCGCTCCGGCCGGTGCGGTCTGTTCGGTCACGTCGGTGGACACGCCCAGCGCGCGGGCGAGGGCCTGCCCGGCGGTGACGCCCGGATCGTCGACGCGCGGCGAGTACTCGTCGAGCGGTTTGATGCGCGCGCCGTCGACCATCAGCGATTCCATCGGTGCGATGTCGCCGCCGGCGATATCCCCGCGTGACCACGTGGGGTCCATCGTCGGACCCGAGTAGGCGCTCAGATCCACCGCCACCGAGGTGGGATCGATGCCGGCGCGTTTGATCTGGTCGGCGAGCGCCGAGGTACGGCCCGGATCGGTGTAGAAGGATTCGACGCCGGGCGGCTGCGCGGTCAGCGTCGGGTCGCCTGCGCCCTTGAGGATGACCTGCCCGCCGGGTCCGGCCAGCACGCTGGTGGTGAGGCGCTGATCGTGCGGCAACGCCAGCAGGACGGCCGATGCGGTGAGGATCTTGGCGTTCGACGCCGGTGTGCGCGGCCGCTCGGCGCCTTGCGACCACAGCACCGTGCCGGTCAGCGAGTCACTGATCTGGCCGGTCAGCGTGCCCAACGCGGGTGATTTGAGCGACTGCGCGATGGCCTTGGTGATCCCGGGTGCCGTCGGCTCCGGCGCGTTCGCCGAGACCGGGTTGATCACCGGGGTGAACGCGATCGGCGCCGGCCGGCCCGGGGTTCCGGGCGGCAGCGGGTCCGGCTCGGTCAGCTGCCGGTAGGTGAACACACCACCGACCGCGATGGCGGCGACGAGGATCACCGAGATCAGCGACCAGATGAGGCGTCGACGACGCGTTCCTGGTCGCTTCACGGGAGCATTTCCGTGATGTGCACCCACACAACCTCCGGGTCTCGACAATCCTTCGTGCGGCCCTAACAGTATCGTTGAGGCGATTCGCGCCGCCGACTCGCACGATGCCACGATCGCACCATCCGGCGCATCGGGCATCATCGGCTGCCGTCACCCCAACGACACTGCCATGATCAAGGAGGAAGCGTGGAATTCGATGTGACCATCGAGATCCCCAAGGGAAGCCGCAACAAGTACGAGGTGGACCACGAGACCGGGAAGATCTACCTCGACCGGTATCTGTACACCGCTTTCGGCTACCCCGCCGACTACGGCTTCGTCGACAACACGCTCGGCGAGGACGGCGACCCGCTCGATGCGCTTGTCCTGCTTCCGGAGTCGGTCTATCCCGGTGTCATCGTTCGCGCGCGGATCGTCGGCATGTACACCATGACCGACGAGGCCGGCGGCGACGACAAGTTGCTGTGCGTGCCGGCCGGCGACGTCCGCTGGGATCACATCCAGGACATCGGTGACGTCTCGGATTTCGAGAAGAGCGCGATCTCCCACTTCTTCGAGCACTACAAGGATCTCGAGCCCGGCAAGGAGGTCACCCCGGGCGGCTGGGTCGACAAGGCCGAGGGCGAGAAGGTCGCCCAGGAGGCCATCGACCGCCTGAAGCAACACCCGCACGACGCCGCCGAGCCCTCGCGCGGCTGATCACATAGCTGCTGATCACCTAAGACCGACGGCGCCCGCCCCACGTAGGGGACGGGCGCCGTCGTCGTCGGTGCGGTGACCTCGGCCGGCCGCGGGTCAGGTCGTCGCGGGCTCCTTGGCCGGACCGGCCGGGCGTCCGGTACGCAGCGGCAGCTGCGGCCAGGTGACGGTACCGATGAGCACCAGCAGCGACACGATCGAGACGGACAGGAACACCCGGTCCATCGAGTCGGCGAAGCCGGTCATGATGGGCCGTGAGAGTTGGTCGGGCAGTTTGGCGATCACCGATGTGTCGCTCATGACGCTGTCCGACGATCCCGACCCGGCCTGCCCGGGATGCTCCTTGGCCGCGATCAGCGACTGACCGAACGCACGGACCTGCGGATCGCTGCTCTGGGCGGCCTCGATGACTCCCGCGGAGAACGACGGCTGCTCGGCGGCCTGGACCATCTGGTCTTTGATGTTCGGGCCCATCAGCGAGAACAGCACCGAAAAGAACACGGCCACACCGAGAGTCGCACCGATCTGCCGAAAGAACGTCGCCGTGCCCGTCGAGAGCCCCATGTCCTTGGGCGGCAGGATGTTCTGCATCGCCAAGGTGATCGGCTGCATCAGGTTGCCGAGCCCGAAGCCGAGCAGCGCGGCGAGGACCATCACCACCCACACCGGCATCGTGACGCTCAGATAGTGCAGCAGGAAGGTCGCGACGGTGATGAGCACCGACCCGATGATCGTGAAGATCTTGTACTTTCCGGTCCGCGAGATCAGCTGACCCGACAATATCGAGCCGGTCATCAGGCCGAGCACCATCGGCAGCATCTGCAGCCCGGCGATCATCGGGCTCGAACCACGCAGGACCTGAAAGTACTGCGGCAGCATCGAGATTCCGCCGAACATCACCGCACCCACGATGACCGAGATGGCGACACCTTGCGCGAAGACCCGGTTCTTGAAGACCCGCAGCGGGATCAGCGCATCCTCGCCCATCTTCTTCTCGATCCAGATGAACGCGGCCAGACCGACGACGCCGATCATGTAGCAGACGATCGACTTCGTCGAGAACCATCCCCAGACGCGTCCCTGCTCGGCGACCACCAGCAGCGGCGCCACGGTGACGGCAAGTGCGGTCGCACCCCAGTAGTCGGTGCGGGTTCCGGTGGACTTGTTCTGCTCGTAGTTGAGCACGAAGTAGACGACGACCAGCGCGATGATGCCGATCGGGACGTTCACCAGGAACACCCAACGCCAGCCGGACACCCACAGGATCGTCGTCTGTCCGGCGAGCAGGCCACCGAGCACCGGGCCCAGGACGCTCGAGGTGCCGAACACGGCCAGGAAGTAGCCCTGGTACTTGGCGCGTTCGCGGGGTGGCACGATGTCGCCGATCGTGGTCAGCGCCAAGGTGAACAGCCCGCCCGCACCGAGTCCCTGCAGGGCGCGGAAGCCGGCGAGCATGTACATCGAGGTCGCCATGCTGCACAGCAGCGAGCCGACCACGAAGATCGTGATGGCCACGAGGAAGAACGGTTTGCGTCCGTAGAGATCGGAGAGCTTGCCGTACAGCGGCGTGACGATCGTCGAGGTCACCAGGTAGGCGGTGGTGACCCACGCCTGCATGTCGTAACCATGCAGGTCGTCGGCGATGGTGCGGATCGCGGTGGAGACGATCGTCTGATCGAGCGCGGCGAGGAACATCCCGAGCATCAGCCCGGCGAGCACCGTCAGGATCTGCCGGTGCGAGAGCCCGGCTCCGGCCTGCTCGACCGGTGGTGACGCCGACGATGCGGCCGCGTTCTCGTTGCTCATGAAGTCCTCGGGATGGTAGTGGCGGAACGAATTCTCTGGGCGGATCGATTGGTCGGGTTCTCTGGCGGGATCTCTCGGGGGAGAGGTCCTAGGGGTGGGGTTCTCCACTGACGGGCGAATCCAACCCCGATCCCGGCGACGCCGGGTCCGGGGTTCGACGTTCGCAGGCGGGCGGGACCAGGGTTTCGGCGGCATCGACGAAGCGGGTGAGAAGGCTCAGCAGCGTCGCAAGCTCCTCACCCCGCCACTCACTGAGCGCGGAGTTCAGGGCGGTACGACGTCCCGAGCGCATCGCCTCGACGCGTTCGCGTCCGGTGCCGGTGATCACCAGCAGCGTGGCGCGGCCGTCGTGCGGATCGGCTTCGCGGCGGATCAGCCCGAGTTCGACGAGCTGCGACACGTGCCGGCTGACCGTCGACGGGTCGGTGTTGAGCTCGGCTGCCAGCTCGCGCGAACGCATCGGTTGCCGTGCCAGGTGGAACAGGCCCTTGAAGGCAGCCGTCTCGAATTCGCCGTCGACGGTTCGGAAAGTCGTGTGCACCGCCCGGTCGCGTAGACGTACGTACCGCGCGAGCGTGTCGGTGATGTGGTCGGCGGCGGTGTTCGCCCCGGCGTTGCCGGCCCGCAACAGCATCGCCAGGGGTTCGCCGGTACCG
>NZ_JBNCLY010000021.1:0-78105 GCF_049844915.1 Gordonia sp. DT30 | reverse complement strand
GGTGTCGGCCGGGATGGTCAACAGCACCCCACCGGTCGGCTTGCAGGACACCGTCTCGTCGGCGAGGCCCTTTTGGGCGAGCTCGAGGATCGTTTCGAAGGCGTCAGCACGTTTGCGTTCGGCCGGCCGCGGATCGTGCGATCCGTCGGGCTGAGGCTTTGGCGCGGACAGTGTTTCGACGAGGCTGTGCAGCTTCTCCCCGGCGACCGCATCGAGGTTGGCGCGCACGTCGAGGCGTCCGTCGCTGGTCTTGTGGTAGCCGAGCTCGTTGACGGTCTTGTCTTCGGCGGCAGGTATGCCACCGGTGTCGTCGGCGAGTTCGTTACCGAGTTGGTATGCGTGCTTGCCGATTTCGGCGGGACTCATCCCGGACAGTGCTTGGGAGACGAGTGCGCGGGTGTGGTCGCGGCGTTGCTCGATTGTGACGGGTTCGCCGGCGCGGGAGGCGATGTGGGTGAGTCCGCGGACGACGGCGTCGGCGTGGTCGAGGGACACCGACCCGTAGGCGCTGTGCTTATGCAGCCCGTCGATGTCGTCGGCGGTGCCGACGTGGACGAGCCGGCCCGCGACAGCCGGGGCGAATCCCATGGTGATCAACAGTTCTCGAACCGATCGGCCTTGGGGTGCGGTTATCTTGAGGCGGTCGAACTCGCCGGTCAGTTTCGCCGCGTAGTGATCGAGCATGTTGCGCAACGTGTTCAGTTGCTGCATCGCTGCGAAGGCTTCTCGTGAGGTGAGGTCTGGACTGTAGGTGCGATCGTCGAGTTGGGCGATGAGGTGCCCGTACAGTTCGGCGGAAAGAGTGGTGGTGTCGTCGATCATGGATTCCCCCCTGGATGATCTTGCGATGGGTCCAGTCTAGCAGAAGATATGTTCGACGCGCAAGTGTTCGAGGGCTAATCCACAAGGGCTGCAACCGGTTTCGTCCCACTGGTGAACTATTGTCACAGCGGTGAACGAATTTCCCTGCGGTGAACAGCAGTCACACCGGCGGACTGCGCCGGCACGAGACAACCGGATACTGTTGCGGGACAGGGTGAACAACCGATCAGCACCCGTTGACCTACGGACTGCCCGGCGGCACAGCGGGGGTGAAGACGCAGTACATGCGTAGTCGGGTCTCGGCCACGATGGTATGCCGCTCATGCTTGTCGAGCAGATACATCGTTCCCGGGTCGAGCGGATAGGTGACACCGTTGTCACGGTCGACGAGCTGGCCGTGGCCCTCGATCAGCCAGACGGCCTCGATGTAATCCGGGTAATGCAGCGGTGTTTGGGTACCGGGCGCCACGGTCGTCTCGTGCAGCGAGTATCCGAGGTCGTCGTCGGACAGGATGATGCGTTTGGACGTCCACGTGTCGCTGTCGACTTGGCGGTCGGTGCCGGTGATCTCAGCGGTCGTGCGAACTATCATCGTGGTCCTCCTTGATCCCATGAATGAAGTCGAGCAATTCGTTTGTGGCCGTGCGTGCTTCGGGGATGGCCTTCATGATCCAGTTGTGAAACATCCCCGGGTACTCATGCAGCTCGCCGGGCACGCCGGCGGCGTCGCCGAGTTGTTTGATGCGGCGGGCGTCGGGCAACAGGATGTCGCGTGTCCCGATGAACACCGTCAGCGGCGGATACCCGTTCAGGTCGGCGAACGCCGGACTGATCCCCGGATCGTCGAGCGCACGCCCGGCCGCATACCACCGGCCGGCCTGCCGTAAACCCGTGACGCCGAGTTCAGGGTCGGTGGGGTCGATGCGCCACGAATCGGGATCGTCGGTGGCCAGATCGATCCATGGGGAGAACAAGGCGAGGGCAACCGGTAGCGGCTCCTGTGCTTGCTGTAGGAGATGTACCAGGGTCAACGCTAGGGTGCCGCCTGCGGAATCGCCGAACACCAGGCGATCGGTCGGATGCGTTCGGGTCATCACCGTGCGGTACGCGTCCGCCACCATCGGGACGATCGTGCGGTGATCGTGTTCGGGCGCCAAAGGATACATCGGCAGCGAGTAGGTGCACCCGAGGCGATCGACGATCCGGGCGGCGAAGCGCCAGTGATGCGGTTCGGGCGCTTCGACGAATCCGCCACCGTGCAGATGGAAGATGTGCCACCGGCTGCGCAGTTTCTCCTTGGGCGACAGCGTGAAACAGTCGTGGCCGTCGATCTCGTCCACGGCCACCCGGTATCGGCGAGTGAGCCATCGGGGTGGCCGCGACCGATCCGGATCCTGATGTGCGGCGAGACCGGCACGCATCGCTGCGGGATCGGCGTAGAAGTGCTTGTTGCGTTGTGCCCGGATTCGTCCGATCAGCAGCCGTGCACGCAAGGACGTCATCGGGAGCGCATACCCATCCGGCGCGCGCCCGAATCATCGCCGACTTCGACGACGTCGGTCGTCATGGCGGGTGACGGTGTCAGTCGCCGGCGGAGGTTATGCCTTCAGCCAGTCCGAGAAGGTGTGTCCGGGTGCGGCTTTCGGCGGCGTCGGCATCTCGGGCGAGGATGGCGTCGACGACGGCACCGTGGTCGTCGTCGTCCTTGCTGTCGAGCGGCATCAAGGAGAGCATGTCGGTCATCGCGGCCACCAGGCGGGGTTCGATGCTGTCGAACAAGGCGGTCAGCAGACTGTTGTGTGACGCCGCGACGATGCGCCGGTGCAGTCGCATGTCGACGGCTGCAAGTGTTTCCGGGTCGCTGCCGGTGACGGTATGCCGGTCCTCGAGTGCCCTGGTGATGGCGGCGGCGTCGTCGGAGTCGTGTGCGAGGGCGGCGAGTCCAGCGGCTCGCGCCTCGATGGCGATGCGCACCTGGATCACGTCGGTGATCTCCGCGATCTGGGCGAGATCATCCCAGGGCTCGGCCGGCTTTGCCGCGGCGAGGAACACGCCGACACCCTGCTTGGTCGTCAGCACGCCACGCGCGGCGAGCCGGCGGATCGCCTCACGGATCGTGGAGCGGCCCACGGAAAGCTCCGCGGCGAGTGCCACCTCACCCGGGAGCTGTTCGCCGACCTCCCAGCGTCCGGCCGCAACGTCGTCGAGCAGTGCCCGTGCGGCCTGCTCGGACAACGGGACCCGCGTGAGTGCTTCCATTCGCCCTATTCCTCGGTGAGTGCTCGCTCCGATGATAGGGGAGGCGCCGCAGCGGTTGCGGTGCTCGCCTGCGCCTCCCGCCACATCCGGAACATCTCGCGGATGGCGATCGCCAGGGCGAACACTGCGAACACCAGACCCAGCACCCGCACGTTCAGTGCCAGGGCGACCAGGGCGCCGACGATCGCGCCGGGCAGCGCACCCAGGTTGAGGATGCCGCCCAAGCGCAGGTCCGCCGTGCCCTGCCGCGCGTGGGTGATGGTGCCGACGATCGCATTCGGGAAGAACATCAGCAGTGAGGTGCCCTCGGCGGTGGGCAGGTCGGTACCGAACAGGAGCATCAGCGCCGGGACTGCCAACAGTCCGCCGCCCAGACCCATCCCGGCCGCCCAGGCGCCGATGACCAGACCGAGCACCAGCGACACCGGGATGACGTAGCCGAGGCTCTCGAGCACGCCGTCGGAGACGATCGCCGACCCCTGCAGCGGGTCGGCGCCGGCGGTGTCGAGGAACAGTTTGAGGCAGGTCAGTACCAGGATCGCCACGAACAGCCAGCGCAACATCAGATGGGGCAGCCGCAGGATCAGGCGTGCGCCCCAGACCGCGCCCAGCGTGGCGCCGATGACCATGCCGGTGCCCGCGCGCAGGTCGATCGACCCGCCTGCGATCGCGAACGTCGCCGCGCCGACTCCGCACACCGCGATGTTGGCGGCGCCGGCGGTGCCGTGCAGGGCGGGCCGCGACAAGGAGGTCACCTTCTCGAGCGCTGGGACGAAGAACACGCCGCTGCCCCCACCGAGAAGGCCGCCGATGAAACCTCCGGTCGCCCCGATCCCGAGCTGGGTGCCCATCCCGGGACCGGGGGTGGGCTGGTATGGCGATGGCTGCGCGCTCTTCATGACTTCTCCTCACTCGACGATCCACGCACTGTAGCACTTGTCTGACAAGTAGGAGGGGGTGCTTCAGCCAATGCAGAAAGGCGGTGGTGGGAGACGTCTGTCCCGGCTCCCACCACCGCCTCATGCCGTGAATCTATGTGTGTGCCGCCGTGCGCCGCCCGTCGGTGGAGTTCAGCGACTGGGCGTAGACCACACCGAGCGACAGCAGCAGCAACCCGACGACGATGAAGGCGATCACCCGGAAGAGCCCGTCGAGAGCGGCGAGGTCGAAGAGGAACAGTTTGGCGACCGCCGCGGCGATCACCGCGAGGCTCACGGTCACCGTCAACGTGCGAACCGGGCCGCTGCGGTGGCGCGCCCAGACGAGCCCCGCGGCAGCGGTGGCAACCCAGACAATGGTGGCGACGGCGTGACCGGCGCGGAACCCGCTGTCGGAGCCACCCGAGAGCGCTCCGCCGAGGCCGACGCAGATCTCGGTGACCAGACCCAGCGAGATCAGGGCGCCGACGGTACCGATGGTGTGCAACTCGGCCTCGGGGCGGTTCTGCGACCACGACCAGGTCAGCACGGCGACCGCGGCCAGGCTCACCGCCGCGACGATCACGAGTTGCGCCTGCTCGGTGACCGTCAGGGAACTGTTGACGAGTAGCCGGTTCAGCGCACCGAACGGCAGGGACGCGAACAGCGCGACGGCGGTGAACACGGTCGCGATGATCCGCATCGGCAACGCGAATTCGGTTGTCACGCAAGCTGCCACGGCGACGACCAGTCCGATGCCGGCGAGACCGATGAGGATTCCACGGCCGTCGAGGATGGCGATGAGTGCGGCGGCCGCGGTGACCGACGCGCTGGTCAGCCACACCGTCCGCACCGCGTGGGTGACCCCGCGGACGGTTCCCGAGACGAACGTCAGCACGATTACCGTGAGGGCCGTCGCGGCCAGCATCATCGCGGCCACCACGTCACCGGCCAGGTACTCGGCACCGAGCATCGGCACGACGCTGGCCATGGCGATCAGCGTGATGAGCAGCGGACGGCTGGAACTGCGCAGCAGTGCAAGCGTGGAACCAAGGGCGAGTAGCACGTTCAGCATCAGGGCGAGAACGAAGAACCACCGGATGTCGTCGGTGCGGTAGTGGTGACCGTCGGCGATGACGAAGAGCAGCGGCACGGTCGTGGCGGCGGTGTTGACGGCGAACAGCGCGGTCCAGTTGCGGCCCAACTGAATCCACAACGCCGACGCGGCGACGCAGAGCATGAAGCCGACGAGCACGGCGTCGACGCCGCCGGTGATGATCGGGGCGAAGACTAGCACGGGCACACCGACCATCAGGGCCAGCGTCTGCGAATCCCACCAGCGCGCGACGCCGAGGCCACCCGCGGCGATCGCGGCGGCGAGGATCAGCGACACATAGTCGGGGGCCCAGTGATAGATCGTGGTGATGGCGAGTGCGTCGAACAGGGCCGCGGCGATGCCGGTGGCGACGAGAGCCGAAGCGCCGGAGCGTTTTCCGGCGTCACGGCCGATCCAGACGCCGACTCCGACGAGAATCGCCGCCAACATCGCACCACCGGCCACCCGCAATTCCGGGCGCAAGAGCCCGGCCTGCGCAGCCAGCACGAGAAGCAGCACGACGCCGACCAACGTGATCGCAACGCCCGCGCCGGCGAGGAGTTTGCCGATCAGTCCACGCTCGGCGGCCGACGAGATCCGGTCGGACACCGAGCGTTTCGGTGCCGCTGAGGGTCGGACGCGGTGTGTGGGGTAGGGCGCGTACGGCCGCGGTGCAACCGGTGGCATCGGATACGGCGATACCGGGCGCATGGTCGGGCCCGGAGGGATCAGACGCGGTGGGATCAGACGCGGGGGAATGAGGTGCGGAGTGACCGGCGGCGGAGTGACTGGGGGAGCGATCGGGTGGCCGGGGGCCACGAACGGCGGTGCCGGTGCGGCCGGGGGAGGCGGCGTGAACTGGGGAGCTTGGGTGTACCGGGGTGCTTGGGTTGCCGGGTGCGCCTGGGTGGCCGAGGCCGGCGGCGTGTCGGTGGTGTCGAGGACGCCGCGCAGCGCGGTCATGTCGTCGGAGATGGCGGTGAATCGGTGGGAGATGTCGGCGAACTGATCGCTGATTCGCTCGAGCACCGTGGCGGCCGACTCGCCGGGGGCAGGTGTGTGGGTCATGGGTTCCAGCGTCGGCGAGTCGGCGCCGTCGATCATGAGTAGTTCTACGTGCATTGCATGGGTAAAAGCCTGTTGAGCAGCGACGTCACCGGAATCGCCGGTCGTTCGGGCGCCCGGATGTCAGTCGCCGTCGAGTCCGTGTTCGATGGCGTAGCGGGCGAGTTCGACGCGGTTGGCCAGCTGTAGCTTCCGCAGGGCCGCACCGACGTGGTTCTCGACGGTGCGGGGGCTGATCGAGAGCCGGCCGGCGATCTGCTTGGAGGAGAGGCCCTTGGCCACCTCGCGCAGCACCTGCGTCTCTCTATCGGTCAATACCGGCGTGTCGGGGCCGGGATCGCGCGCGATCCGCCGGTATTCGCCGAGGACCAGTCCCGCGAGACCGGGTGTGAACACCGGTTGTCCGGCGGCGGTCGCGTGGACGGCCGCGATCAGTTCGGCGCGTTGTGCGCTCTTGACCAGATATCCGGTGGCCCCGGCCTTGACGGCATCGAGGACGTCGTCGCGCTCGTCGGAGGCCGACAGCACGAGCACCCGCGCCTGCGGGCACACCTTGAGCAGTTCGGTGGTGGCCTGTGCGCCGGTCCCATCGGGCATCTGCATGTCCATCAGCACCACATCGGGCTTGGTGGCGCCGGCCCGGGCGGTGGCCGCGCGGACGCCGTCGGCGGTGGCGACCACCTCGAATCCCTCGTCGGCCAGGTCACGGGCGACGCCGTCGCGCCACATCGGATGGTCGTCGACCACCATCACGCGCACGGTCATCGTTGTCTGCCCTTCTCCACCGGAATCGTCAGCTCCCATTCGGTACCCGTCCCCGGCTCCGAACGCAGCTGTGCCCGGCCGCCGAGGTCGTCGATGCGTCCGACAATAGAGCGATCGACGCCCATCCGGCCCTCGGCCCGCGCCTGCTCGAGTCGTCCAGGTGCGATGCCCACCCCGGTGTCCCGGATGCTGATGATCACCTCGTCGTCGAGGTCTTCGAGCAGCAGGTAACTGTGCACGTCGGGGCCGCCGTGCTGCGCGGAGTTGGTGAGGATGTTGCCGATTGCCGCCATCACCTCGGACAAGACGCCGGGAGGCAGTGGTACCGGGTCGGAGGGTGTACTCACCGACACCGTCGCGTCGGCGAGGGCCCGCAGCGCAGCACCCAGATCCGAGTCGGCGTCGGTCTCGACGTCGACCGGCCGCGCCGCGATGAGGCGCCGCAACCGTTCTTCCTGCTGCGCCGCCAGGCGTGCGAGTTCGGCTGTCTCCCCGCCGATCTCGCCACCGCGACGCGCGACGAGGGCCAGCACCTGCAAGACCCCGTCGTGCACCTCGCGCGCCAGCCGCTCACGTTCGCCGGCCTGCGCGGCCGTTCGGATCGCCGCGCTCAGCCGCTCGTGGGTGAGACGCGCCCGCGAGGCGGCGAGCCCGATCGCGACCCCGGTCATCAACAGCAACAGTGCCGTTGCGTTGCGGCCGAAGTTCAGGAAGAGCTCGCCCTTCACATAGAAGTTGGTCACCCCGATAGCGGCGCCGCCGAGCAGTCCCCACAGCGGACCGCCCAGAAGTGCGCACGAGAGAACACAATTGGTCATCCACAGGGTGGTAGGCCAGGTCTGATTGGCTGCGACCCACTCCGTGTCGGCGACGTAGGACGTCGACAGCATCATCACCACCGAGACGGCGACCTCGGAGGCCACAAACCACCAGTGCCGACCGAATCCGGCGAGATACCCTGCCGCCCACCACATGTTCGCGGCAGTCAGCAGCCCGAACAGCACCCAGGCCAGGCCGGGTCTTTCGAGGTCGTGATTGATGACGATCTGAAAGCCGAGCGCATAGGCGAAGGACGCGAGCCGAAACAGTTGCGCGCCGCGCCACAACGGGCCGACGGGGTCGGTGTCGTCGACGCGTAACCACGGCGGGAAGATCCGGTCGAAGCCGGTGGCGATCACAGCCGACGAAGGGCGGGTGCCGGTCATCGAGTCGATGGGATCGATGTGTCGAGGTCACCGTCGGTCGGTGGGCACATGGTTCGTCTCCCCGCGCTCGGCAATGGTCGGCTCCATCATCGCCCAGGTCTTGCCGGGTTCGTCGTTTTCGCGGGTTCATGTCGGTCGTTCGAGGTGCGGCCGTCTTCTTAGTTGTGGTAACGATCACACGGCCGCAGCCGACACTCGGCACATGAACAGAACACACAAGAATCGGTTGATCGCCGGAACGGTCGCGGTCGCCACCGCTGTGGGTATCTGCGGCGGTGCGGGTGCGGCGAATGCCGAGGACACCCTCGGCAAACTCGACGACCACTCCTGTCAGGGAGTCAGCCCCAACATCGTCGACCTTCCCTATGTGGTGACGATTCATGCGCTGCAGCAACAGCAGCCCATCATCCACAACAACGTCGACCTGTACTTGTCCGAGCCGGTGACTCTGCTGGCGCCCTACCAGGTCACCGGGACCCTGACGTGGCGCAGCCCGGTGACGGGACAGCATGGTTCGCAGGCATTCACCGATTCGGTACCGCGTCACCAGTTCCTGATGCCGTTCAGCAGCAGGTCCGACATGCCTGAGTTGACCTTGCACCCCGGTGTCGGGCCGCTCGACGTCACGGTGAAGGCACAACCGAAGGGTGCCGTTCCCGTCGCGCCCGTCACGTGCACGGTGCGCTTCGACGTCATCTGAGCAGCCCGACGCCGGGCTGGGTAGAACTCAGACGCTCTGGGCGGCCAGGGCCTTCTTGCGCCGGCTGAGTACGGCGGCTGCGCCGCCGACGGTCGCGAGCAGCGCGGCGATGCCGACCCGCTCGTGTGCCAGCGGATGCTTCACGACGGCGTCGACCGAGTAGCGGCCCGGGCCGGTCAATACGATTGCCGCCGAGGTCAATCCGAGCACGGCGGGATACTCGAAGCCGCCGTTCTGGGCGAAGAATCCGCTGGGCCGGTGGACGTCGGCCGCGGCGATCATCGCCGCGGCACCCGCGGCGGCGGCGACGCGGGTGCCGGCGCCGAGTGCGATGAGGCCACCGGCGGCTTCACTGACACCCGCGGCGACGGCCGAGGCGGTGGCCGGTTCGAATCCCATCTTCTGCATGCCGGCGGCGGTGCCCTTGATGCCGGGTCCGCCGAACCAGCCCGCGAGCTTCTGGGCGCCGTGGGCGAACAGCGTGGCTCCCACCGCCACCCGCAGGGTCAGCAGTCCGGCGTCTAGTGCGCGGTTCGAGGTGGTCGATTTACGGGACATGGTTGTTCACCTTCCTAATGAATACTGGTAACAGGACTCTAGTCCGTTTTCCGGACCCGTGTTCGTGGGGTGGGTGATGGGGTGGGGTGCGGGTGCCCGGGATGACCGTTTGGTTGCGGCAAATGTGTGCAGACGTCGCGAATATGTGCCCCACAGGACACGCATCGGCCGTGTCGACCCACGGACTGCCGTCATGGCTGTCGCTAGCCTCGATGGCATGGCTGATCGTGGTGATGAGGAGATTCGCGCCGTCGTTGCGCGCGTCTCCGGCTACCGCTTCCGGTCCACGTTTCATCTCCGACGGCCCGAGCGGGCCATCGGCGCCCGCGACGGGATCGCTCTCGTCCGTAAGCATGCCGCCGAACTCCTGACCACCTGGGGATGTGGGTCGACCTGGCCAATGTGTGCTCTGCAGGACACGCATTCGCCGAGCTGGCACACAAACCCTGTCTCTCTCCCGTTCACCCACGGCGAAATATGCCCGGGAACAAACATCCTGCCAGCCAGGTTGAGCCGATCAGACTTAACTTTGGAGGTTAGATGTCCCAGACAGATGAGTCCCAGACCTACTCGTTGCCCGTCCTGTTCGTCCCGGATCTCGTCGTGCTGCCCGGCATGGTCGTGCCGATCCCGCTCGACGACACCGCCCAGGCGACCGTGGACGCGGCCCGGGCCAGCGAGTCCGGAAAACTACTGGTCGCGCCGCGACTGGACGACCGGTACCCGACGCACGGCGTCGTCGCGTCGATCGTGCAGGTCGGACGCATGCCGGGCGGTCAGCAGGCGGCCGTCGTCAAGGGTGAGACCCGTGCTCACATCGGTACCGGCACCACCGGCCACGGCACCGCGCTGTGGGTCGAGGTGACCGAGGTCGCCGAGCCGGAGACGACCGCCGAGACCAAGGCATTGGCCGCCGAGTACAAGAAGCTCGTGCTGGCCATGCTGCAGCGCCGTGAGGCGTGGCAGGTCATCGACGCCGTCAACAAGATGACCGATCCGTCGGCGCTCGCCGACACGTCGGGCTATTCGTCATGGCTCACCGACGCGCAGAAGCGTGAACTGCTCGAGACCGACGACGTCGCGGCGCGACTGCAGCGGTTGATCGACTGGACCGGCGAGCACATCGCCGAGACCGAGGTCTCCGACAAGATCGCCGACGACGTCCGCAACGGCATGGAGAAGCAGCAGAAGGAATTCCTGCTCCGCCAGCAGCTCGGCGCCATCCGCAAGGAACTCGGCGAGGACGAGCCCGACGGCGCCGACGACTATCGCGGCCGCGTCGAGGCCGCCGACCTGCCCGACAAGGTCCGCGAGGCTGCGCTGCGTGAGGTCGGCAAACTCGAGCGCTCGAGTGACCAATCACCTGAAAGTGGTTGGATCCGAACCTGGTTGGACACCGTCCTGGAACTGCCGTGGAGTATCAGCACGACCGACTCCGCCGACATCGCCGGCGCCCGAGAGATCCTCGACGCCGACCATCACGGTCTCGAGGACGTCAAGGACCGCATCGTCGAATACCTCGCGGTGCGTGCCCGCCGGGCCGAACGCGGCCTGCAGGTCGTCGGCGGACGTGGTTCCGGTGCCGTGATGGTGCTGGCCGGTCCACCCGGCGTCGGCAAGACGTCGCTGGGTGAGTCCGTCGCCCGTGCGCTCGGTCGCAAGTTCGTGCGCGTCGCCCTCGGCGGTGTGCGCGACGAGGCCGAGATCCGCGGCCACCGGCGCACCTACGTCGGTGCGTTGCCCGGCCGGATCGTGCGAGCCATCGGCGAAGCGGGATCGATGAATCCCGTTGTGCTGCTGGACGAGATCGACAAGGTCGGCTCCGACTACCGGGGTGATCCGGCGGCGGCGCTGCTCGAGGTCCTCGACCCCGCGCAGAACCACACCTTCCGCGACCACTACCTGGATCTGGATCTCGACCTGTCCGACGTCGTGTTCCTCGCGACCGCCAACGTCATCGAGAACATCCCGTCGGCGCTGCTCGACCGGATGGAGCTGGTGACCATCGACGGCTACACCGAGGACGACAAGGTCGCCATCGCCCGCGACTTCCTGCTCCCGCGACAGGAGGAGCGTGCGGCGCTGACGGGCGACGAAGTGTCGGTCAGTGACGAGGCGCTGCGCGAGATCGCCGCGAACTACACCCGCGAACCGGGCGTGCGGCAATACGAGCGGCTGCTGGCCAAGCTGTTCCGCAAGGTCGCGACGAACATCGAAAGTGGTAAGGCCGCAACGCCGGTCGCCATCGGTGAGTCGGACCTGAAGGAGTACCTGGGCCGTCCGCGGTTCACCCCGGAATCGGAGGAGCGCACCGCGGTGCCCGGTGTGGCGACCGGCCTGGCCGTCACCGGGATGGGCGGCGACGTGCTGTTCATCGAGGTGAGCCGCGTCGGCGGTGCTGAATCCGAGGACGGCAAGCCCGCCGCGGTCGGTGGCACCCGACTGCAACTGACCGGCCAGCTCGGCGACGTCATGAAGGAGTCCGCGCAGATCGCGCTCTCGTATGTGCGCTCGCACGCAAGCGAACTCGGCGTCGACCCGACGGCCCTCGAGGGCACCATCCACGTGCACGTGCCCGCGGGTGCGGTGCCCAAGGACGGACCGTCGGCCGGTGTCACCATGGTCACCGCACTGGTGTCGATGGCCACCGGACGCAAGGTGCGCGCCGAGGTCGGCATGACCGGTGAGGTCACGCTGAACGGACGAGTGCTGCCGATCGGTGGCGTCAAGCAGAAACTGCTTGCCGCACAACGCAACGGGCTGAAGACCATCTTCATCCCGCAACGCAACGAGCCCGACCTGGACGACGTGCCCGCCGAGGTGCTCGATGCGCTGGAGGTCAAGCCCATGATCGATGTCGCCGACATCGTCGAGCAGGCCCTCGAACCGGCCGCGCAGACGGCCGCGACGGCAGCCTGACGGAAACGAATACAGCGCAACGCGGCTCATCCCGCCCGACGGTGGGGTGAGCCGGGTTGCGTTCTCCGGAAGGCTCAGGTCATGGGTGCGTGACGGGCTCGGCGGCCGTGAACCCGGCGGCGCGGCCCGCGTCGTCGGCACTCCACAGGGTCGTGCCGAGTTCTCGGCGCACCAGTGGGATGACCTCCTCGGCGAACTGCGCGAGCACCTCGTGCTGCCGGGGATAGGGCAGCACCGGGTTGATCGAGATCGACTGCAGATCATGGCGATACGAACGGTGGTAGTCGATGATCTTCTCCGCGACCCGCTCTGACGAGCCGACGAGTGCGGGCCCGCGCTCGACGGCGTCCTCGATGGTCGCGAACATGTTGACCTTGCCGATGCGCGTCTCACCGGCGAACTTCTCGCGGTTGCGGGCCGCGATCCCGTCATAGACCGGCCGGTACTCGGCGATCGCGTCGTCGGTCGTGGCCGCCAGGAACAGTCCGCCAGAGCCGGAGCCGACGTAAGCCGCCGCCGGATCATGCCCGTGCTCGGCGTACTTCTCGCGATACCGGTCGATGAGCACCTGGTAGTTCTCGCGGGGCTGCAACGCATTTGCGGTGACGATCGGGTCGCCGTACTGGGCGGCGAGGTCGACGGCGACCGTGGAGGTCGCCGACCCGTGCCAGATCCGGAAGCGTCCGGCGAACGGGCGCGGCACCGTGGTGACGCCGTCGAGAGGCCAGTGATGCTCGCCGCGCCAGGCGACATCTTCTTCGCCCAGCAGTCGCCGGAGCAGCTCGAAGTTCTCGCGCAGATAGTCGTATTGGTGCTCGATCGTGCGGCCGAACATGGGGAAGTGCTTGTCCTCGTTGCCCTTCCCGATGACGATCTCGAGGCGCCCGCCGGAGAGCTGATCGATGGTCGCGTAATCCTCGGCCACGCGCACCGGGTCGAGGAGGCTGAGCACCGTGACACCGGTCGAGAGCAGGATGCGGTCGGTGGCCTGCGCGAGCGCACCGAGCAGGACCGTGGGCGACGACGACAAGAACTCACCGGCGTGCCGTTCGCCCACCGCGTAGGAGTCGAAGCCGAGTTCCTCGGCCAGCACCGCATTCGCCACGACGCGTTCGAGTCGGGTGTGGGCGGAGATCAGTTCACCGGTCACCGGATGCGGGGTGTGCGGGACGATGTCGAGGACTTGGAAACGCATGACAGCTAACTCGTTCCGTGAGGCGGGCGCGACGGGCCACGGTAGGCGCGTCGTCGACGGTTCTGGGCATCGCCAACCTAACAGCGGTGGCCGTGACACCGGCGCCTGCGTTCACCGGCGAATCCAGCGTGCCGGCGTCCAGTCGACGGCACCGATGTCGGTGCAGGCCTGGGGACTTCGGGTTTCGCCGGGAAGCGCGGATGGCGGCCCGCAATCAACGACCGCTGCAACCTCTACGATCACGCTGATTCTTTCGACGGCCGTAGCGACGCGCGGCCCGTAGCGTCGCCCGGATGGGACACGCCGGAGACACGCGGAGAACTCTCAAGACCGTCGCGGGGGTGAGCGGCGGTCCGGACATCTATCGACTGGCGCTCGACCCGGAGAGATCCACGCTCGCAACCGCACTGGAGACGGCACGGATCGCCGAGGACCTGCGGCTCGACGCGCTGTTCGCCGCCGACCTGTTGAGCTTCGGCGCGCAGGGCGCGATCGGCGCCCAGGAACCCATCGTGTTCCTGGGCGCACTGGCCGCGGTCACCGAGCATGTGGGTCTGATCGCCACCGTCACAACGACTTTCCACCATCCGTACAATCTGGCGCGACTGTTCGGAACCCTCGATCACGTCAGCAACGGCCGGGCCGCCTGGAATGCCGTCACCTCCTCACTGGGCGAGGAGAACTACGGCGACGCCGACATTCCCTCACCGGACGATCGGTATGCCCGCGCGACCGAGGTGCTCGAGATCACCAACGCGCTGTTCGACTCGTGGCGGCCGGGAGCGCTCACCGCCGACGCCGACGGTCAGGCGGTGCTCGACGCCGACCTCGTGCGCCCGATCGATCATCGGGGCCGGTACTTCAGTGTCGCCGGACCACTCAACATCCCGCCGCTGCCGCAGCGGCGTCCGGTCCAGTTCCAGGCCGGCCAGTCCGCCGGCGGTATCGAACTCGGCGCGCGTTTTGCCGAGGTCGTCTTCACCTCGCTGCCGACTCTCGAAGATGCGGTCACCTACACCAAGACCATCCGGACCCGCGCCGCCGAACTCGGACGCGATCCCGCGCTGCCGCTGATCTTCAGTTCGCTGCACGCGACGTACGGTGCGACCGAAGCCGAGGCGCTCCGCAAGCGTCGCGAGCGGATCGAGGCGCTCGACCTCGACGTCGCACGCCGCGGGCTCGAGGACATGCTCGGCGGCGCCGACCTCGCCGGGCAGCCGCTGGATGCGCCGATCTCGCCCGATCTCGTCCCCGACCTGTCGACCGTCAACCGCCGACGCGGCCGGGTGGAGATCTTCGCGCGGCTGGCCGCCGAGGGAAAGACGTTGCGAAAGCTGATCATTGCTGCGCAGGACACCGGACATTGGGCATTCGCCGGTACGCCCGAGCAGATCGCCGACGCCATCGAGGAGCGCTACCGCGCCGGGGTCCTCGACGTCGTCTCGCTCGGCGGCCTCACCGACCCGGCGACCTACGAGTTCGTCGCGCAGGGCGTGTTGCCGCTGCTGCGCAGGCGCGGGATCGTCGGCGAGGACTACCTCGGACACACGTTCCGCGAGAATCTGGAACTGCCACCGCTGCCGCCGGTCTGATCTCCGCGCCGGGAGTGGGCCGAGCGGCGCGCCGCCGGGGACTACGGTGAGAGGCGAAGCCTCGGTTCGCGCGTCAGCAAAGGAGCTTTCCATGTCCGACCTGCCCAAGATCACCGACCACGAGATGCGGACGATCATCCAGTACTCGCAGCCCTACTCGGTGGTGGTGTTGCGCGCGGGACCTCAGTTCGGAACCCCCGAGGCGCACGACATCATCTGGGAGCACAGCCGCCGGAATTTCTCGCTGCGGGCCAAGGGCGATCTCGCCGTCATCCTCGGTGTCAACGAGCCCGGTACCGAATCCAACTCCGAGGTCCGCGGCTTCGGCGTCTTCGACAAGGACGTGGAGACCACCACGAAGATCATGAACGACGACCCGGGTGTGCAGGCCGGCGTCTTCGAGTTCGAGGTGTATCCCGTCCGCGGATTCCCGGGCGATGCGCTCGCTCCGGGCCCGGACCGGTCGCTGCCCGCGACAGCCGGCACGGATTAGGCCAGGATTAGGCCCCGAACAGGCCCGCGGCCGATTCGGAGGGATTGAGTCGATCCGACTCAACTCTTTTCGCGATTCCGGGAACAACTCCGTCCGCACACCCGTTGGACCCATCGAGCAACCTGAGTGTTAGAGGCTCAACTTCAGTTGACCAACCCGGCTCGACCCGGTAGGACATGAGTCGGAGGCGCTGAAGTCTGGCCTTCCCGCGCGCAGGTTTGCCGCAGACCACTCCCTCGTGGTGGCACATCGGTGGCCGCGGGGGCGGACTTGGGTGCAGACCCAGAAACTAGGAGGAATCGCAAAGATGTCTCGTGCTGTTGGAATCGACCTCGGCACCACCAACTCCGTGGTGTCAGTACTCGAGGGCGGCGAACCGACCGTCATCGCCAACGCCGAAGGTTCCCGTACGACCCCGTCGGTTGTCGCGTTCGCGCGGAACGGCGAGGTGCTCGTCGGGCAGCCGGCAAAGAACCAGGCGGTCACCAACGTCGACCGCACCATCCGCTCGGTCAAGCGTCACATGGGTGACACCGAATGGAACGTCGCCATCGACGACAAGAAATACACCCCGCAGGAGATCAGCGCCCGCACGCTCATGAAGCTCAAGCGCGACGCGGAGTCCTACCTCGGGGAAGACGTGTCCGACGCGGTCATCACCGTGCCGGCCTACTTCAACGACTCGCAGCGGCAGGCGACCAAGGAAGCGGGTCAGATCGCGGGCCTCAACGTGCTCCGCATCGTCAACGAGCCCACCGCCGCGGCACTGGCCTACGGGCTGGACAAGGGCGAGAAGGAACAGACCATCCTGGTCTTCGACCTCGGTGGCGGTACCTTCGACGTCTCGCTGCTCGAGATCGGTGACGGTGTCGTCGAGGTCCGTGCGACCTCCGGTGACAACAATCTCGGTGGCGACGACTGGGACCAGCGCATCGTCGACTGGCTCGTCGACAGGTTCAAGAGCTCCTCGGGCATCGACCTGACCAAGGACAAGATGGCCATGCAGCGTCTGCGTGAGGCTGCCGAGAAGGCCAAGATCGAACTGTCGGCCTCGCAGTCGACCTCGATCAACCTGCCCTACATCACCGTCGACGCCGACAAGAACCCGCTGTTCCTCGACGAGCAGCTCTCGCGCAGCGAATTCCAGAAGATCACCTCGGACCTGCTCGAGCGCACCCGCGCCCCGTTCCAGGCCGTCATCAAGGACGCCGGCATCTCCGTCGGCAACATCGATCACGTTGTGCTCGTTGGTGGTTCGACCCGTATGCCTGCGGTCACCGACCTGGTGAAGGAACTGACCGGCGGCAAGGAGCCCAACAAGGGCGTCAACCCCGATGAGGTCGTCGCGGTCGGTGCGGCCCTGCAGGCCGGTGTGCTGCGTGGCGAGGTCAAGGATGTACTGCTGCTCGACGTCACCCCGCTGAGCCTCGGTATCGAGACCAAGGGCGGCGTGATGCACAAGCTGATCGAGCGCAACACCACCATCCCGACCAAGCGGTCGGAGACCTACACCACCGCCGAGGACAACCAGCCGTCGGTGCAGATCCAGGTGTATCAGGGTGAGCGCGAGATCGCCTCGCACAACAAGCTGCTCGGCAGCTTCGAGCTCGGTGGGATCGCGCCTGCGCCGCAAGGTGTTCCGCAGATCGAGGTGACCTTCGACATCGATGCCAACGGCATCGTGCACGTCACCGCGAAGGACAAGGGCACCGGCAAGGAGAACTCGATCCGCATCCAGGAGGGCTCGGGCCTGTCCAAGGACGAGATCGACCGGATGATCAAGGACGCCGAGGCGCACGCCGAGGAAGACCGCAATCGTCGCGAAGAGGCCGAGACCCGTAACCAGGCCGAGTCGTTGGTGAACCACACCGAGAAGTTCCTCGCCGACAACGAGGACAAGGTGCCCGCCGACGTCAAGGAGAAGGTCAACGGGGCCATCGCCGAGGCGAACGAGGCACTCAAGGGCAACGACATCGCGTCGATCAAGAGCGCGATCGAGAAGCTCTCGACGCAGTCCCAGGAGCTGGGCCAGGCCATCTACTCGGCGTCGGCCGCCGAGGGCCAGGGTGCGGACTCCGGCGACGGTGCAGGCGCGGACGCCGACAACGACGTCGTCGACGCCGAGGTCGTCGACGAGCCGAACACCGGGGACACCAAGTGACGGCTGCAGGCGCCGGAAACGGACGCGAGGAACCGGTCACGGTGAACGATCGTCGTCGCATCGACCCGGAAACGGGTGAGGTGCGCGAGGATTCGGCCGCCGGGCCGGGCCCCGGGGCGGCCGATCCGGTTGCCGACCCACCCGTTTCTGAGCCGGCCCCGCGCTCTGCGGAGTCCGACGAGGTCGCCGACCTCACCGCGGCCCTGCAGCGTGAACGCGCGCAGTTCGCCAACTACAAGCGGCGGACCGAGGAAGAAAAGCAGGGGCGGGTCGCCTACGGCAAACAGGTCCTGATCGAAAAGCTCCTGCCGGTGCTCGACGACCTCGACCGGGCCCGCGAGCACGGGGATCTGGAAACGGGTCCGCTGCGCGCGGTCGCCGACAAGCTGACCGGAACGTTGAGCGCCGAGGGCGTCGTCAAGTTCGGCGCGCCCGGCGACGTGTTCGACCCCGAGCTGCACGAGGCCGTCCAGAACGACGGCAGCGGCGGTGAGCCGGCCCTCGGCTCGGTGTATCGCAGCGGTTACCGGCTGGGCGACAAGGTGATCCGGACCGCGATGGTCACCGTCACCGATGCCGCGCCGGGAACCGGTGCATCGGGCTCACCCGATGCCGCCTCGCACGACCCCCAGAGTGGTGCACAATAACCATCTGCGAGTTGCCCGGTGGGGCGCGCCGACGCATCAGCGTCGCGCGTCCCGCCGGGCATCACACATACTTCATCCAGACATGTTCATTACGAAGGAGGTGACGTCTGGTGGCTCCACAACGAGAATGGCTCGAACGCGACTTCTACAAGGACCTCGACGTTGCTTCTGATGCTTCGTCTGAAGAGATCAAGAAGGCTTATCGCAAGCTCGCCCGCGAGCTGCATCCGGACGCCAATCCGGGTGACACGCAAGCCGAAGAACGCTTCAAGCGGGTGTCCGAAGCCCATAGCGTGCTCGCCGACCCGGACAAGCGAAAAGAGTACGACGAGACCCGCGCCATGTTCGCCGGCGGCCGATTCCGTGGCGGCGGCAACGGTTTTCCCGGTGGCTTTCCCGGCGGCGGCGGTGGCAGCACCCGTTATTCGACCGAGACCGGCGCCGACTTCAACATCGGCGATCTGTTCGGCGGTGGCGGCGCCACCGCGGAGGGTGCAGGCGGATTCGGCGATATCTTCGAGGGACTGTTCAACCGCGGCGGTTCGGGGCCACGCACGTCGACGGCGGCGCGGCCGCGCCGCGGCAACGACCTCGAAACCGAGACCGCGCTGTCGTTCAAGGACGCGGCATTGGGTACGACCGTCCCACTCCGGGTGACCAGCCCGGCGCCGTGCACCACCTGTCACGGCAGTGGTGCCAAACCCGGGACCAGCCCGCGGGTGTGCCCGAACTGCAACGGCTCGGGCTTCGTCAGCCGCAACCAGGGCGCCTTCGGGTTCAGCGAACCGTGCCAGGACTGCCAGGGCACCGGATCGCGTATCGACGACCCGTGCACCGATTGCGACGGCAGCGGCGTCAAGGTGCGTGCCCGCACCATCAACGTGCGCATCCCCTCCGGGGTGGAAGACGGTCAGCGCATCCGGCTCGCCGGACAGGGAGAGGCCGGCCGCCGCGGTGCGCCGTCGGGTGACCTGTATGTGGTGGTCCACGTGACCCCCGACAAGGTCTTCACGCGCAGCGGCCACGACCTGCGTATCCAGTTGCCGGTGCGGATCTCCGAACTGGTGCTCGGTGCGACGGTGTCGGTGCCGACGCTCGACGGTTCGGTCGGGGTCAAGATCCCGCCGAACACGAGTGACGGACGCACGCTTCGGGTCCGCGGGCGCGGTGTGCCCAAGCGTGCCGGCGGGGCGGGCGATCTGCTCGTCAGCGTCAAGGTCGAGGTGCCCCGCAAACTCGACGATGCCGCGGTGGAGGCGATGACCGCCTACGCCGAAGCCGAAAAGGCGAGCGGGTTCGATCCACGGGCGGGCTGGGGGCGATGAACCATGGCCGAACGCAGGGATCACACCCGGTCCGGCGCTGACCGCGCCCGGCCGACCGGCACGCCCGCCGGCTTCGACGACGACGTCAATTCGGCGGCGACATTCATGATCTCGGTGGCCGCCGAGTTGGCCGGGATGCACGCGCAGACGCTGCGTACCTACGACCGGCTCGGTCTGGTGACGCCGCAACGCACCAGTGGCGGCGGGCGTCGGTACTCGACGCATGACGTCGAGGTGCTGCGCGAGATCCAGCGGCTCTCGCAGGAAGAGGGCGTGAATCTCGCCGGGATCAAACGCATCATCGAGCTCACCAACCAGGTCGACGCGCTGCAACAGCGCGTCCACGAACTGCAGCACGAGGTCGACACGCGCGGGATCCGCCGCGGTGGCGAACTCGTGCCCGTGCCGCGCACCAGCGCGCTCGTGGTGTGGCAACCGCGCCGCCGGCGCACCGACGTCTGACCGGCGCCGCCACACCAGAAGTAACAAAACGCCGGCGTGCAGCGACAGCGGTCCAAGGCGGCCTGATCGCCGCGCGTACGCTGTTCGCGTCGAAAGCCGACGGGCGCGCAGAGCCGGCTCGCCGGCGGAAAGAGAGGTGCCGGTGAGCGAGTCACCCGAGATCTCCATCGCCGAGCCCGCAGTTCTCGGGGTGTCGGTGGTGGGCGATGAGATCGCAACCGTGGTCCGCGACGCGACCGGCGAGATCGTCGCCAGCAACCACGCGGAACTCGCCGACGGCTCGCCCCCGGCGGTCCTCGACGCGCTGACCGAACTCGTCGGTTCCGCGCCGTTCCGGATCGCCCACATCGTCATCACGTGCGCGCGCTCCGATGTCCGCAGCCACCTCGATTTCTCCGTGAACGCGCCGGGCCGTCCCGACTGGGCTTCGGCGGTCAGCTTCATCGATCTGCCGCATGCGCTCGCACAGGCGGTCCGCCGCGACGGCACCGCCGAGGTCGCCGTCGTCGCCCTCGACCGGGCGGGAGCGCTTGTCCGCGGAACGTCGATCGCACTCGTCGACGCCACCCACGCCTCGGTGCTCGGAGCGGCCGAGGTCGCCCCGGATCACGCGTTGGCGGTGACCGACCCGGTCGGCGCCGGCTGGCTTGTGGCGCACCTCGATTCGCTGACCGGTGGCTCCACGGTGGCCGGGATCCTCGCCGTCGGATCCGGTGCGCAGATGCCCGAGGCCGTCTCCGCCATCGAGGCGGCAACCGGTGCGTCGGTGACCGTCGCCCCGGCTCCCGTCTTTGCCCTTGCGCAGGGCGTGACCGAGGTGATCACCGCCGACACCCGGGCCATCCCGGTCACCTCTGCGGTGGCGGCCGCGCCCGCAGCGCCGACGGCTGCGGCCGCCGTCGCCGGGGCCAAGCCGACAGCGCGGCACGGCTCGGGCTTTCGCTGGTGGATCATCGGCGGTGCCGCCGGGCTGGCCGTGTTGCTGTGCCTGATCGCCCTCGTGGCACTGTTCTCCACCAGAGGTGGCGACGATGCGCCCGCCGCGGTCACCTCGACGGTGTCGGTGCCCGGCCCGACGACCGAGGTCACCGTGACGCGTACCAGCCGGGCCGACGCCGAGACCGTCGTCGACCAGCAGACCGTCACCCGTACCCGCACCGTCACGCCGCCGCCGGTGAGCAACACCGTCACGCAAACCGCCACCGTGACCGCGACGGCAACCGTCACCGAACAGGAGACGGTCACCTCGGTGGTCACGACCACGGTGCCCGTGCCGGCGGCCGGCGACTCCGGCGGCCAGTAAGAGCTCGCCGCAGATGGCCTGGTAGTGCAGAAGGCCTGGTAGTGCAGATGGCCTGGTAGGGCAGAAGGCCTAGTAGACGGGGTCGTGCTGGATGAGGCTGGCCCGTACTCCGGCGATGATGAGTCCGCGGTGGGTGTTCGCGACCATCTCCGGGGAGCCGGCGACGAGGGTCTGCCGGTCGTAGAAGCCGGCGTCGGCGCCGACGATGTCGACGAGCCGGCCGATGCGATACTCGATGCCGAGCTCGGCCGGCCGCACCCCGCCGTCGAGCCACCATGGATCGGTCGCTTCTTCTGACACCGCAGTGATCTGCAACCAGGGGTTGGTCGCCGCCATCTGACGCAGCACCGGCAGATCATAGAGTTCGCCGGGGTGGCGCGCGCCGTAGTAGATGTGGGTCGGCGGCGAGTCGGCGAGCGTCGACATCTCGATGAGCAGGGCGCGTAGTGGGGCCAATCCGGTACCACCGGCGACCATCAGCACCTCCCGGTCGCCATCGATGTGCAGCGTCCCGTGCGACTGCCCGAAGGTCCACACGTCGCCGGCCTGGGTCTGGGCGACGATCGCCGAGCTGACGGTGCCACCGGAAACCGCCCGCACATGGAATTCCAGCTCGCCGTGCGGGTTGGGCGGGATGGCCGGCGACAGGTTGCGCCAGACCTTGGGCCACTGTGGGATCTGGGTCTCCAGGTATTGGCCGGTGTTGAACTCCAGTGGGGTATCGGTGACCAGCCGGACGACCGCGAGACCGCGACTGATGCGGAACTTCTCCACGACGCGCGCGGTCCACGTCGCCGCGCCGGGCGCGGTCTGGGCGGCACCGCGCATCACGCCGGTCACCAGCATCATCGCCTGCCCGACGGTGCGTTGGGCCTCCTCGTCCCACTGCTCGCCGAGGGTGGCGGCGAATTCGCCCATCAGGGCGCGGTAGATGGTGTGGTAGTGCTCGGGATGTACGCCGAATTTGCGGTGGTCGCGGCCGAGCTGCGCGAGAAATTCGACGAGTTCGGCCTGCCCCGACTCGCTCGGGATGACCTCGAGTACATGGTCGATGACGTGGTAGAAGGCCTCACGCTGCAGCGACATCATCGCGCCGAACAGTTCGCGTAGGTCCGGGTCGATCGCGAACAGCCTGGTGTAGACGTTTCCGGCGAAGCGGTCGGGATCGCGGCCGATCAATTCGCGAAGCTGGTGCAGCACATGGCGGGAATGGCTCGCCAAGTTGCACCTCCACACCGATCGCTCGTCCACCCGGCCGGGACGCACACAACATTCCGACCGACAACGTCACCCATTCTGCCTTGCGAGCCCGACGGATCGACTCAGGCCTGGTACTACCGGCGCAGCTGTGTTGCGCCCGACGTGGTTGCGCCCGACGTGGTTGCGCCCGACGTGGTTGCGCCCGCCGTGGCGTCGATCGGTATACCGAAGGCACGTGAGGCGTCGACGACTGTGGCAATGTCGAATGGGTGACAACTCTGGCCCCGACGACCTCGGGGATCGTCGACGCCCACGTTCAGTACTGGAATCCGCGTCGGAACCCGTGGACGCGAAATCCGGTCGCACGCGGGTACCGGTATGTCCCCAAGATCGGGGACCGGCTCTTTTCGGTTGCCGTGCCCCAATCCGAACGCGAATACATTCTGACTCCGCACATCGTCGGACGTGCCTATGAGCCGCAGCATTACCGCGCCGACATCGCTGCCGTGGCCGAGGCGACGGGTGTCCCGATCGAGTCGGTGGTGGTGTCCGAGGCCTACCGGCGGCTCGGCGACACCCAGGATCCCGAGGCGGGCCGGCACGCCGTCGACGAGGTGCGCTACCTGCAGGGGCTGGCCCACGGTGCCGGGTCGGGGCCGTCCCTCGGTGCGATGATGGTGCGTGCCGA
Source organism: Gordonia sp. DT30 (assembly GCF_049844915.1). NCBI lineage: Bacteria > Bacillati > Actinomycetota > Actinomycetes > Mycobacteriales > Gordoniaceae > Gordonia > Gordonia sp. DT30. The sequence continues at coordinate 54,733 of NZ_JBNCLY010000021.1, read as the reverse complement.
CCCGCGCTCGGACGGATTCGTCGAGCGGCTCGACGCGCAGCTGGCGATCAGCGACCGCATCCGCGGCATCCAGGTCAACGCCACCCGGCATCCCGATCCCAAGGTCCGCTCGGCCGGGCCGGCCGATGGCATGTTGGCGTCCCCCTCGTTTCTGGCCGGGATCGAGAAGATCGCCGACCGCGGCCTGGCGCTGGAGGTGTTCGCCTACTCGCATCAGCTCTACGACGTCATCACCCTCGCCCGCGAGTTCCCGGACACGACCGTCATCATCGACCACTTCGGTTGTCCGGTAGGGGCTTTCGGGCCGGTCGGCCTGCGCACCGGAACCACGGCGGCTGCGCGCGCCGACATCATCCGGCTGTGGCGTGAGCGAATGGTCTCCATCGCGGCCGAACGCAACGTCGTCGTCAAGCTCTCCGGCCTGGCGATGCCCGTCCTCGGCTATGGGCGCGAGCCGTGGGGCAACATCGGGGCCCAGGAGACGCTGACCCAGATGATCGGCCCGCTGGTGCGCCACGTCGTCGCGCATTTCGGGGCGAGTCGGGTCATGTTCGGCTCGAACTTTCCCATCGACAAACCCAACGCCACGATCGACACCATCATCGGAAGTCTGCTGGAGATCCTCGAACCCTGGGGTGAGGCGGTGTCGCGTAACATCTTTCGCGACACCGCCCGCCGCGTCTACGACATCACCGAGCCGGAACCGGAGCCGACGCCTGACCCGGAGCCGGAGCCGGAGACGTGATCGGCCGGGTGGGGTGATCGGCCCGTCCCACCTCAGGCGCGCTCGTCGGGGTCACCGGATTCGTGCTCGGGCCCTCGGGGAATGGGTGGCTGCGGCATCACCGGATACTCGCCGGTGTAGCCCTGGCGCTGGGCGGCGATCGTCATCACCTTGCCCCGGCAGGCATACCAGCCCGCCGTCAGCAACGGGATGCCGACGAGGATCGCGATGAGGTTCCAGTAGTTGTCCCAGCACATCAGGACCACGACCGCCGCCAGGAACGCCAGGGTCAGATAGCTCGTGTACGGCGTGCCCGGCAACCGGAAGGCCGGCCGGGTCAGGATGCCCTTCTTCTCCCACCGGTAGAGCTGGATCTGGCAGGCGACGATCATGGCCCAGGTCGAGATGATGCCCAGGGCCGACAGATCCAGCGCGATGTTGAATGCCTTGGCCGGCACGAAGAGATTCAGCACGACGCCCAGCAGGGTGAGTGCGCCGGTGAGCGCGATGCCGCCGAACGGCACACCGTTGCGGTTCATCTTCGCGGTGAACGCCGGGCCGGTGCCGTTCATCGCCATCGACCGAAGCGTCCGGCCGGTGGAGTAGAGCCCGGCGTTGAGACTCGACAACGCGGCGGTGAGCACCACCACGTTCATGATGCCGCCGGCCGCGGGCACGCCGATCTTGGAGAAGAACGTCACAAAGGGACTCTCCCCGGCCTTGTACGTCGTGTACGGCAGCAGCAGGGCGAGCACGAGTAGCGAGCCGACGTAGAAGATGGCGATACGGACGATGACCGAATTGATGGCGCGCGGCATGACTTTCGCCGGTTCGGCGGTCTCGCCTGCGGCCGTGCCGACCAATTCGACTGCGGCGTAGGCGAAGATGACTCCCGAGGTGACGATGACCAGCGAGAACATCCCGGTGGGGAACATACCGCCGTTGTCGGAGATGACACTGAATCCGGTCGGGGAGCCCTCGATGTCGAAACGTCCGGCGAGGAACACGATACCGACGACCAGGAAGGTCACCAGCGCGGTCACCTTGATGATCGACGCCCAGAACTCCATCTCGCCGAACAGCTTCACCGAGATGATGTTGGTCGTCAGCACGATGGCCAGTGCCACCAACGCGATCAGCCACTGCGGCACACCCTTGAACATGCCCCAGTAGTGCACGTAGAGCGCGACCGCGGTGACGTCGACGATCGCGGTCGCCGCCCAGTTGAAGAAGTACAGCCAGCCGGTGACGAAAGCTGTTTTCTCACCGAAGAATTCGCGGGCGTAGGAGACGAACGAGCCCGACGACGGACGATGCAACACCAGCTCGCCGAGGGCACGCAGGATGAAGAAGACGAAGACGCCGCAGACCGCGTAGGTGATGAACAGCCCGGGCCCGGCGTCGTGCAAGCGGCTACCGGCGCCCATGAACAGGCCGGTACCGATCGCGCCGCCGATGGCGATCATCTGGATCTGTCGCGGTTTGAGGCTTTTCTGGTAGCCCTCGTCCTCATGGGTGAGGGCGGAATTGTCGTATGGGGCGCTGGGTTCGGCCGTCAATGTTTCCCCTTGATCGTGGTCGGCCCGTCTCCGAAGTCCGGTTGGCGACTCGTACGCGCGAGTGGAGCAGGACGATGTTGGACATTAGGGATTTCTCGTCACGGGCAGAACAGGTCCGTGTAAACGATGACTGCGGAACAGCCCGGTCACGCCGGGTGGGTGCGCCGGGAAATGGCCTTTTCAGCGGCGTTCGAAGCCCACGAATGTCCGAATTAACATGGCAGCGGCGGTGATACGGGTCACACCACGGCTAGGCTGGGCCGCGTGACCAGCGACGGCGGCGCGGCTCGTCGGGGGGCACCGGCACGTCGCGCAGTGCGCGCGTGATGATGTCGACGAATTCGGCGCAGGTCTGATAGCGATCCGCGGGATTCTTCGCCAGGGCCTTGGCGAAGACCGAATCGAGAGCCGACGGCAGCCACGCGCGGCGGCGGGTGAGCTTCGGTGGGTCGTCGCGGATGTGGGCGTGGGTGATGGCGAATGCCGTCGACCGCGGAAAGGGTGGTGTCCCGGTGAACAGTTCCACCAATGCGCAGGCGAACGAGTAGACGTCGGTGGCCGGGGAGAGTTGTTGCGCGGCAAGGAGCTCCGGCGCGGCATACGCGACCGATCCTTGCACTCGACCGTTGCGGGCGAGTGGTCGGGTGTCATCGAGGAGGCGGGCGATACCGAAATCGCTGAGTACGCCGTCGGCGTCGTCGGTCGCCGTCGTCAGCAGGATGTTCGCCGGTTTGACGTCGCGGTGAAGCACCTCACGCGTGTGGGCGTAGTCGAGGGCGTCGCCGATCTGTTGTGCCACCCGCAGCACCACCGAGACCCGGGGCTGGCGGTCATCGAGTGGGATCAGGGACGTCGCCGACGGGCCGGCGACGTACTGCATGGCCAGCCACAGTCGGGTGCCGGGTGCAGCGGTGTCGATGCGGACTTCACCGCGGTCGACCATCGAGACGATATGCGGATGGTCGAGCAGTGAGGCGATGGTGAACTCGCGCTCGAAGCGTTCGCGGGCCCGTCCGGCATCCGCGTCGTCGCCGTGTAGGACCTTGAGCGCCCACGGCCCCGAACCGTCGGTGCGATGCACCCGGTAGACGTCGGCGCTGCTGCCGTGTCCCACGGCGGCTTCGATGACGAAGCCTGCGACGGTCTCGCCCATCCGGAACACCTCGCCAGGGTATCGGCCGAAGAGTTCTTCCCGCTGACCTCGGCCCCGGACCGGCGGTTCTACGCTGAGATGATGAACAGCGTGGACGTCGACGGATTGCGGGCCGAACTCCCCGAGCAGATGCTCGTCACCGACCCCGACATTCTCGCCGGCTATCGCCAGGACCGCGCGTTCGATCCCGATGCGGGCACCCCGCTCGCCTTGATCCGGCCGGTCACCACCGAGCAGGTGCAGACCGTGCTCAGGTGGTGTGGCCACCACCGGGTCCCGATCATCACGCGCGGTGCGGGCACCAGCCTCTCCGGCGGTTCCACCGCGGTGGACGGCGCGGTGATGATCTCGACCGAGAAGATGCGGGAGATCACCATCGACACCGCCACCCGCACCGCCGTCGTCCAGCCCGGCCTGCTCAATGCGGAGGTCAAGGCGGCTGCGGCGGCCAACGATCTCTGGTATCCGCCGGACCCCTCGTCCTTCGAGATCTGCTCGATCGGCGGCAACGTCGCCACCAATGCGGGCGGATTGTGTTGCGTCAAATACGGGGTCACCACCGACTACGTGCTCGGCATGCAGGTGGTGCTCGCCGACGGTCGCGCGATCCGTGTGGGCGGCAAGCAACTCAAGGACTCGGCCGGGTTGTCGTTGACCAAACTGTTCGTCGGCAGCGAGGGGCTCCTCGGCATCATCACCGAGGTCACCCTGCGGCTGCTGCCGCCGCAGGCGCAGGCGTGCACGGTGGTCGCGACGTTCGCCTCGGTGCACGAGGCCGGTGAGGCGGTGCTCGACATCACCGCCCGGATTCGGCCGGCGATGCTCGAATTCATGGACCAGGTGGCGATCAATGCCGTCGAGGACATGTTGCGCATGGGCCTCGACCGTGAGGCCGGCGCGCTGCTCGTCGCCCAGTCCGATGCGCCCGGTCCGGCCGGTGCCGCCGAGGTCGAGATCATTCGTGCGGCCTTCGAATCCCGGGGCGCTGCCGAGGTTTTCGCCACCACCGATCCCGCCGAGGGCGAGGCCTTCACCGCGGCGCGCCGGGCCGCGATCCCCGCCGTGGAGAAACTGGGCTCGCTGCTGCTCGAAGATGTCGGGGTGCCGCTGCCCGCGCTGCCCGTCCTGATCGACGGGGTCGGCACGATCGCGTCCGACAATCGCGTGCTGATCTCGGTCATCGCGCATGCCGGTGACGGCAACACCCATCCGCTCATCGTGTTCGACCCCGACGACGCCGACGAGCACGATCGTGCGCAGCGGGCCTTCGGCCAGGTGATGGATCTGGCGATCTCGTTGGGCGGCACCATCACCGGTGAACATGGGGTGGGCCGGCTCAAGAAGGGCTGGCTCCCCGACCAGGTGGGTCCCGACGTCATGGAACTGACCGCCACCATCAAAGCCGCACTCGATCCCGATGGACTGCTGAACCCCGGCGTCGTGCTGTAGCCGCAACACGGTTCGCGGACAATCATCGTCAACGGATAATGTGCCTACTGACAAAACCAGTTTGAGAGTGGAGGTGGGCAGGTGGAACGTATGCGTGACCTGGATCTACGGCGACTGCGGATGTTCATGGCTGTCGTCGACGCCCCCTCCCTCCGGGTTGCCGCCGAACGTCTCTACATCTCCCAGCAAGCGCTCTCGGTGGCCATCCGCGAGCTCGAACGCCAGCTCGACGTCGAATTGTTCTCCCGGTCGCGTCGCGCGCTGACGCCGACGCCGGCCGGTCTGGCCCTCTACGAGGGGGCGGTACCGTTGCTGGCCGGCGGAGCGAACCTCGCGTCCGAGGTGCAGATGATCGACGCAAACAAGCCCACACCGTTCAGCATCGGGCACACCCCGGGTCTCGCGCCGTCGGAGGTGTTCCAGGTCATCGAGGGTGCGGTACTGGCCGATCCGTCCGTCTCGATCACCGTCAAACCGATCTGGCCTGGTGACATTCACGATGCGATCACGGCCGGGGATATCGACCTCGCGCTGGCCCGCAGTCACACCGCGGTCCCGAATCTGGCCGGCGCGATCGCGACCAGGCACGAGTTGCGGCTCGCGGTCAACGCGGCCAATCCGCTGGCCGAGCACGCCACCTGTGCGATGAGGGATCTCGCCAACCATCCGATCGTGGTGTCCGAACTCGAGGACGACTACAAGAACATGATCGTGTCGTATTGCCGCCGAGTCGGTTTCGAGCCGGAGATCATCGTCTCCAATTTGCGTGGCACACCCCCGCACATGTCGGTCATCACCCATCCGGACGGCTGTGCATTCGTCACCAACCAGCCGGGTTGGCTGTACCAGGATCAGATCCGCATCATTTCCTTCGACGACCCGCCGATGACCCCGGTGATGGCAATGTGGTTGCCCAACACCGCTTCCCGGACGCGAAACGCCATCCTCGACGCGGTCGGGGCCAGTGCCGTTCCAGGGGGCAGTGTCGATCCAGGAGTCAGTGCCGATCCAGGATGACGTCCAGGTCGGTGCCGGCGGGTAGTGTCCCGTATTCGAAGCCACGATCGGCGCCGAGGCGGGCGGCGATGAAGGCATCGGCGACCCCGTCCGGTGAAAAACGCACGAGCAGTGAGGCTTGCAACGCCAGCGCCATCGACTCGACGACGCGGCGTGCGGTGCGCTGAGCCGATGCGGCGTCGAGTCCGGCGAGTTCGGCGAGCTGGGTGCGTACCCGATCGAGGTGTGCGTCGAGGACGGGGTGGGCGCCTCGGGCCCGATTGATCTCGTCGTCGAAGGCACCGACCGATTCCGGCTCGCGGGTCATGGCCCGCAGCACGTCGAGCGCGATGACGTTGCCCGAACCCTCCCAGACGGCCATCACCGGCTGCTCCCGATACCGCATCGCGAGCGGGAAGTCTTCGGTATATCCGTTGCCGCCCAAGCATTCCAGCGCTTCGTAGGCATGGTGCGGGCCACGTTTGCAGATCCAGTACTTGGCGACGGCGGTGGCCAGCCGCCGGAAGGCGCGTTCGGTGTCGGAGGCGTCCTCGTCGTGGGCGCGCGCCAGTCGCATCGCGGTGACGGTGGCGGCCTCCGATTCCAGGGCGAGGTCGGCGAGTACCGCGGTCATGGCGGGCTGATCGGCCAGCGTCGCACCGAACGCCGCGCGGTGGCGCGCATGCCAGAGTGCCTCACCGGTGGCCTGACGCATGCCGGCGGCGCTGCCGATGACGCAGTCGAGGCGGGTCTGGGCGACCATCTCGATGATGGTGCGTACCCCGCGGCCCGGTTCGCCGACCATCAGGGCCACGGTGCCGTCGAGTTCGATCTCGCTGGACGCGTTGGACTTGTTGCCGAGCTTGTTCTTGAGGCGCTGGATACCGAAGACGTTGCGGGTGCCGTCGGGCAGGACGCGCGGCAGCAGGAAGCACGAAAGTCCTTCGCCGCCTGGGCCTTGCGCCTGTGCGAGCACCAGGAAGGCATCCGACATCGGCGCCGAACAGAACCACTTGTGGCCGGTCAGCAGATACTCGGCACCCGGTCCGCCTGAGCCCACCGGCCGGGCGACGGTGGTATTGGCCCGCACGTCCGAGCCGCCTTGCTTCTCGGTCATCGACATCCCGAAGATCGCCGAGCTCTTGTCCGCGGACAGCTCGGCGGAGTAGCTGCGCGACAATGCCTTCGGTACCCAATGTGCGGCGACGTCGGGCTGCAGTTCCAGTGACGGGATCACCGCATGCGTCATCGACACCGGGCAGGCGTGCCCGGGCTCGATCTGCCCGAACAGCATGAACACCGCCGCGCGTGCGACATGCGATCCGGGCTGCGGATCATCCCAGCAACGGGTATGCGCCCCATGCGAGATCGCCTCGGAGATGATGCGGTGATACGCCGGGTGATACTCGACCTCGTCGATTCGATGGCCCCACCGGTCGAAGCTGTGCAACTCGGGCGTGATCGTGTTGGCCAGGTGCGCGTCGTGCTGGAAGCCCGCGCTGCCCACGAGCGCGCCGACGGTGCGCAATTCGTCTTCGGCCCACGCTGCGTCGTGTCGGCGAACCGCTTCTTGCAGAACGATGTTCAGGTCGTACTCGTTGATGTCCACGCGCGGCGTGGACTGGTTGGTGACGGTGTGGGTGACGTGTGGTCGTGGATGGGTGGTGGACGTGGTGGCGGTCATCGGGCGGCCTTTCCGGTGGCGGGGACGGTAGTGGGGCGTAGTGGCCGGTCGAGGACCTGCTCGGGGATCTGCATGTTGGTGAACACGACGGTGACGGCGTCGGCGACGGAGGCGCCCAGTTCGTCTGCGCCCGATTCATTTGCTACCGCGGCATTCTGGACGGTCAGACCGAAGATCGCCGACCAGAACGCGCGCGCCTCGACGCCGATGTCGGCGCGCAGTTGCCACCCGGTACGCACCAGGGTGTCGAGCAGGGCGGCCTCGCCGCGGTCGTGCAACGTGGTGAGCGTGTCGGTGATGTAGGGACGCAGATCGGTCCGGCGCGGCACCAGCAGCAGTGCCCGGGTGAACAGTTCGACACCGCGCGCCTGCGGCCCGAGCAGCGTCTCGACCAGGGTTCGGGTGTAGTCGCGGACCGTCGCCGACGACGCCGCGGCCTCTTCCGCATGCCGCCCGGCCCGCAGGACGGCCGTGCAGGCCACCTCGACGAACAGTTGCTCTTTGGAGCCGAAGTAGTAGGTGACCTGATTGGGGAACGCATCCGCCCGCGCGCAGATCTGTGCGACCGACGCCGTCTCCCCGACCTCGGTGAACACCTCGGTCGCCGCGCGTAGCAGCGCGTCACGGGTTGCCTTGCCTGCATCGCGGGTCGCGCGTCGAGATGTGGTCACGGTCACTCCTGGTGTTTGTATGACAAACAATAAACTGACCGGGGTGCTGGAGGCAATGTTGGGTGGATTCTCGAGACGACGTGTGATCTCGGCGCGGGCGGATTCGCTTGTGCCGTAGATCGGTGTCAGCAGGTGACACCGATCTACGGCAGCGACTCGATCTGCGGGTCGACGGTGCCGCGACTCAGGTGATCGGGCGATGTACGGGAATGATCCGGACGACGTCGTCCAGACCGGCAAAATCATCCGGATTCGTTGTGTAGAGCGGCAATTCCGCAGTGATGGCCACCGCTGCGATCATCAGGTCGGCCACGCGCCGCCGAGGTGTTCGCCCATGTGCCCGCACCGCGGCGCTGACCCTGCCGAACGCTCGGGCCGATTCGGTGTCGAACGGGAGGGGATCGAACTCGCTTTCCGTTCGCTGGAGTATCTCTGCGCGCCGCGCGCGTTCGGCGATCGCGTCCGTGTCCTCGCCGCCGACCATATGCACTCCCGCGGACAGTTCGGCGAGGGTGATCGTGCTGATCGCCATCTCGTCCGGGAGCTCGTCGGGATCAAGCGCGTGGCGGAGGATCACGATGTTCGTGTCGAGGAGACCTCGGGGCACGTCAGCGCGCATACGGGTCGTCCGGCGTCGACAAGTATGTGTCATCTTGTTCCGACCGGAACCTGTCGAGATCGATCGACGGAGCCATACGCGAGCCGCGGGCGAAATCGGCACGCGTGACGAACTGGCGGCGTCGGCGGAGCGGGACCAGCTCGCCGATCGCATGCCCGTCCCTGGTCACCGTGAACGAGTCGCCCTTTTCGACTGCGTCCATGATCTCCTTCGAGCGTATGCGCAGGTCGCGCTGGCTCACTTCGTGCGGCATGCTCATGTAGCACACAGTAGCACCGGGTGCTACGAGCCGAGGATTTCGGCGACCGCGGCGTCGTGATCATGTGGAGGATCAGTCGTTCTCGTCCTCGCCCTGATCGACCCGGACCACCCCGTCGATGCCGGCGAGGGTGCTCGTGGCGGCGTCGGCTCCGCGTCCGTGGAATCGGAGGCTGATCATCACGAGGGGAACCCGGTGGTCGTCGGACTGCGTCCGCGCACGGTCGGCGATGTCGAGGGAACTGATCGTCCAGGAGTGCGAGGTGCAGGTGGCGAGCAGGTCACGCAGCACGCCCCGGCCGTCCTCGTAGGTGATGGTGTAGGTCCGCTCGGCCTGCCCACGCGCACTCATGAGGCGGCCGAGCGGTGTGTAGGCGAAGACGATGACGAAGTGCAGCCCGGTGACCAGCAACGCCAGTAGCGGCAGACCGGCGCCTGCGGCCATACCGATCGCGGCGGTCTCCCAGACGGAGGCCGCCGTGGTCAGACCGCGGATGGCGCCGCGGCAGGTGATGATCAGTCCGGCACCGAGGAAGCCGATGCCGGAGACGATCTGCGCGGCGACACGCGACGGATCGAGCACCACCGTGCCGGGCTGCAGGACGTCGGAGAATCCGTACTTGCTGACGATGAGGATCAGCGCCGAGGCCGTCCCGACGATCGTCTGGGTGCGCAGGCCCGCGCTCTTGCCCTGGAACTGGCGTTCCAGGCCGATCACCGACGAGAGCACGAACGCCACCAGGAGCTCGCCGAGTTGCCGCCAGCCCTGACCGTGTGCGGAATCCATTGCCGCCAGGACGTGGGTCATTCACCGATTATGACTCACCACACGCCGCGGCCAAGGGCTTGCGCCCACAAAAATGCCCGGCGGCTCACGGCAAATGCCATGAGCCGCCGGGCGATTGGTTCCGATGACGTTAGTGCTCAGCGGTTCGAGAACTGGTCGCGACCCGGGGCGCGCTCGGGTCCGTCGGACGTTCCGGCCACCGCGGGAGCGGCGATGATCTCGGTCAACCCGGCGTCGGCGGCGTCGACTGACAACGCTGACGGATCAGCGGTGCCCGGTTCTGGGGCGTTGCCGTGATGCTCGTCGAAGGCGCTCTGGGTCTTGAGCGCGACCTCCTTGATGAACAGCACCGCGATCAGGCTGATCGCCGCCATCACCGCGGCCACCAGGAAGATGCGCGCGGTGCCGTCGCCGTAGGCGCCGCGTACCAGATCGGCCAGCGGAGCGGGTAATTCGTTCAGATTGGACAGGCCCGCCCCGGACGCGCCGGCCTGGGCCGTGTCGATACCCATGGCGCTGAGCCCCTTGGCGATGAGGTCGGTGACGTGGTTGGACAACACCGCGCCGAGCACCGACACGCCGGCCGCGCCACCGAGGGACCGGAAGAACGTGACGGTGGAGGTGGCCGACCCCAGATTGGCCGGGGCGACGTTGTTCTGGACGGCCAGCACCAGGTTCTGCATGGTCATGCCCATGCCGAGACCCAGCACGAACAGATAGCCGCTCATCAGGACCATGTTGGTGTGCGCGTCGATCGTCGCCAGCAAGGCGAAACCGGCGGTCATCAGGGTGGCACCGGCAACGATGAAGCCCTTCCACCGGCCGAAGCGGGTGATCAGCTGTCCCGACACCGTCGCCGACAGCATCGAGCCGATGATCATCGGCAGCATCAACAGTCCCGCGGCGGTCGGTGAGTGGCCGCGGGCGATCTGGAAGTACTGACCCAGGAACACCGCACTGCCGAACAGCGCCACACCGACGGCGAGGCTGGCGACGGTGGCCAGGGCAATGGTCCGGTCACGGAACAGCCGCAGCGGAATGATCGGATCCTTGGCCCGCGACTCGACGAACAGTGCCGCCGCCAGCAAGACCAGGCCGAGTCCCACGAGACCGAAGGTCCATCCGGAGATCCAGTCGAAGTTCTTGCCCGCCAAGGTGACCCAGATCAGCAGCGTGCTCACGCCGGCAGCGATCAACACCGCGCCGGAGTAGTCGATCCGGACATCCTTGCGGATGACCGGCAGGTTCAGGGTGCGTTGGATGACGAGCAGCGCGATGACGGCCAGCGGCACGCACACGTAGAAGGTCCAGCGCCAGCCGAGCCAACTGGTGTCGACGATGACGCCACCGATCAAGGGGCCGGCGACCGTGGCCAGCGACATGACCGCGGCGATCGGCCCTTGGTAGCGGCCGCGTTCGCGCGGGCTGAACATCGATGCGATGACGATGACGACCAGCGCCTGCAGTCCGCCGAGGCCCAGCCCCTGGATGACGCGGAAACCGATCAGCATGCCCACCGACTGGGACAGGCCGGCCAGGACGGACCCGAGGGTGAACAGCGTCAACGCGATCTGCACCAGCAGCTTCTTGCTGATGAGGTCGGAGAGCTTGCCCCACAAGGGCGTGGTCGCGGTGGATGCCAGCAGGGTGGCGGTGACCACCCAGGTGTACTGGTCCTGGGTGCCGTGCAGGTCGGTGATGATCACCGGCAACGCGTTGGACACGATCGTCGATGACAAGAACGCGACGAACATGCCGAGCAGCAGTCCGACGAGCGCTTCGATGCGCTGCCGGTGTGTCATCGACACGTCCGACGCCGAAGCGAGCGGCGCGCGCTTCGAAACGGTCGTACTCATGGGCGGATACCTCCATAGATCAAGCGAATCCATCCGCGAAGAAGCGCGGGGGAAAGGTGGTGGTCGGCGATGGCCGAGGTTCGTCGTCATGCCGGGAGTGCGCGGCGTCGCCGGGCACAGCAATTAGTTGACTGGCGCAACTATAAGCGTAATAGATGCAACACGCAACTATCTCGGCCTATTCCGGCCCGCGCGAGGTGTGATCGGATGCCCGGCACGGCAGGCCGGGCCCGGCGTCAGCCGGCGGCGTCGGTGGTCTCGGCGAGGCGTCGCAGCAGCTCGGTGAGGGTACGGATGTCGTCGGGGTTCCATTCCGACAGGCGCTGGCGCCACTCGAGAACGGAGGAGGCGACCACGTCGTCGAAGCGGGCGCGGCCGGCATCGGTGAGGCGGACCACGCGGGCGCGGGCGTCGTCGGGGTCGGGAGTGCGTTCGACGAGCCCGAGGCGCACCACCGCGTCGATCTGGCGAGTGACCGTCGACTTGTCGAGGCCGAGTTCGGGCACGAGCTGTGACATCGGCAGCGACTCGTGCGCGGCGAGAACGGTGATCAGGGGATAGGCCGACGGGTCCAGATGCGGGTCGATCGCGTGCGCACGGGTCCGCATGCGCCCGCGTCCGCGCCGCCAGATGCCGGCGAGTTCGGCTTCCAACTCGGTGATCGGGTCCGCGCTCATCCTCGGCAATCCCCCTCGCATCGACAGGCCGGGCGGGCGCCCGACTCGCTCAGCGTAACGGGCAACAGGTCCGCGGGTTGGCCTAGGATGACGGAGTTCGACGAAAGCCGATGGCTGGCAAGGGGAGTGACAGTGGGTGAGGCCGGGCCGAAAGACGGGGGGCCGAAAGACGGGAGGCGGATCGGCGACTGGCGCGACTATCCGCCGTTGGCGTTGCCCACGATTCTCGACGTCGCGCTGCGGCAGATCGTCGAACACGGCTATGACGCCACCAGCGTCCGCACCATCGCCGGTGAGGTCGGGGTCACCGTCCCGGCGCTGTACTACCACCATCAGAACAAGCAGGCCATCCTCGTTGCGCTCTTCGACCACGCGATGAGTACGGTCGGCGCACATGTCGACGCCGCGCTGGCGCAGGCCGGTGACGACCCGGTGCGACGGCTCTCGGCGATGGTCGAGGCGATCGTCCTCTATATGGCCCACTACCGCGATCTGGCCTTTCTCGACTCCGAGCGTCGGTCGCTGACCGCCGATAACGGCCGCCGGTATCGCGAACATCGTGACGGGATCGACGTCAAACTCCGTGCCGCGATCGAAGATGGTTGCCGCGCTGACATTTTCGCGACAACTGTGCCGGATTCGGCGCGCCGGGCGATCCTGTCGATGTGTCAGGGAGTCGCGAACTGGTATCACCCGGACGGCCCGAAAACCCCCGGTGAGACCGCGGCAGAGTACGTCCGCATCGCCCTCGCTGCGGTCGAATACCGCGCGGCCTGACCGGGTCGTCGGCGGCGTCAGTCGTCGGTGGGCGGCGCGTCCGCAGGCAGCTCGACCCCGAGTTCGTCCCACGGGCCGATGGCGCTCTCGAGCAGAACCCGGAATCCGGCGGCGAGCGCCTCGTGCGAGCGCAGCGTCCCGCTTTCGTATCCCACCAGCAGATACATCGACATGGTCGCGTAGTCCTGGGCCGGAAAATCGTCTCCGAGGGCCACCCGATAGGTCTCGGCGATGAAGTCGCGGCGCTCGAGATCGACCTCCTCCTGGTGCCTGCGGACCTCGGCGTCCTGCGCCGCCCAGACGCGGATCGCCCGCTCGGAGTCGTGCGGCAGCGTCAGCCCGATGTCCACGAGTACCGCCAGTCGCTGCCGTGGGTCGGTCACCTTGCGCGCCTCGGCGATCGGGCGGCGACTCTTCTCCTCGCGCCAGTAGACGATCAGCGCCGAGGAGAACTCGGCCCAATTGTCGAAGGCGTGATAGAAACTGCCGGTGGTGGCGTCGGCTCTCGCGCAGACCGCGGCGAGCTTGAGTGCGCCGTAACCGTCCTCGGCGAGGACGATCAGACCGGCCTCCAGGAATCGCACACGCGCGTACCGCGACGGTGTCGATCTCCTCTCGCGGGCCATGACCCCCGATACTAGGCCCGCTTGTTGTTGATCTGCATCACACCCCGTGTTACAACTTAGCGAGCGATCAGTCGGGCGTTGGAATGGCGCTCGAATGGCCAAGGCCGCCACCATCGAACGGATCTCCAGCGATGAAACGTCGAATCTTCGAACCCGAACACGAACAACTGCGTGCGTCCGCACGCGAATTCCTCGCCCGCGAATGCGCACCGAACGTCGAGAAGTGGGAAGCGGCCGGGCAAGTCGACCGCGAGGCCTACCGAAAGGCGGGCGACGCGGGACTGCTCGGCTTCAACATCCCGGAGGAGTACGGCGGTGGCGGGGTCACCGACGACTTCCGCTTCAATGCCGTCATCGTGGAGGAGTTCGCACGTTTCGGCAGCGCCGGCCCCGGGCTGAGTCTGCAGAACGACGTCTTGGTCCCGTACTTCCTGCACCTGGCCAACGACGAGCAGCGTGCCCGGTGGATGCCCGGGATGGCAACGGGCGAAACGATTCTTGCAGTCGCGATGACCGAGCCGGGTGCCGGTAGTGACCTCGCCGGGATCAAGGCCTCGGCGCGGCCCGACGGTGATCACTACATCCTCAACGGCTCCAAGACGTTCATCTCGGCGGGCATCAACTCCGATCTGGTCGTGGTGGTGTGCCGGACCGACCCCGACCCGGCCGCCGGGCACAAGGCGTTCTCACTGCTCGTCGTCGAACGCGGCATGGACGGCTTCGAGCGCGGTCGCAAACTCGACAAGATGGGCCTCAAGGCACAAGACACCGCCGAATTGCACTTCACCGACGTGCGGGTGCCCAAGGAGAATCTGCTCGGCGTCGAGGGGCGCGGCTTCTATCACCTCATGCAGAATCTGCCGTCCGAACGGCTCTCGATCGGCATCGGCGCCATCGCCGGCGCCCGCGCCGTGTTCACCGAGACCCTGCAATACACGAAGGACCGCAAGGCTTTTGGCCAACCGATCGGCGCCTTCCAGGCCAACCGCTTCACGTTGGCCGAGATGTCGACCGAACTCGACATCGCCGAACAATACATCGACCGGTGTCTGAGCGCGGTTCTCGACGGCGAACTGACCGCCGTCGACGCCGCCAAGAACAAGTGGTGGTGTACCGAACTGGCCAAGAAGGTCATCGACCGGTGCGTGCAGCTACACGGCGGATACGGCTACATGAACGAGTACCGGGTCGCGCGCGCCTACACCGACTCGCGTATCCAGACCATCTTCGGCGGTACGACAGAGATCATGAAGGACATCATCGGGCGCGATATGGGGCTGTAGCGCTACGGATCTCGTGTCTACCCCGTGACGATGCCGGCCACGAGGTTGATCGTCGTCGCCAGGATCACCGCACCGAACACATACGAGAGCAGGCAATGTCGCAGCGCCACCGCCCGGATGGCGGAATTGGAGACCGAGGTGTCGGAGACCTGATAGGTCATGCCGAGGTTGTAGCTGAAGTAGAAGAAATCGCGGTAGGCCGGCGGATCGTCGGAGTTGAAATCGATACCGCCGACCGGACTTCTCGCGTAGTACAGGAACGCATACCGGGTGGCATACATCAGATGCAGGGCCGCCCAGGAGAGAAAGACGCCCAGCAGGGCCACCGCCGCCGGGAGCCAGTGGGCATGTGAGCCGCCCTCGACGAGCAGCGCGACGATGCCGCCGAGGGCACACGATGCCGCCACGACGACGATGACCTCGTCGACGATGGGACGGAAATCCTCCCGGCCCACATGTCGGCGCGTGTCGTCGGCGTCCACCGGCCACAGGGTGAGCCACCCGAGCGCGACGAAGACGCCCGCAGAGATCGCGATGCCGCAGAGCACGCCGATGCCGGCGTCGGCGTCCACGAGCCCGATGACGATACCCAGCACCACGCCGGCGGCCAGGGCGATGAGGACACGGAAACCCGCAGTGCTCGGGATGATGCGCATACCCAGTTCTAGCGTGCGCCGGATCGGTGAGGGCGCCCGCCCTCACATCGACGGCACGTGCCTGCCCCTGTGGTCCCTGCTCAGCTCACCCGGAAGCGGAGACCGAAGTTGTTCAGGGTGGCGGGCAGGGGCGCGTCGGGCGACAGGTTCGGTTGCGACGTCAGCGTGAACGTTGCGGAGCCGAGTAGGTGTGCGAGGAAGGTGCTGGTGGAGAACAGCACCAGATTCTGTCCCGGGCATTGCGCGGGCCCACTGCTGAAGGGCACCAGGTCCGGACGGGCCTGCGCGGTGCCGTCGGCCCAGATGTGCGGGACGAAGCTGTCGGCGTAGTCTGCCAGCTCGGGGTCGCGATGGAAGGTCGGTGTCTGGATCAGCACTGCCGCACCGGATTTGACGACGAGAGACTCATCGTCGCCCCAGTAGGTGTCGGCGGTGGTGTCGCGCAGGATCGTCGGCGTGGTGGGCCACAGGCGCACCGACTCGAGTATGCAGGCGCGCAGGTAGTCGTAGGTGGCCGGTTCGGTGGTGATCGGCTCGATGTCGGCGAGCGCACGTGCCAGCGCGTCGGGATGGGTGCTCACCAAGGCCAGCGCCCGGCTGAGCACGATTCCCGCGGCGTCAAAAGCGAAGAGCCAGTGCGGCATCTGGCCGATGGGGTCGATCGCGGGGGTGGTCGGGACCTCGCTGATCGCCGCTGCCAGGGTGCCGGGCTGCGGATCTTCCAGATAGTGGTAGAGACGCTCGATGAACTGTTCGCGGCGCCGGGCGTGTGGCCGGGACAGGAATGACCAGTTGCCTGCGGCGCGCAGTTTCCGGAGCAGATTTGTCGTTGTCTCGTCGTCGCGGGCGGCGTCGCCCAGGGTGATTCGGCGGACCGCTTTCCACCAGCTGATCATCAGGTCGTCGGCGGTCATCGCACCGGACTTGCGCACCCGGGACAGCAGCGCCTCGGCTTCCTCGTGGAGGACCGCGGCGATGGGTGCGGCCATCCGGTGCAGCGGCCGGGGAGTGTCGAGAGCGGCCACGTTGATCACCCGCCGCTGCTCACGCAGCGGTCCCTCCGAGATGAGCACGGCATGCGGTTGGAACGGCGCCAGCGCGGCCTTCTTCTCGCGGTTGGCGGGAGTGAACGGATTCGGCGATTCGGCAAGAACGCGGCCCACGTCCGCCGGGTCGAGGATGACGACGATGCGCCGTCCGGGAATGACGAGTTCCACCGGCCCACGCCCGAATTCTCGACGGAGTCGCTGTGCACAACGCAGCGCGGTGGCGTCGGCCTGCATGCGTTCGAGTCCGGCCATCGCCCAGGGGCGGCGCACGATGACGCCGGCCGCGACGGCGGCGAAGCCCAGTTCCGCAAGGACACGCAGAGCGCGTGGCCCGCTGATCTGCGGCACCGGATGTGCCACGACGGCGCGAGTGGGCTGTGCTGTCGTCTCGGTCATCGTCGGCCTCTCGTCGGGTGTTGAACCGTTCGACGCAGGATGCCCGCGGTCGGCGACGTCAAACCCTGCCAACCGCACACCATCGCCGACGGCGCCCGAACTGATACCGAGCGCTGTCGGCGGTGTATGGCGCGCGGCGCCCGTGACCTCTCAGAAGACGGCCTTCTGCACGTCGTCCGGCCCGGTGAACTGCTGGTCGGGCAGCTTGCGCAAGGCCGACAACACGGTGTCGTCCGCCCCATTGCCCTCGGCGGTCTTGACGATGCCGTCCTTGCTCGACGGATAGCTGATGCCGCCCAGCGCCTTCTGTAGTGCGATGGGGTTCACGTCACTCATTGGCCCTACCTCCGATTCGATGATGATCACTGAGTCGGTGGAGGCGGCCGTGATGTCCGATCGCCCCCGCCGATCACCGGTTACCCAACCGGGCGCGGATTCAACACCGACCGCGGATTCAACACCGACCGCGGATTCAACACCGGGCGCCGATTCAATACCGACCGCGCATGAGATTGCCGCCGATGATGAGCCGCTGGATCTCGCTGGTGCCCTCGTAGAGACGCAGCAGCCGGACGTCGCGGTAGATGCGCTCGACCGGGACCTCGCGCATGTATCCGGTTCCGCCGTGGATCTGGACGGCGAGATCGGCGACCTTGCCGACCATCTCGGTGCAGTACAACTTGGCCACCGACGGCGCGGTACGCCGGTCCTCTCCGGTGACATACTTCTGGGCGGCGTCGCGCACGAGTGCGCGGCCGGCCATCACGCCGGTCTGCTGGTCGGCGAGCATGGCCTGCACCAATTGGAAAGAGCCGATGGGTTTTCCGCCCTGCGTGGCACCGGCCGCGTAGGCGACCGACTCGTCGAGCGCCCGCTGGGCCTGCCCGACGGCGAGAGCGGCGATGTGGATGCGCCCACGGGCCAGGGACGTCATCGCGGCCCGATAGCCGGTCTCCTCGTCACCGCCGACGAGTGCCGACGCCGGTACCCGCACGCCATCGAACGTCACGTCGGCGGTCCATGCGCCCTCCTGACCCATCTTCTTGTCCTTGACGCCGACCGCGACGCCGGCGGTGTCGGCGGGGACGAGGAACACCGCGATCCCCGTGTTCTTGCCCTCCGCCGCGCGCGTGCGGGCGAAGACGACGAACAGGTCGGCGATCGGGGCGTTGGTGATGAAGCGTTTCTGCCCGTCGATCACCCACTCGTCGCCGTCGCGGACCGCCTTGGTGCGCAGGCCGGCAGGGTTGGAGCCGGCGCCGGGCTCGGTGAGGGCAAACGACGCGACGACGTCGCCCGCGGCGATGCGCTCGAGCCACGCAGTCTTCTGTTCGTCGGTGCCGAAGTTGACCAGCACCTGTCCGGCGATGCCGTTGTTGGTGCCGAACATCGACCGCAGCGCCAGCGTGGTGTAACCGAATTCCATTGCCAGTTCGACGTCCTGGGTGAGGTCGAGCCCCAGACCGCCCCATTCCTGGGGGATCGCATACCCGAAGAGGCCCATCTCGGCGGCCTGGGCGCGCAGGTCGCCGGGGATGGCGTCGGTTTCCATGATCTCGGTCTCGCGTGGGACGACCTTGGTACGGATGAAGTCGTGCACCACCGAACGGATCTGTTCGAAGTCGTCTGCGCTGACTGTCGTGGACCCTGTCATGCAGCCGAAATTAGCAAATCCCGGCCGTCGACTTCCGGTATTGCTCGTACACCTGGGGAGTCGGCGTCGCGGTGAGGACGCGACCGCCGACCGGCCACTCGGGAAGCTCACCGGTCAGTGCCCACGCGGCCTGTCGGGCAGCGCCGAGCGCCACGTATTCCCCGTCGGCGGGCAGGATGACCTCGCCACCGAACAACTCCGGCGCAATGCCCTGCACTGCAGCCGATTTCACACCTCCGCCGGTCAGCAGGCAGCGGTCGATGCCGATGCCCTGGGCCTCGATCTGTTCGCGGCAGTAGACCAGCGAGCACAGCAGTCCCTCGACGGCGGCTCGGGCGACGTGGGCCGGGGTGAAGTTCGCGGTGGTGATCCCGCACAACGTTCCACTCGCGTCGGGCAGATTGGGTGAGCGCTCGCCGGCCAGATAGGGGATCAGTGTCAGCCCATCGGCTCCCGGCGGCGCCGACAGCGCCAGCTCGGCGAACCGCGAGAGATCGACGCCGAGCATTTGCGCGGTCGCCGACAACACCGGTGCACCGTTGAGGGTGCACACCAGCGGGAGGTGTCTGCCGGTGGCGTCGGCGAACCCGGCCACGATGCCGGTCCGGTCGCGCGGAGCGACGTCGCCGACAACGCAGAGAACCCCGGACGTCCCGAGTGACACGATCGCGTCGCCGCGCCGCGCCGCCACACCCAGTGCGGCCGCGGCATTGTCGCCTGCTCCCGCGCCGAGCACGATGCCCCGTGGAGTCGTTGCCGCGACCTCGTCCGGGCCGACGACGCGAGGCAGAATCGGTACTCGGCCGCGAAATGCCAAGCCGAGCAGGTCGGTTCGGTATTCGCCGGTGGCCGCGCTGAAGTATCCGGTACCCGAGGCGTCGCTGCGGTCGGTGCTCAGCGTGGAGATGTCCGCGCCGCCCGCGAGTCGCCAGGTCAGCCAGTCATGGGGCAGACACACCGCCGCCGTCGCGTCGGCATGGTCGGGCTCGTGGTCGGCGAGCCAGCGCAGCTTCGACGCGGTGATCGCGGCGACGGGCACCACGCCGACCGCATCGACCCAGCAGTGGGCACCACCGAACTCGTCGACCAGATCGCGTGCCGCGTCAGCAGACCGGATGTCGTTCCACAGCAATGCATCTCGGACGACCTGCCCGTCACGGTCGAGGCAGACGAGGCCGTGCTGCTGCCCGGCGACCGACATCGCGGCGACGTCGTCGACCCCGCCCGCCGCGTCGACGGCGGCGAGCAGTGCCTCCCACCAGCGGTCCGGATGTACCTCGGTGCCGCCCGGATGCGGTGCGCTGCCCGATCGGACGACGGCGCCGGTGTCGGCGTCGCACACGACCACCTTGCACGACTGCGTCGACGAGTCGATCCCGGCGATCAGCGTCATGCGAGCAGTTCCCGCAGCGTGTCGCGGGCGCCCTTGGTACGCAACGTCTCCAGTGCCCACAGATACGGCGTGGTGAACTCCTCGCGGGTCGCGAGGTCGCCGAAGAGCGACTCCTCGGACAGGAACGCGAAGGGCTCGGTACGTGACCGGCGGGCCAGCCCGACGAGCCGATCGGCGAGGGGATCGTCGACGTCGATGGGGTCGCCCTGCTCGTCGACGCCTTCGTCATAACGCGTCCAGCTCGCGACCACCGCCGCCGCGAAGTCCACGCCACCGTGCTGCGTCAGCCGGTCACCGATGACCGGTACCAGCCACTTGGGGATGCGATTGGACGAGTCCTGACACAGCCGCGCCACGGTGTCGGCGATGGCCGGGTTGGCGAACCGTTCGAGCAGCGTGTCGATATAGCCGTCGACGTCCACGCCGGGGAGCGGCTCGAGGGTGGGCTTGCCCTCCTCGGTCATATAGCGCCGCAGCAGGTTCCGGATATCCGGGTCCTCGGCGGCATCATGCACGTACCGGTAGCCGAGCAGATACGCGAAGTAGCACAGTGTCTGATGGCCGGAGTTGAGAAGCCGCAGCTTCATCAGTTCGTAGGGCGTCACATCGGCGACGACCTGAACTCCCGCCTTCTCGAAGGATGGCCGCCCGCAGGAGAAGTCGTCCTCGATGACCCACTGGGTGAACGGTTCGGCGACGACCGGCCACGCGTCGGCGATCCCGGTGCGCGCGGCGACCTCGTCGGCGAGCTCGGCGGGCGTGGCCGGCGTGATGCGGTCGACCATCGAGTTGGGAAAGCTGGTGTGGCCCTCGATCCAGCCGGCGAGATCGGCGTCGCGCAGTCGGGCATAGGCGAGGAAGGTGGACCGTGCCATGTGCCCGTTGCCGGCGATGTTGTCGCACGACATGACCGTGAACGACGGCACCCCACGGTCGCGGCGCCGGGCGAGGCCCTCGACGACGAGGCCGAACACCGTTGTCGGAGGGCCGTTGCCGGCGAGATCGGCGACGACCTCGGGATCGGATGCATCGAACTCGCCGGTCGAGGCGGAGAAGTTGTATCCGCCCTCGGTGACGGTCAGCGACACGATACGGGTGGCCGGGTCGGCGAGCCGTTCGAGGACGGCCTCGGGATCGTCGGGCGCGTAACGGTATTCGATGATCGAGCCGATGACCGACGTCGTGACCGTACCGTCGGGCGCTTTGAGGGTCAGGGTGTAGAGGCAGTCCTGGGGGACGAGGGCGTCGCGCATGTGCACATCGGCAGGCCGCACGCCGACCCCGCTGATGCCCCACGACGGGTCGTTCGCCAACAGCTTGTCGAGGTAGCAGGCCTGGTGGGCGCGGTGGAATCCGCCGACCCCGAAGTGCACGATCCCGGGTGTCACCGTCGCTCGGTCGTAAGCGGGCGTGGTCACGCCGGTCAGCGAGCCGAGGGTGGCGTTGCGCAGCGGCGTGCGGGTCGATGGGGTGCTCACGAGTGGGCCTTTCGGTTCGGCGGGACCTCGGCGTGCGAGAGGTTCGGGTGGACAATGGCTTTGATCATGCCGGGGATTCGGTCGGAGTCGAATGCCGCGGCCAGCTCGTCGAGTCCGTAGTGGGCGGTGACCATCGCGTCGAGATCGACCGCACCCGAGGTGACGAGTGCGCGGGCGGTCGGCCAGGTGTTGGCATAGCGGAACACCCCGGTGAGGACGATCTCACGATTCTGGATCAGCGAGACCGGCAGGTCCATGGTGTCGGCGCCCATCCCGACCAGCACCGCCCGCCCGGCCGGGCGCAGTGCCCGCAGACCTGCGGTGACGGCACCGGCCACGCCGCTGGCGTCGATGAACGCATCCACCGCGCTCACCTCGGCGCCCGGTTCGATGGCCTCGGTGGCCCCGAACTCGCCGGCTCGCGCGCGTCGCAGACCGTCGGGTTCGCTGATGACGATCCGCGCGAGCCCGGCCGCACGTGCGACCTGCACGCACATCAGTCCGATCGGTCCGGCGCCGGCGATGAGCAGCGAATCACCCAAGCCCACGGCGGCCTTGCGCACCGCGGCGATCCCGACCGAGAGCGGCTCGAAGAGTGCGGCCGCCTCGTCGGTGACCTCGTCGGGTACCGGATGCGCGAACGCCGCCCCGATGGTGACGAATCCGGCGAGCGCGCCGTCGACCGGTGGAGTGGCATAGAACCGCATGTGCGGACACAGGTGATAGTCGCCGCGCATCGACTCGGCCGACGTGGAGTCGGGACGCTGCGGCTCGATCGACACGCGCTGACCGATCCGTGATGTCGCGACGCCGTCGCCCACCGCGACGACGGTGCCGGCCGCTTCATGGCCGAGCACCAGCGGGGCGGTGACGACGTGGTCGCCGATCCGGCCGTGCCGCAGGTAGTGGGTGTCCGAGCCGCAGATGCCGACCGCGCTGACCTGCACCAGGACGTCGCCGGGCGACGGTTGCGGTACGGGCCGCTCTTCGACGCCCAGATGACGGTCGGGCCAGAGGACACCGGCCCGCATGGTCAAACGAGTCGAGTCACAGTCGGCGGTGAGTGTTGCGTAGGTCACATGTCGGATGTTACCGTATTGAGCACATCAACGGCTAGTGAGCAAATGCTCACGACGGGTTTCGAAACGGAGTCCACGAGTGCCACACCGCAACCAAGCCACAGATCTCGGCCCGGGAACGACCGGTCGGGACGCGACGGGGGACGTATCGGGCGAAGCGCCCAAGCGATCGACGCCGGGGCGCGGATCGGCCGGCCGCGCCGGTACCGATGCCGGTCAGGATCTACGGCTGTTGGTCCGCGCCGCGACCATGTATCACCTCGAAGGGCTGACCCAGGCCGACATCGCCGGGCGGCTCGGGGTGTCGCGCCCGACGGCAGGCCGGCTCATCGCACGCGCACGCGCCCAGGGCCTGGTCCGGGTGTCGGTCGCCGCGCCGGCGCACCTGTCGGCGTCGATCCACACCGATCTGGAGCGGCGGGTGGAGGAGACGTTCGACCTCGACGAGGTGCTGATCATCGACGAGGTCGCCGATGGGAGTCCGTCCGGCAATGCGGCGCTCGGGCGGGCGGGCGCGTCGGTGCTGTCGCGGCGTATCCAGCCCGGCGACACCTTCGGATTCACCTGGGGCCCTGAGCAGGTGGCGGTCGCCGACGCCATCGGCGCGGCCGGCGCGGCGGAGCGGGTGGTGCAGATGGACGGATCGATGACCTCGGTCGACTACCACACCGGTGTCGATCACGCACTCTCCCGATTCTCCGAACGTCTGCACGCGCGCCCGGTGCGTCTGGTCGCCCCGCTGTTCGCCGACCCCGACACCGTCGCCGCATTGAATCGTGACTCGATTGTCTCGCAGGCACTGTCGGCGGCTCGCGGTGCCCAGGTGATGCTGTTCGGCGTCGGATCGGTGTCCACCGCGACGACCCTGTTCGAGGGTGCCTACATCGACGCCACCGTGCTCGACGAACTCCTCGACCTGGGAGCGGTCGGCGAGATCGGCGGCCGCTTCTATGACGCGCATGGCGCCGTCGTCGAATCGAGTCTGGTCGAGCGGACCGTCTCGGTATCTCTCGATGCGGTAAAGGCGTGTCCCACAACGATTCTGGTGTCCGGTGGCGGGCACCGGGCCGAATCGATCCTCGGAGCACTGCGCGGCGGTTACGTGTCCATCATGGTCACCGATGTGGCCACCGCGAAATGGCTTGTGTCAGAACAGGAAGGTCAGCAGTGAGATCCACCCGACGAAAAGTTGCGCGCGCACCACGCCGGCGCTCCGGGCCGATGGCTGCGCTGGTGGCACTCGCCGCGGCGGTCGGCCTGGTCGCCACGGGATGTGCGGGCGCCGGCTCGCTCACCGGCGGCGGCGGCCGCGAGGTCACCGTGGCCATGGTCTCGAACTCGCAGATGCAGGACGCCGTCAAGCTGTCCACTCAGTTCGAACAACAGCACCCCGGCGTCAACGTCCGCTTCGTGACGTTGTCGGAGAACGAGGCCCGCGCCAAGATCACCGCGTCGGTGGCCACCGGCGGTGGTGAATTCGAC
The DNA here is from genome assembly GCF_049844915.1 of Gordonia sp. DT30. NCBI lineage: Bacteria > Bacillati > Actinomycetota > Actinomycetes > Mycobacteriales > Gordoniaceae > Gordonia > Gordonia sp. DT30. The sequence continues at coordinate 30,427 of NZ_JBNCLY010000021.1, read as the reverse complement.
GTGGTGATGATCAGCAACTACGAGACCCCGATGTGGGCCGAGAACGGCTGGCTGGTCAACCTCACCCCGTATATGGACGCCGACCCGGAATATGACGCCGACGACTTCATCCCGACCTTGAAATCGGCGCTGTCCTATCAGGGTTCGATGTACTCGGCGCCGTTCTACGGGGAGTCGTCGTTCCTCATGTACAACAAGAAGCTGTTCCGGGACGCCAACGTGACATTGCCGCCCGACCCGACCTGGCCGCAGGTCGCCGAGGCCGCCCGCAAGCTCACCAACGACCGCACCGCCGGAATCTGCCTGCGCGGCAAGCCGGGCTGGGGTGAGGTGCTCGCGCCGCTGAACACGGTGATCAACGCCTACGGCGGCCGATGGTACGACGAGAACTGGAACGCACAGCTGACCAGTCCGCAGGTCGAGGCGGCCGTCCAGTTCTACGTCGACACCGTGCGCAAGTACGGGGAGGCCGGTGCGTCGTCGTCGGGCTTCCAGGAATGCGGAAACCTGATGTCGCAGAGTCAGGTTGCGATGTGGTACGACGCCACCTCGGCGGTGTCGGTACTGGAGAGTCCGGACACCTCGACGATTGCCGGCGACGTCGGATACCTGCCTGCGCCGCGAATGGCCAAGAGTGACAACGGGTGGCTCTACACCTGGGCGCTGGGCATTCCCACCAGCAGCAAACATCAAAAGGATGCGTGGGACTTCATCGACTGGATGACCAACCGGCGCTACGTCGAGCATGTGGCGAACACGTTGGGAGCCACGCATATCCCGCCGGGCAGCCGACTCTCGACCTACCAGCTGCCTGCCTATCAGAAGATCTCCCAGCCGTTCGCACAGCAGACCCTGCACGCGATGCAGGCGGCGGACCAGCAGAAGCCGACGCTACAACCGGTGCCCTACACCGGCGTCCAGTTCTTGGCGATCCCCGAATTCCAGGACCTCGGAACCCGGGTGAGTCAGCAGATCTCGGCGGCGATCGCCGGCCAGATCAGCGTGCACGACGCGCTCGAGCAGTCTCAGCAGTATGCCGAGGTCGTCGGCAAGTCCTACCAGAGGGAGCAGTGAGGATGGCCACCGCAGTAACCACCCCCGGCACTCCGGTGCCCTCGGACGTCGGACGGACGGTGACGTCCAAGAACGATCGCATCACGCGGGCCGAAGGCTGGCGACGGCGCGGACCGTTGCTGCCCGCACTGATCTTCATGCTCGTGGTCACCCAGATCCCGTTCGTGTTCACGCTCTACTACTCGACGCAATCCTGGAATCTCGTCCGGCCCGGGTCCCGCAAATTCGTCGGCTTCGACAACTACACCGCAGTGTTCGCCGACAGCCAGTTCTGGAAGGTCACCGTCAACACGATCCTGCTCATCGTGGGCACCGTGCTGATCTCGGTGGTCCTCGGGCTGATCTTCGCACTGCTGCTCGATCGGAAGTTCCTGGGCCGCGGAATCGTTCGGACGCTGCTCATCACGCCGTTCCTGGTGACGCCGGTGGCCGCAGCCCTGCTGTGGAAGACCAGCCTGCTCTCACCGACGAACGGATTGGTCAACTGGGCTCTGAGTCCCTTGGGAATTCACACCGACTGGCTCTCGGAGTTCCCGTTGGCCAGCGTGATGGCCGAACTCGTCTGGCAGTGGACGCCTTTCATGATGTTGCTGATCCTGGCCGGGCTCCAATCCATGCCCCGCGACGTCCAGGAGGCGGCACGGGTCGACGGTGCCGGGGGCTTCGCGATGTTCCGCGAACTGACGCTGCCACATCTGCGGCGCTTCATCGAACTGGGCACCGTGCTCGGCGCGATCTACCTGGTCAACACCTTCGACGCGGTGTACATGATGACCTCCGGCGGCCCGGGCGTCGCCAGTTCGAACCTGTCCTACTACATCTATCAGCGCGCCTTCCTCGGATTCGACATCGGGCAGGCCGCGGCGATGGGCGTGGTCACGGTGATCGGCACGATCGTCGTCGCCTCACTGGCCCTGCGCCTGATCTTCAAGTCATTCACCGGAACAGAGGAGCCGGCCTGATGAGTACCGACACCCGTCCCGCCCCGACCACCCGCCCCGACGAGAGGACCGACGACGTCCGTCGACGCCGCAGCCCGCGGCAGATGGCGCTGACCACGATCACCTGGATTCTGGCCATCGGCTTCTTCTTTCCGGTGCTGTGGATGGTGCTGACCGCATTCAAGAAGGAAAGCGACGCCGCGACCAGCCCGCCCACCTTCTTCTTCACCCCGACCCTCGATCAGTTCCGCAACGTCTTCGACGCCGGAATCGGTACGCCACTGCTCAATTCGTTGTTCGCGACGGTGGCGTCGACGATCCTGGTGCTGGTACTGGGCGTTCCGGCCGCCTTCGCATTGTCACTGCGGCCGGTGCGCAAGACCAAGGACGCACTGTTCTTCTTCATCTCCACCAAGATGCTGCCGATCGTCGCCGCGATCATCCCGCTGTACGTGATCGTCGGGAAGATGGGCATGCTCGACAACGTCTGGACGCTGGTGATCCTCTACACCGCAATGAATCTGCCGATCGCGGTGTGGATGATGCGGTCGTTCTTCCTCGAAGTGCCCGGCGAACTCCTCGAGGCGGCCAGTATCGACGGGGCGAGTCTGTGGACGTCGGTCCGTGAAGTGATCCTGCCGCTCATCTCGCCGGGTATCGCGGCGACCGCGCTGATCTGTGTCATCTTCTCGTGGAACGAATTCTTCTTCGCCGTGAACATGACCGCGGTCAACGGTCAGACGATGCCGGTCTTTTTGACCGGCTTCATGTCCGGGCAGGGCCTGTACTGGGCGCAGCTGTCGGCGGCCTCGGTGCTCGCGGCACTGCCGGTCGTGATCTGTGGCTGGATCGCGCAGAACAAGCTCGTCCGCGGCCTGTCCTTCGGGGCGATCAAGTAAGCGCGCCATCACGTAGTCGGGTCATCACCTACGCACCTAATCCACGGCACCCCACAACTTTTCACACCGGCAGGAGAAACCATGGCAACCATCGCATATGACAAGGCGTGCTGCGTCTACCCGGGCGCAGACAAACTGGCCGTCGACTCGCTCGATCTCGACATCGCCGACGGCGAGTTCGTGGTGCTCGTCGGGCCGTCGGGTTCGGGCAAGTCGACGGCACTGCGTATGCTCGCCGGCCTCGAGGACATCGACTCCGGGCAGATCCGGATCGGCGGCGACAACATGGTGGGCGTCGCACCCAAGGATCGCGACATCGCCATGGTGTTCCAGAACTATGCGCTCTACCCGAACAAGACCGTCGGTGAGAACATGGGATTCGCCCTCAAGATGCGCGGCATCTCGGCGGCCGACCGCAAAAAGCGGGTGGCCGAGGCGGCCAAGCTGCTCGACCTCACCGACTTCCTCGATCGCAAGCCCGCCAAATTGTCCGGTGGGCAGCGACAGCGCGTGGCCATGGGCCGCGCGATCGTGCGCGAACCGCGCGTGTTCTGCATGGACGAGCCATTGTCGAATCTCGACGCCAAGCTGCGCGTCCAGACCCGCACCCAGATCGCCGCACTGCAACGGCGTCTGGGTACCACCACGGTCTACGTCACCCACGACCAGGTGGAGGCGATGACCATGGGTGATCGGGTCGCCGTCCTCAAACACGGAGTGCTGCAGCAGTTCTCCACACCCTCGGAGCTCTATGACCGGCCGGTCAACGCATTCGTGGCCGGCTTCATCGGCTCACCGGCGATGAACCTTTTCTCCGCCCCGGTGCAAGACGGTGCGATCTCCATCGCCGGTGCCGAGATCGATGTGAACGCGCAATCGGCTGCCGCGCTGCGCAACTCGGGTCTGTCATCGGTCATCGTCGGCATCCGTCCCGAGCACCTGGCGCTCTCCGACGACGGCTCGGGGCTCAACGCCGACGTCGCGCTGCTCGAAGAACTCGGTAGCGAAACCTATGTGTATGCCTCGCTCGCCGACGATTCGGTGCGCAACCTCGACGGTGACCCGATGGTCGTGGTGGCCCGTTCGGCGCAGCGCGCACCCGCCAAGCGTGGCGAAGGTGTCCGGCTGCGGCAGGCCGACAACACCGTGCACCTGTTCCATCCCGATTCGGGTGAGCGGCTGGTGTGACCCGGTGGCTGTGGGGGTGGTTCGACGCGACCGGCACGATCGATAGACTGCGCGCGGGTGGCTCCTGCCCATGACGTGGTCACGGGCGGGCGCCGACCACCACAACCGAATACGGCCGAAGAATGCCGATCGAGAGAAGAGATCAATGCCGATCACAGACACTCGGACTGCCAATCGACCAGTCGACGTCTACCGCACCCGTCTCGCCCGCCGAAGCCAAGTGGAGCCCCGGCCACATCCGGCGCTCTGGAATCGCGATCCCGGCGGACCCCTCGGGACCGACGAGTTACGCACCTATGACCGGCGCGGATATCACTGCGCCGAAGCCGTACTGAACAGCAACGACATCGAAAATTGCCTCGCCGAGGCGGAGGAGATCGCCACCCGGCTCGGCGAGGACGACAGAATCGTCCGCGAGTCGTCCAACGGGGACGTGCGCTCCATCTTCGCCGTCCACCATCTCAGCGCCGTCATCGCCGAGATCTGTGCCCGCGACGAGATCGTCGGGGTGGCACAGCAGATTCTCGACGACGACGTCTACATCCATCAGAGCCGGATCAACCTCAAACCCGGCTTCGCCGGTGGCCCGTTCTACTGGCATTCGGACTTCGAGACCTGGCATGCCGAGGACGGGATGCCGGCACCGCGGGCGCTGAGCGTGTCGCTGGCACTGACGCCCAACCTGACCACCAACGGCGCACTGATGATCATTCCGGGATCCCATAAGCAGTTCGTCAGCTGTGTGGGGCGCACTCCGGAGGGCTATCACCGCGAGTCGCTGGTGTCGTATCGGCCGCCGTTCGGTACGCCCGACGAGCAGGACGTGGCCGCACTCGCCGACGAGCACGGTATCGACCTGATCACCGGGCCTGCCGGCTCGGCGCTGTATTTCGATTCCAATTGCATGCACGCATCGGCGGGCAACATCAGTCCGGACGCGCGCAGCAACCTGTTCGTGGTGTTCAACGCCAGGTCGAATGCGCTGCAGGAACCGTTCGGCGCGGACGCGCCACGGCCCGACCATCTCGCCCACCGGTAGCCAGGACCGCGGAAGTCGGAGAGACCGATATCCGTTCCCGTGCAACGGTGATCGCTGCGCGGGAACGGATGCGGTGCGGCGTCAGCGGCTCGCGGTGGTCGCGGAGTCCTCGATCACCACCGCAGAGGGCGTCGGCTTCGGGCCGTGCCGCGGGATGAACAGCGTGATGGCGACACCGACGAAGGCCGCGAGCGCGCCCACCAGGAAGCACAACTTGAACGTGGTGTGGGTGGGCACATCGGTGCCCGCCATCGTGATGGTCGACGTGGTGAGCAACACCGCCATCACCGCCGAGGAGACGGTGGTGCCGATCGAACGCATCAACCCGTTGAGACCCACGGCCGCACCGGCCTCGGTCATCGGAACGGCTCCCATGATGAGCGTGGGCATGGCCGCGTAGCCGATGCCGACGCCGGACGCGGCGATGATCGAGGCGATCATCAACTGCCACGGCGAGTGCATCAGGAACATGGCGATCAGGTACCCGACGCCGAGCACCGTCGCGCCGATGGCCAGCGTGTACTTGGCACCGATCTTGTTGATCAATATGCCCGAGATGGGCGCGAACACGAGCATCATCAGACCGCCCGGCGCCATCCAGAGACCCGCGGCGAGCATGGACTGATCCAGGCCGACCCCGGTGACGGCGGGTAGCTCGAGCAGCATCGGGATGACGATCGACTGGGCCATCATGCCGAAACCGATGGCGACGGCCGCGACGTTGGTGAGCAGCACCGCCGGACGTGCGGTGGTACGGAGATCGACCAGCGGTTCCGGCGTGCGCAATTGGTAAAAGCCCCACAGGACCAGCACGGCGAGACCGCCGATCAGGGTGCCGAGGGTCGTGGCCGAGCTCCAGCCCCAGTCGTTACCCTTCGAGACCGCGATCAGGGCCGCACACAGCCCGATGGCGAGGCCGATCACGCCGACGATGTCGAAGCGGCCACCGACCGCGTCCGGGACGTGCGGGATGACCACGATGACCAGCACGAGCACCAGAGCCGCCACGATGGCCGACATCCAGAACAGGGCATGCCAGTTCCAGCTCTGCGCGATCCAGGCCGACAGCGGCAGGCCGATCGCGCCGCCCACCCCGAGGGTGGCGCTCATCGCGGCGATCGCCATCGAGGTGATCTTGGGTGGGGTCACCTCACGCATGAGACTGATGCCGACCGGGATGAATCCCATGGCCAGGCCCTGGATGGCACGGCCGGCGATCATCGGGATCGCCGCGCTGCTGAGCGCACACACGACCGAACCGACGACCAGCAGCACCGCGCTGCCCAGCAATGCGCGCTGCTTGCCGAACATGTCACCGAGGCGTCCGGCGATCGGCATCGCGATCGCCCCGCCGAGCAGCGTTGCGGTGATCACCCAGGAGGCGGTGGAGTGGGATGTGTGCAGGTACTCCGGGAGCTTCGGCTGGATCGGGATGACCAGCGTCTGCATCAGCGCGGCCACCAGACCGCCGAAGCACAGCGCGATGACGGTGGCGATCGCGGCGCCGTTCGACGACCCGTCGCGGGGACTCGACTCGTAGTGCGCCGGGTTCTCTGAAGCCGGCGAGGACGCGGTGTCCGACATGGCACCTCCTTGGGTACGTAGGCATGGGGCATGGGGCATGGGGCACGGGGCGCGGGCCCGGGGGGTATGCAGGCGTGAGGCACGCGGGTGTGCAGACCTTCGGATATGTAGGTTACATATGTACGCTACATACGCCAACGCGTGGCCGGTGCGGTGCCGGATCGGCAGGATGGACGGTGCATGATCGTCGATGCCAGGAATCGGATGCCAGGAATCGAACGCCAGAGATCGAGCGGGCCGCGTGCCGAAGGAGGCCGGGAGTGGACAAGCCCAACGATGACGCCGGTGTATCCGGACTCGCGGCAGCGGAGCGTCGCGCCGCAGATCACGCGCCCTGGCCGTCCCCGCTGTACCGCGACATCGTCGAGGAACTGAGTCGCTTCCATCGCCGCAAGAGCGAGCACCACGCCGACGCCGTCCTCGAGGCCTCGGCGTTCGCGATCCTGCTCGTGCTCTCCGACGACCGCGCGCGCACGCTGCGCGAGCTCACCGACGAGCTCGACCTCGAGCAGTCCACCGTCAACCGTCAGGTCAATGCCGCGATCAAACACGGACACCTCGAACGATTCGAGGTCGAAGGTTCGCTGAGCCGGCTCATCCGGCCGACCCGACTCGGGCACGAAGCGTTCGTCCACGACGGCATGCTGCGCGTGGGCAGACTCAAGCAGGTGTTCGCCGACCTCGCTCCCGGCACTCCCGACGCGTTGCTGCGGGAGTTGCGCGCGTTCAACGAGGCCTACGATCGCACGCTGCGTGCGGAACGTCGCGACGATCCAGTGCGTGAGCACGGCTAGAAGAATCCACTGCGTGAGCACGGTCAGGAGAATCTGATGGGTACCTATGTGGTCACCGGGGCGGCGTCGGGAATGGGTGCGGCCGTTGCCGATTCGCTGCGCCAGGCCGGACACGACGTCATCGGCGTCGACCGGGACGGCGACGACGTGATCGCCGATCTGTCCACCGCGGCGGGCCGGCGGGCCGCGATCGAGGCCGTGACCGCGCGGGCGGGCGGCGTACTCGCCGGTGCCGTGCTCGCCGCCGGACTCGGCCCGGCCCGCGGGCGCGAACGCACCATCGTCGAGGTGAATCTCCTCGGCGTCACCGAGCTACTCGAGGCGTTCCGGCCGCTACTGGCCGCCTCGGACAAGGCCAAAGTCGTTGTCTTCGGGTCCAATTCGACGACCGCCACACCCCTGGTCCCCGCCCGTGCGGTGAGCCGCCTCGGCCGCGGCGACGTCGATGGTGCCACGCGCATCATCCGCCGCCGTGGCGCCGCGCTGTCGGGACCGGTGGCCTACGCTGCGTCCAAGATCGCCGTGACCCGATGGTGCCGGGTCCACGGGACGCGCGCCGAATGGGCGGGTGCCGGGATTCGTGTCAACGTCATCACCCCCGGCCCGGTGATGACGCCGCTGCTGCGATCGCAACTCGAGGGCGCGACGTCGAAGAACGTGCGGGCGTTCCCGATTCCGGTGCGCGAGTACGGAACCACCGACCAGTTGGCGCAGTGGGTGATGCTGATGCTCTCGCCCGCAGCCGATTTCATGGCGGGATCGGTCATCACCGTCGACGGTGGCACCGAGGCACTGTTGCGGGCGCGGGACTGGCCGCGGGCGGTGCCGCTGCGTGCCGTGCCCCGCGTGCTGTGGCGAATGTATCGCGCCCCCAAGGAAGGTCAGATCGCGCGGTACTGAGCAGGCCCCCGGTGTTCACCGGGAGCCGGGCTCAGAGGCCGGCGCGTTCGAGCGCCTCGTCGAATTCCTCGGCGGCACGTTTCTCACCCTTGCCGTCGGCGATCGCCTGTTGATAGATCGAGAAGAGCGCCTCGCCGTGTTCGGCGTAGCGGCGCGCCCACGCCTCGCCGTCGTAGCGCCAATATCCGATGATGTCGTAGCGATCGGCGCCCCACTGATGGTGGCGGCGAAAGTGTTTGCGCACCGTCCTCGATTCGGCGGCCTCCCCGGCGAACCAGCAGTAGCCGGTGCCGGCAGGCAATCGGAGCGTCTCGATCGTGGCGCCGAGCCGGCTCGCCGAGTGCCCGTTGCCGCTACCGGTCAACCCGATGATGTCGATTCCGTCGGCGAGATCGCCGAGGTAGGCGAGATCGGCGTCGTCGATCACCTCGGCCACCAGGATCACCGGACGGTCGTCGTCGGCGAGTTCGGTGAGAATCCGGGCCGCCGCGGGCAGGCCGGAGAGGTCGGTGCCCAACAGCGTCCAGTCGGTACCGGGGCCGGGCCGGTACCAGCCGCGCGCATGCGACAACGCCACCCCGTCGCCCGCCCGGGCGCGCTGCGCCCACGATGTGGCCGGGCCGCGCGCGTGGATGACGAAGTCGACGACGATGGTCGCGGCCTCGTGGTCGACGGCGCGGATGCTGTAGTTGCGGCCTTCCGGTGGTCGTTCGAGGTCGTGATAGCCCCACACGCCGTCACGCAGTTCCATCGCCGGGGGGCGGCGTTCGCCCACGTCCGGGAAGTACATGCCGACGGCCTCGTCGGGTTGCCCGGGCAGCTCCAGCCGCGTCAGATGCTCGACGTCGAGATGAACCCGGCGGATCTGTGGGGTCAGATCTTCGGTGGCGGTGACCGTCGCGAACGAGAAGCCCATTCCTGCTGGTCAGTCCTGGTCGTGTGGCCAGTTGCCCTGCAGGAGCAGTTGCTCGAAGTTCTTGATGAGGTGCGGGTTCAGTTCGGTCTCCACGGCCTTTTCGTAGTCGCCGTCCCACTTGGCGAACCAGGCGTCGTCGCGCTCCATGAGAAAGATCGGCCAGCCGTGGGTGATGTCGAGTTCATCGAGGTAGAGGTCGGTCGAGCCGTCCTCGCGCATGTACCAGTAGCGCTCTCCCGACTCCTCGAACGCGGCCACTTCTTGCGCCGTCACGTAGTACTCGCCGTCAGCCTGCTTCATGTACGCGATCGTACGGTGCCCGAGGCGATCGAGGGCCTGGATATCCGAGGGTTGGACATCTGAGGGTCTGGACATCTGGGAGTTTGGACATGAGCGGACGGGGCATCCGGAGCCGGGAGTCGTCAGAGCCATGCGACACCCAGCGGCACGCCGTAGTGTCACCCACGACCCCGATCACCCACAGGAGCCGACGTTGCGCGACTTCCACTGCCGTACCTGCGGCCAGCAGCTGGTCTTCGAGAATTCACTCTGCCTGCATTGCCAGAGCCCATTGGGCTTCCATCTGCCGACGCGGACCATGCAGGTCCTCGACGAGAAGGGCCGAGCGCAGGTCGACGACACCCCGGTCGGCCGCTGCGCCAACAGTGGCGTCGCGGCATGCAATTGGGTGGTGGAGATCGGTGCGGGATTGCCGGCGCTCTGTGAGTCGTGCCGGTTGACGCGCACGCGGCCCGACGACGCCGACACCGAGGCCATGGCGTCGTTCGCCGAGGCGGAATTGGCCAAGCGCCGCGTCATTCTCGAGCTCGACGAACTGGGTCTGCCGATCTTCGGCAAGGATCAGAACCCGGACATCGGCCTGGCCTTCGATCTGCTCTCCAGCGCCCAGACCAACGTCATCACCGGGCATGCCAACGGCGTCATCACGCTCGACCTCGCCGAGGGCAACGACGTCCATCGTGAGCAGCTGCGCGTGTCGATGGACGAGCCGTACCGCACGCTGATCGGACATTTCCGGCACGAGATCGGACACTTCTACCAGATGGTGCTGGTGGGTGACGGACCCCAGCGCGCCCGGTACGAGAAATTGTTCGGCAATCCTGACGAGGACTATCAGGCGGCGCTGGACCGGCATTACGACGACGGCCCGCCGGACGACTGGAAGGACGATTACGTGTCGTCCTATGCGACGATGCATCCCGCCGAGGATTGGGCCGAGACCTTCGCGCATTACCTGCACATTCGCGACACCCTCGATACCGCAGCCGCTTTCGCGCTCGCCCCGGCCGGGTCGACCCTCGAGGCCGACCTGCCCGGCCAGATCGGGTTCGACCGGATCATCGAGTGGTGGCTGCCGCTGACGTGGGCACTCAACCAGATCAACCGGTCGATGGGACACCAGGATCTCTATCCCTTCGTGCTGCCGCAGACCGTCCTCGACAAGATGGAATTCATCCACGAGTTGGTCACCGCCGACGACAACTGAACGGGCCGGTCGTTCGCTCACGCCCTTCCGATCACCACGCGGGAAACCCTTGGCGAGTCGCCACCCTTCGGGTGCAATGGCTTGGTTGTGCCCGCGCACCCTAGGCGAAAGTGGATTGATCAGGCGTGAAATTTCATTGGTTCCTCCCCACCAACGGCGGTGACAGCAGGACCGTGGTCGGTGGTGGCCACGGTGTCTCCGCCGGAGCGTGGTCGCGGCCGGCATCGGTGCCCTATCTCGGACAGATCGCGCGCAGCGCCGAACAGCTCGGCTTCGAGGCGGCACTGACCCCGACCGGTGCGTGGTGTGCCGACGCGTGGGTGTCGACGGCGATGCTCAGCAGCGTCTCCGAGCGGCTCAAGTTCTTGGTGGCGTTCCGCCCGGGAGCGACCGCGCCGTACCTGTCGGCGCAGATGGCCGGAACCTTCCAGAACCTGTCGGGTGGGCGCCTGCTGCTGAATGTGGTGACCGGTGGCGAGGATGCCGAGCAGGCCATGTTCGGCGACTTCAGCACCAAGGAGGAACGGTACGCCCGTGCCGATGAGTTCCTGGAGATCGTCCGCAGGTTGTGGACCGGCGAGACGGTGAACTTCGACGGACAGTATCTGTCCGTCAAAGATGCGACGCTGCAGCAGATTCCCGACCCGATCCCAGAAATCTACTTCGGCGGTTCGTCACCCGCCGGGATCGCGGTGGCCGCCAAACACGCCGACGTCTACCTGACCTGGGGAGAGCCGCCGGAGGCGGTCGCCGAGAAGATCGATCGGGTCCGCCGCGCGGCCGCCGAGCACGGACGTGAACTGACCTACGGAATCAGGCTGCACACGATCGCCCGGGACACCTCCGAAGCCGCCTGGGCCGAGGCCGACCGGCTGCTCGAACACATCTCCGATGACGACATCTCCCGCATCCAGACCGGGCTGAAGCGGTCGGCGTCGGAGGGTCAGCAACGAATGCTGGCCCTCAACAAGGGGTCCCGCGACGGCCTGGAGATCTACCCGAACCTGTGGGCCGGGATCGGCCTGGTCCGCGGTGGGGCGGGCACCGCGATGGTCGGCTCGTACAGCGAGATCGCCGATCTCGTCGAGGCGTATCACGCCGTCGGCATCGACGAGTTCGTGTTGTCGGGCTATCCGCATCTGGAAGAGGCGTACTGGTTCGGGGAGGGGGTACTGCCCGAACTCACCCGGCGCGGTCTGTGGGAGCATCCCGATCCGGTACCGCCGCGCTCGGGTCCGGTGGCGGTGCCCTTCGGCAGCCCGGCCCGATCGGTGTCGGCGTCATGACGACCGCAGTCGTCGTCGGAAACCCGAAACCGCAGAGCCGCACACTGTCCGCCGCAACGTATCTCGCAACCCAGCTGGGCGGCGCAGAGCCCGACCTCGTCGTCGACCTGGCGACTCTGGGTACCGCGATCCTGGACTGGTCGGATTCACACGTCGCCGATCTGGTCGAGCAGGTGGGTGCCGCCGACCTCGTGGTGTTCGCCAGCCCCACATACAAAGCCGCCTATACCGGGCTGCTCAAGCTGTTCCTCGACCGGTTTGCCGGTGGGACAGGACTATCCGGAATCGCGATTCCGTTGATGCTCGGCGGTTCGCCGGCGCATTCGCTGGCCCCCGAGTTGGCATTGCGTCCGGTTCTCACCGAGATCGGTGGGACCGTACCGGGCCGCGGACTGTATGTGGTCGATTCCCGACACGACGACCCGGAGGCGTACGCCGAGTGGCTCGCGGCCACTGCGCCCGTCGTGTCCCGACTATTGGAGGCACGTCCATGACCGAATTCCGCACCAACCAGGATCTCGATTCAGCCCGACTTCGCAAGGCGTTCGGCATCTTTCCCACCGGCGTGGTCGCGGTGGCGGCGGCGGTCGACGGCGCGCCGATCGGTCTCGCCGCGAGTTCGTTCACCAGCGTCAGCCTCGATCCGCCGCTCGTGTCGGTGTCGATTGCGAACACCTCCAAGACCTGGCCGGATCTGCGCCGCGCCGATCACCTCGGGGTGACCGTGCTCGCCGACCACCAGGACGTCGTATGCCGCCAGCTCGCCGGCCCGGTCGACCAGCGGTTCGAGGGGGTCGCGGTGCATGCCTCCGACGAAGGGGCGATCACCCTCGACGACGGACTCGCCCAGTTCGATTGCACCGTCTACCGTGAGGTCGACGCCGGTGACCACCTGATCGTCCTGCTCGAGCTGCACGCCGTCCAGCACCCCGAAACGGGTAATCCGCTCATCTTCCATCGCAGTGGATTCGGCCGGCTCGCCCACACGGTCTGACTATCGATCCGCGTCCTGGGAACGGCGTGTTCGGCAGGCGAGCGGCCCGCACCGCGGTTACCGTCGGGGAATGGCATCGAGCCGGGGCATATTCCGGAAGAAGTCCGTCGAGACCGTCATCCACCAGAACGATGAGGGTCATCAGAACGAGGGCGGCCGCCTCAGACAGACGCTGCGGGCACGCGATCTGATCGGCTTCGGTGTCGGCATGGTCATCGGCACCGGCATCTTCACCCTCACCGGGGTGCAGGCCAAGAACAACGCCGGACCGGCGATCATGATCTCCTTCGCGGTGGCCGGTGTGATCGCCCTGTTCGCCGCGTTCTGCTACGCGGAGCTGTCCTCGGCGGTACCGACCGCCGGCTCCTCCTACACCTACGCCTACACCACGCTCGGCGAGATCTTCGCCTGGATCATCGGCTGGGATCTGATCCTGGAGTTCGCGCTCGGCGCGGCGGTGGTCTCACGTGGCTGGTCGGGCTACCTGCAGGACGTGTTCGATCTGCCCACCAGCTTCTTCGGCGAGCATTCGTCGGTGAACCTCGGTGCGGTGGCGATCGCGCTGGTACTCGGCGTGGTGGCCACCGTCGGGATCAAGGAATCGGGCTGGGTGACCAACGCGCTCGTCTATCTCAAGGTCAGTATCTGCGTCTTCGTCATCATTGCGGGACTGTTCTTCATCAAGGCCGCCAACTACACACCGTTCATCCCGCCGGCCACCTCGACCAACGGCGAAAGCGGACTGCGGCAACCCTTGTGGCAGTGGATCTCCGGTGTCGACGCGACCGCATTCGGGGTGGCCGGGGTCTTGTTCGCATCCGCAGTCGTGTTCTTCTCCTACAGCGGATTCGAGATCGTCGCGAATCTCGGTGAGGAGACCAAGAATCCGGGACGCGACATGGCGCGCGGACTGCTCGGCACGCTGCTCATCTGCACCGCACTGTATGTCGGCGTGTGCTTCGTCCTCGTCGGTATGGTGCACTACACCGACCTGAGCGAGGGTGCGCCGCTGTCGGATGCGTTCAATCAGGTCGGAATGAGTTGGGCCGGTGTCCTCGTCGGGATCGCCGCGGTGGCCGGCCTGTCGTCGGTGATCCTCGTCGACATCGTCGGCATGTCCCGGATCGGATTCGCGCTCGCCCGTGACGGACTGGTGCCGCATTCGGCCGGCAAGATCCATCCGAGGTGGCGGACGCCATACCGCATCACCATGATGACGACCGCCGCCGTCGTGCTCCTCGCGGCGTTCGTGCCGCTGGCTGCGCTCGCCGAAATGGTTTCCATCGGAACGCTGTTCGCATTCCTCGTCGTCTCGATCGCGGTCCCGGTGCTGCGCCGCACCCAGCCGGAGATGAAGCGTCCGTTCCGGGTTCCGTGGTCGCCGGTGTTGCCGGTCATCTCCGCGATCTGCTGTGCCGGACTGATGGTGAACCTGGCCATCGAGACGTGGCTGCGATTCGTGGTGTGGCTGGTGATCGGACTCGCCATCTACACCTTCTACGGTCGCACACACTCCAACCTGGCCCGGCCGAGCCAGGATTCGCCCACCCCGGCGGCACCTTCGGCTGCCGGTGAGCCGAACGTGCCGTGAGTTGTTGACCAACCGAGAGACCTTCCCGCTCAACGATTTACTTCCCGCTCACCGAGATCGTTGAGCGGGAGGCAAATGGTCGAGCGGGAACTCCTGTCCTCAGTCTGGCGCGCCCTGTACGCGCACGACGGTACGGCCGATCAGCTTGCCGGCCTTGATCGATTCCAGCGTGGCGGGTAGCTCGTCGAGTCCGACCTCGTGGATGATGCGATCGAGATGAATTGGCCGCAAATCGGTTTCGAGACGCGACCAGATCGCTCTGCGCTTCTCGGAGCCGATCTGAACGGAGTCGATCCCGAGTAGCGCCACACCCCGCAGGATGAACGGCATGACGGTGGTCGGCAGATCGACGCCACCGGTGAGGCCACTCGCCGCGACCGCACCACTGTGTTGCATCGTGCTCAACAGCAACGCAAGAGTCTTGCCGCCGACACAGTCGACCGCACCGGCCCACCGGGATTTTCCGAGCGGGCGGATCGTCGTCTCGTCGTCGACGAGGCGGCCGACGACCTCGACGGCACCGAGCTCACGCAACAGGTCGGCCACCTCGGGTTTTCCGCTCGACGCGGTGACGGAAAAGCCTGCGGCAGAGAGCACGTCGACGCTGACCGCACCGACACCACCGGAGGCGCCGGTGACGACGACCGGGCCGTCATGCGGAGTGATCCCATGGTCGAGAAGGGCGGCGACGCTCATCGCCGCGGTGAAACCGGCGGTGCCGATACCGGCAGCCGCCCGGGTGCTCAGCGACCCGAGCGCGACGACGTGGGCGGCCGGAACCCGCGCGTATTCGGCGTAGCCGCCGTGCTGGTCGGTGCCGATCGGTCCGCCGTGCGCGATCACCCGGTCGCCCACCGCGAACTCGGGGCTCGTCGACTCGACGACCTGTCCGGCGACGTCGATTCCGGGCACGATCGGATAGTTGCGGACCACCCCTCCGCGCGGCGTGATCGCCAGCGCGTCCTTGTAGTTCACGCCCGAGTACTCCACCGCGATGGTGACCTCACCATCCGGAAGGTCCGCTGCCGACAGGGTCGTGGGTTCGAGCGTGACCTTTCCGTCGGCCTCATCGGCGATCAGGGCGGTGAACTTCTCCGGCGTGCTCGTCATCGTGCTCCTCCGTTGGTGTCGATGGGGCGGTGCGGTGCCCGGCTCTGAGTATGCTCATGACCTCGCGGGCCGCGCGGTCCGGTCGCCCTCGTCGCGATGCGCGCCGGAGTGTCGCCCTACCGGCTCGTTACCGTTCTCGTGCTCCTCGTGACGTTTGCCGGAGCGCCGCAACCGACGTGCCTCCCGGACGAGTTCTTCGTCCTTGTCGGCATTCTTGTCCGAGGCGCGGGTGTCGCGGGGACGCGACTGCAGTGACCGTTCGGCCGGCAGCCCGGCCTGCAACTGGCGGCCGCGTTCGAGTTCCGTGTCGATCTCCGCGCCGAAGAGCAGCGCAAGATTGGTCAGCCACAGCCACAGCAAGAAGACGATCACCCCGGCCAGCGCGCCGTAGGTCTTGTTGTAGCTGGAGAAGTTGGCGACGTAGAGCGCGAACAGGACCGAGGCGACGATCCAGGTGAGGATCGCGACGGTTGCGCCGATACTGATCCACCGGAATTTCGGTTGCGCCACATTGGGAGTCGCGTAGTAGAGGATTGCGACGATGATGATGACGAACACGAGGATGACCGGCCAGCGGGCGATGTTCCAGACGGTGACCGCGGTGTCACCGAGGCCGATCACATTGCCCGCCGACCTCGCGATGGGTCCGCTGACCGCCAGCATGAAGCCGACCGCGGCGGTCATGACCAGTGCGATCAGCGTGATCAGCAGCATCCAGGGCCGCAGCTTCCAGACGGGCCGCCCCTCCTCGATCCCGTACATGCGGTTCAACGCGCGACCGAAGGCGCCGACATACCCCGACGCCGACCACAGGGCGCCGACGATACCCAAGACCAGCGCGAACCCGGCTGACGGTGCTCCGACGAGTTGTTGCACCGGGCCGCGGAGGGTGTCCACCGCCGAACTGGGGCCGAGATCGCCGACCATCTGCAGCACGGAGTCGACGGTGCGTTGCCCCTGGCCGAAGATCCCGAGCAGCGACACCATCGCCAGCAGCGCGGGGAACAGCGAGAGCACGGAGTAGTAGGTGAGCGCGGCCGCGAGATCGGTGCACTGATCGCGGGAGAACTCGCGCATGACCTTGCGCAGGATGTAACGCAGCGACGGCCGGGTGAGGTCGCCGGGGGAGTCGGGCAGGCGATCGTCCTTGGGGTCGACGCCGACATCGTCGTCGTGCTCGGTACGGTCACGGTTGGTGGTCATGCACCCCGGCGTACCCCGACGGCGGACCGGCGAACCATCGTCACGTGGTGGCCGGCGAACCATCGTCACGTGGTGACAGCGGCACCCGGTGCGCTCAATTCGCCCAGGTCGCTCGGGCGCCGGCGTCGCCGACGAGGATCACCATCACCACGGTGCCGACGGCCACGACAACGGTGGCGACCGCGAGTGCGATCGTGATGATGCGCGTGGCACCGGCCGACGGCCGGGCCGGCAGGCGGGCGAGGAGCCAGTCCTGGTGCAGTGCCCAGAGCAGGACGGTCAACACGAACAGGGTTGCCACCCAGCCGATCATCTGACCGCCGAGGTCGGCATGCCGGGTCAGTTCCGGGCTGGATTCGGTGTGCTTGCGCAACGACTCGCCGGCCGACGTCGTCAACGGCGTGATGATCATCGCCACGGTGGCGACGATCAGCGGCAACACGCTCAGCCGGGTCCGCGCGGCCGGCCAGACCGCCGCCACCAGGGCGAGCAGCGCCGCGAGCGGAATGGCCACGACCGCAAGGTGAACGAATAAGGGGTGGGCCGGCAGTCCGTTGATCGTGTCCATGCCGAGCAGTGTCGACGAGCGGTGCTTAAGGGATGCTGAAACGGTGCGCGGCCGGCCGAACCCCGCTCAGGCGGTCTCCGTCGTCGACGTCCCCGTGTCTTGATCGGCTGTGTCTTGATCAGCGCGCGTGCCGCGCTCGCCGAACAGGTGCTGGCGGATCAGATAGACCGACATCCCCAGCAGCGACCAGACGGCCAGCACCACATACGGTTCCAGATGTTGATGGCCGTGAAAGTAGACGGCCGTATGCAACGCGTTGACCGATGCGCCTGGTGGCAGATAGCGCCCGATGGTGGCCAGCAGGCGGGGCAGCAGCGGCCACGCCACCGATCCGCCCGAGTACGGATTGCCCAGCAGGATCATCACTCCCCAGGTGGGTAGAATGGCCCACCGGCCGACGAGGGAGCTGAACATGGTGAAGACCATGCCGCAGGTGAACATGGTGAACGCCATCGTGAACCATGCCTCCACGAACGGCAGATCCAGGGTTTGGACAATACTGTCCACGGTGACGGTGGCCAGCAGACTACCCAGTGTGGCGTAGGCGACGGTGAATGCGATTCGCTCCCATGACTTCAGATCGCGCGCTTGCACACCGAGCTGAATGGCGCCGACAAAGCCGACCACGACCGAGGCGATCGTCATATAGAAGACGGTCAACCCATGTGGATCGGTGTGCTGCAGCGGATGCAGATCGGCGACGGTCACCGAGTACCCGGCCCGCTGCGCGGTCTGCGGCAGGACCTGCTCGAGAAGCGCCGCCACCGCCTGCCCGGACGCACTCGAGAGGTCGAGGGCCATATGCCGGTCGGCGTTGGACACCTCCACCACGGCGAACACTTGTTGCTGGTTCAGCTGCTCGATGCCGGCCCCGCGGTCGGCGACGTGGTGCACATCGAGCGAACTGCCCATGGCGGTTTCGAGTTCGCTCTCGAAGGTCTGCGACTGCTGATCTGGTACCCCGCCGACCACGGCGATCGGAATGTTCTCCGGGTGCGGGTTGGCCGTGGCGTAGGTGTAGGAACCGACGAACAATGCCACCGCCACCCCGCACAGCAAGGTGACGACGGTGGCCGGGAGGAACCGGGATCGACGATATCGACGCCACAGGTCGGCTGTCCGCTCGAGGATGGGCACTCGCTCAGCGTAAGCCGATGACGTCGGCCACCGATCCTGAAAGGCGGCTGAAAGGAGTCGCTGGTCGGCTCGCTGCGCGTCGAATAGCATCGGAGACCAGCGTTCGCCGACCCGGCCACCTCCCCCGACGCCCGGGTCTGCGACGCGGAACGGACAAAGCGGTGATCGCATCGGTGCGCAGGAGATGGCCCGTCACCCGCTGGGGCGTGCGGGTGCAGTCGACACTCATCGCCGCCGTCGTGGTGGCCGTGGCACTCGGTCTCGGTGGCGGGCTCAGCCTGTACCTGCTGCACCGCGCCAACACCGATGCGATGTATCGGTCCACCGCCCGACAGGCCTATCAGATCGCCACGGCGATCACCCATGGCGGCGTCGACGCCGTCGACTCCGACGATCTGGCCCCCGGCGCGGGCGTCGACGTGATGCAGGTGCTCGACGAGTACGGGCGCGTGGTGGCGGCGTCACCGGGAGCGCCGAGCACCGCGATCCGATTGACCGGCTACGTGCCACCCGGTACCGGTGACGATCCGCCGGCGCCCGTCTACGCCGACGGCGTGCGGATTCCCGGCTTCCGTGACGAGTACTGCGCGACCGAGGTACTGGCGTCGTATGCCGGTCGGCGGTTTGCCGTCATCGCGCTCGACCGCGCCACCGGAATCCGCAGCAGCGAATGGACCGCGGCCGCCATCATGGCGATCGAGCTGCCGATCATCGCCGCGCTCGGAGCCGCGGCCGTCTATCTCCTGGTGGGCCGCTCGCTGCGGCCGGTCTCGCGGATCGCGCGGCGGGTCGACGAGATCGGCGCGAGTCGCCTCGACCAGCGGGTGCCCGTCCCGGCCGCACACGACGAGATCCATGCGTTGGCCCTGACGATGAACGGGATGCTCGCGCGGCTGGAATCGAGCCGGGAGGCCCAGTTGGGGTTTGTCGGCGACGCCTCGCACGAACTGCGGAGCCCGCTCACGACCGTCGTCGGCCTCCTCGACCTCGCCGACGACACCCGCACGCCCATCGACCTCGACACCGTGCGGACGGTGCTGCTGCCCGAGGCGCGACGGATGCAGCGGATCGTCGACGATCTGCTGCTCCTGGCGCGTGCGGACGAGAACGGACTGCCGACGAAACGCGTCGACGTCGACCTCGACGATGTGGTGGGCGCCGAGATCCGCCGCCTACGTGCAGCGAATGTGGTTGTGGCGGTGCCCCTTCTGGAGCCGGTACGGATGACCGGCGATCCGGAGATGATCACCCGCGCGGTCCGCAACCTCAGCGACAACGCCGTCCGGTTCGCCAGGGCGTCGGTGTCGATCTCGCTGACCACCGACGGGGACGAGGCGGTGATCGTCGTCGGCGACGACGGCCCAGGGGTGCCGGTCGAGCAGCGCGAGCGCATCTTCGAGAGATTCGCGCGTCTCGACGCCGACCGTCGGCACGACTCGGGGGCCGGCCTGGGGCTGGCGATCGTGGCGGAGATCGTGCATGCGCACGGTGGCCGGGTCACCGTGGCCGACCGCGCCGGGGGCGGGGTGGACTTCGAGCTGCGGCTGCCGCGTGATCGGGTCCCGGCCGCCGATACTGCCGTACCGTGATAAGTCATGTCCGACAACACCACCTCGCTGGGGCTCATCGGCCGGCACGTGGCACGTCCGTTGCGCAACAACGGCTTGTTCCTCGCCTGCATGGGGTTGTTCCTGATCTTCTTCCTCGGGATGGTGGTGTCGGGGTGGCGGGTGTACAACGCGGATCAGCTCGCGCACGGCAGCTCCGACCAGGTCACCTTCTTGGGCTACTTCCTGACCGGTGACTTCGTCGAGGCGACCTTCGAGAACTGGGAATCGGAATTCCTGCAGATGGGGATGTACGTCGTCCTGACCGCGTTCCTCTACCAGCGCGGGTCGTCGGAATCCAAGCCGATCGACGAGGACGCCCCGCAGGACGCCGATCCCCTCGAGCGGGCCGGCAAGTCGGCGCCGTGGCCGGTCCGGCGCGGCGGCTGGGTGCTCAAGATCTACGAGAACTCCTTGGCCATCGCCTTTTTCGTGTTGTTCTTCTTGTCCATGGCGTTGCATGCATGGGGCGGTGCCCGCGCCTACAGCGACCAGCAATTGCAGCACGGCGAGGCCGCGGTGTCGGTGTGGCGGTATCTGACCACCGCGCAGTTCTGGTTCGAGTCGATGCAGAACTGGCAGAGCGAGTTCATCGCCGTGGCGGCCATCGTCTTCTTGTCGATCTTCTTGCGGCAGCGTAACTCTGCCGAATCGAAGCCGGTGGCCGATCCGCACGCCGAGACCGGTGCGTGAGGACAGCTCACTCCTCCCGCAGCCGGTAGCCCGCACCGCGGACGGTTTCGATCGACGTCACCCCGAACGGGTGGTCGATCCGGCGGCGGAGGTAGCCGATGTAGACCTCGATGATGTTGGTATCGCCGGCATAGTTCTCGTCCCACACCGATTGCAGGATCGAGTGTTTGGAGACCACGGTGCCCTTGTTGCGCATCAGGTATTCGAGGACGGAGTATTCGCGGGGCGTCAAGGTGATGACCTGCCCCGACCGCGCCACGACGCGTTGGGCGGGGTCGATACTCAGACTCCCGGCCGTCATGATCGCGGGACGTTCGCGCCCTCCGCGCCGGACGACGGCCCGCAACCGGGCCTTGAGGACCACCACCGAGAACGGTTTGACCAGATAGTCGTCGGCACCGAAATCCAGCGCCTCGGCCAGATCGTATTCGCCGTCCTTGGCCGAGAGCATCAGCACCGGTGTCCAGACCTGGTGTGTGCGTAGCTCACGCACCACCTCGAATCCGTTGAGACCGGGGAGCAGGATGTCGAGGACGATGGCATCGAAGTCCTCGTCGACGGCCCGCTGCAGGCCCTCGACCCCGTCCGCGGCGACGGCCACATTCCAGCCCTCGCTCATCAGGACCCGCCGAACCGTCTCCGCGACGAACGCGTCGTCGTCGACCACCAGCACCCGCACCGGTGAGACGTTACCCGGCCTGCCCGCTCGACCCGATGCGCTCGACCAGGTCGGCGAGCAGCGCGTCGGCGGTGTGTACGCCCAGTCCGTCGGTGGTGGTGGTGACGACGAGGTGCAGTTCGCCCGATGGCGCCGGGTTGCCCTCGATCTGCAGTAGCCATCGGCTGTGCGTCGGCCGGAAGCCATGCGCCGTCCCGAATTCGCCCATCTCCGGGGGTGTCGGCGTCCAGCTGATGAGCAGTGGGACCGGGAACAGTCGGCCGGCGACGGCGGGGCGCCCGACGAGATCGAGGATCGTCTCCATCGGCACGGCCGCCGCCCGCAGGCATCGGCGGGACCGGGCCGCGAACTCGACGTCACCGTCGCCAGCGGTCAGCGGGACGATGCCAGAGAAGACGAAGTTGCCCACCATGTTCCGGGTGTCCGGGCCGCGACCGGATACGGGCGTGGCCGAGAGGACCGTGCGATTTCCGGTCCGGGCGGCGAGTGTCTCGGCGACCGCGGTCTCGAAGGCCTCGAACGGCGTCAGCCGGCGTCGGACCGCGTCGGCGTGAAATCGCTTTCCGAGGTTGCGGTCGATGGTTGCCGACCGGCGGACGGCCGACGCCGGCGCGAGATCGGCGGGCGAGACACCGCCGATCTGCCAGGAGGATTGCGGCTCCGCGGACAGGGTGGAGAGCCAGAACTGCTCGTCGTCGGACCCCAGCCGGGTCCCGGTGCCCTGCGCCGGGGCGGATCGGGGCGGTTCGAGCCGTCCGCCCCGCAGCAGTGTCGCGACTTCCGCGCCGAGCAGGCCGAGGGAGTGTCCGTCGACCGCGATGTGGTGTGCGACGACGATCACGGCCTTCACCACGTCACGGTCGGTGGTCAACAGCGTGACCGCGATCGGCGGGTCGGAGCGCACGTCGAGGTGTGCAGCCATGTCCCGGGACGCCTCATCGAGCGACTCGTGATCGATCGGTCCCGATATGTGCCGGACGTCGACCACCGAACACCGGGCGGCCTCCCGGGTCACCACATCGACCCGCCCGCCGGGCCCGTCGGGAAAGGCGGTGCGCAGCATGGGATGGCGCTCCAGGAGCAGCGCGACGACGCCCCGGACGGCATCGACGCCGATCGCCGAGTCCGGCCGCGGCTCGAAGGCGGCCCGGATGGTCTGCGCACACGGGTCGGCCGGATCACGGGACACGATCTGTTGGGCCGGGTGCAGCGCATCGCGCGCGGGTACCGGCTCCGGTGGTGGCCGGACCGTACCGGTCTCCGCGGGCCGATCGGCCATGCGGGCAGCGACCTCGGCGAGGTTGTCGGCGAGGAGCAGCTGGTCGACGGAGAGTTCCGGATAGCCTTCGGCGGCAAGGAGATGCACGACCTGCAGGGCGGTCAGCGAATCGCCGCCCTGCTCGAGGAAGCCCTGTTCGGGGTCGACGCTTTCGGCACCGACCGCGGTGCGCACGGCGCGGGCGAGCGCCACTTCATGGCAGCCACGCGGACCCCGGGCATCGCGCTGCTCGGGGATGGCGAGGGCGTCGAGCGCCGCCCGGTCGAGTTTGCCGTTCACGGTGTGGGGCAGGTCGGCGACGACGGTCAGGTGGGCGGGCACCATGTAGCTCGGCAGCTCGGCGGTCAGGGCCGACCGAAGCTGTTGTCCGAGTGCCGCGGCGGGCTCCGCCGGGCTGCTGTCCGGCTCGGCCACGGGAACGACGAAGGACACCAGCGCTTTTCGTCCGGTGGGTGACTCGCGCAGGAGGGTCGCGCTTCGCCGTACCAGCGCGGTGCGGGCGATCGCGGCATCGATCTCGCCGAGCTCGATTCGCAGCCCCCGGACCTTCACCTGGCCGTCACGCCGCCCGAGGATCATGAGCTCGCCGGATGGGGTCCAGGTGGCCAGGTCACCGGTCCGGTACATCACGGGGTCGGAGGAGAACGTGCTCGGCGTAAACGCCTCGGCGGTCAGCTCCGGTGCGTCGAGGTATCCGTCGCCGACCGCGGGGCCCGAGCAGTAGAGGGTGCCCACCGCGCCCGGGGGCGCAGGCCGGCCGTGTCGATCGAGGATGGTTTCGGTGACCCCCGTCATCGGCGGTCCGACCGTCACCGTGTCGTCCGGTCGCAGCCGTGGTGAGATGTTGATGCTGCAGCGGGTTTCGGTGGGACCGTAGGCGTTACGCAAGATGACGCGGTCGGCCCAGCGGTCGATGAGGGCGGTGCCGATCGGCTCGCCGCCGACGATCACCTGGGTCAGCTGATCGGCGAGGTCGACGGGCAGGGTCTCGAGCACCGACGGTGTCACGATGGCATGGGAGACCGCATGGCGCCGCATCAGTCGCGCCATCGCCTCGCCACCGCGGACCGCGGCCGGGCAGACGACGAGGGCGGCGCCGGTCGCCGCCGCGGCGAGCATCTCGACGATGCTGTTGTCGAAGGTGAGTGACGATGCGTGGAGCATGCGCGATTCGGTGTTCAACGTGTACTTCATGCGAATGTCTGCCACCAGTGCGGGCAGACCCCGGTGCGGGACGACGACGCCCTTGGGTACACCGGTCGAGCCGGACGTGAACAGGATGTATGCGGTGTCCTCGGGTCCGCGATCGGCGCCCGGACAACGGAATTCGCCGTCGTGCGCTGCGTGGGTCGCGATCTCGGAGTCGAGGTCGATCCACCGGATCGACGGAATCGGCGGGTGGGGTGTCGAGGCCAGCCCGACCGCGATTGCCGTGCGGCCGAGGATGTCTCGGGTGCGCGACTCCGGCAAGAAGCTGTCCTGGGCGGGAACCCAGACGGCGCCGGCGCGGATGACCGCCCAGAACGCCACCACCGAGGATGCCGAACGGTCGAGGCACACCGCGACCCGATCACCGGGCGTGACGCCGGCCTCGGCGAGGAGCCGGGCACCTCGGTCGGCGCGGGCGACGAGTTGGGCTCGCGTGAGCGTGATCTCGCCATCGATGACCGCCGGGGCCGACGGATCGTCGGCGAGCAGTCCGTCGAGGAGTGCGGCGGTCGGCGTGAACGGCGGCGGGTGCGGGCCGCTCCGCACGCGACTTCGCTGCCACTCGTCGTCGACGAATAGTGCCGTGTCGGGGATGGCCGGACCGCCGTCGATCTCGTCGATGAATGCGGCCAGGTACTGATTGAAGCGCGCGGCGAAGGTGTGCAACTCGGCTGCCGACATCGTGTCGGCCGGCACCTCCCACGTCACACTGCGATGACCGTCGGCATCGGCCTGCTGCAGCGTCATCGACACATCGCCGACCGGGCCGGTGCGCAGCACCTCGACGGTCCAGTCCACGCCGGTGTCGGGTGGTGGCGTGAACGGCGGGAGAAGGTTGACGACCGGTCCGAATCCGGTCATGCCCGCCTGCGAACGGAGCATCTCCTCGCGAGGGTAGAGCTGATGGCGAAGTGCGCGTACCACCGCGGTGCCGATCTGGTCGAGCGCGGTCGCGGCGTCGGCGTCGCCGATACCCGGCAGGGTCAGCGGTATGACGTTGGACAACGGCGCCGTGGCTCGGCGGCGCAGCGCAGTGGTGCGGGCCGCCACCGGCAGCGACAACCCGACATCTGCGGTGTCGAGCAGCCGCGCACACAGACCGGCGAACGCGGCGACGACCTCGCCGGTGGACGGCTGCCGGACCGCGGGAAGCGCGACGGTGAGCCGATCGATCCGTGATGTCGGCGGTCCGCGATGTCCCGAGAGCGTCGAGGGTTGATGGGTGGCGAGTATCTCGGACCAGAACTCGGCGTCGGCGCGATGGCGGGGCGACGTGCGGTAGTCGGCTTCGGCGCGGTCGATGTCGTCATCGGAGCCGGCCGAGAAATCGTCGACGAGCGCCGACCCCGCATAGACGGCGCCGATGTGCGACACCACGCGCAGTCCGCCGGCGCCGTCGGTGAGGACGTGATGCACGCGGACGATCAACCGGTGCCGATCGGGGCCCAGACGGTGCAATTGGCTACGCCAGAGTGGCCGTTCGAGGTCGGCCCCGTCCGGGTCGTCGACGAATGCGTCGGTGCGCTTGCGTGATTCGCCGGCCGGGTCGGCGGCGTCCCTGAGATCGACGACTTCGATCGCCACACCGCGCGTGCTGTCGGCCTGGTCGGTATGGAAGGTCGATTCGTCGGTCCGCGCCCCACCCGAGCTCGAGTGATGTGACAGCAGGTAGGTGCCGCGCCAGCCGAGATGATCGAGGACGGAGTCGACGGTATCGCGAAGCCGGTCGACGTCGAGCGGACCGGTCAACAGGATGCTGAATGCGATGACGTGGGTGGTCTCCGGACGAAGAATCTGCGCGAGCCGAAGCGCGCGCCGGGTACTACTCATCGTCGGATGCCCGGAAACATGCCGGTGCCACCGGCCGCACCTGCCGAAACCTCTCGCCGCGGGTCACCATTCATTTCCGCGAGCGTAGGGCGCCGAAGGTGAAGGATTGCTGAAACCGCAGGTCACCCCGGGAGCGACGTCAGACACCCAGTGCGCCGGCGAACATCGGCCACGACGCATGCATCTCGTCCTGCCAGTAACCCCAGGAATGCGTCCCGACCGGCCGGAACCGGACGTGTGCGGGTATCCGAAGCTCGGCGAGGCGGCGCGACAGTGCGCTCGTGCAGTATTGGGCCGCGGCCTCGTCGACCCCGCCGACCGTGACCTGCTGGGCCAGTTGGCCGACGTTGCCTGCGATATGCGGATCGGTCGGCGTGTCGTGTGCACCCGGCAGGCCGGTCGCCGCGCTGATCCACAACGCCGGGGTCGATCGGGCCAGCTTGAAGGCATTGATCACGGGATCCTGTGCGGCCCATTGCGGGTCGCCGGGCGGACCGTACATGTTGCTCGCATCGGCGCCGGCGGGAAACAACGCCACCGAACGAGTGATGAGATTGCCTGCGGGCGAGGCGGTGTCGGCGCATCCGGAGTACGACCCCACCGCACGGTAGAGGCCGGGATGGTTCTCGGCGAGCCTGATCACCGCGGTACCTGACATCGAGATCCCGGCGATGGCGCGCGCCCGCCGTCCGCCATGCGCCGACTCGAAGGTGCCGGGCAGCTCGGAGGTCAGAAATGTCTCCCACCGCAAGGGTCGCGACGACTTCACGCCGAACCGGAAGTTGGCGGCCGGGTCGACCCGGCGCCAATCGGCGTAGTAGCTCGCGGTCCCGCCGATCGGTGTCACCGTCCACACATTCTTGTTCGCGTAGAAGGCGTTTGCATCGGTGGCATGTGTCCAATCGTCACCGTCCTCGCCGCCGGACGATCCGTTGAGGAGGTAGATCACCGGCGCGGTGGGATTGCCGTTCGCCGGCGACTGGACAAGCATCGGCACCTGGGTCTGCATCGACGGAGACCAGACGGATGCCACCGAATTGCGTGCCACCGAATTGCGTGAGGAGAGCGGGGTCTGCCGATAGGGTTGGGCAGCGGTGGCGCGCGTATAGGCGAGGCCATCCAAGGTGTCGGCGCGGGCGTCACCGACATGGGCGACCAGCGCTCCGGCCATGATTGCCACGGACACGAGTGCGAGCCCAGCACGGGTGAGAATGCGATACATGGACGCTCCGGTTGTCGGGTCGGCGACGTGAGTCAGGGACATGGACTCAGGGACATGAACTCGGGGACATGATCTCGGGGACATGATCTCGGGGCAGGCGAGTTCCGACAAGGAAAGCACACCGAGACCGGTCGTGGGTGCGTACCGGGTGATCGAAGAAGGGATTCA
Source organism: Gordonia sp. DT30 (assembly GCF_049844915.1). Lineage (NCBI taxonomy): Bacteria > Bacillati > Actinomycetota > Actinomycetes > Mycobacteriales > Gordoniaceae > Gordonia > Gordonia sp. DT30. The sequence goes on along the minus strand of NZ_JBNCLY010000021.1, from coordinate 3,009 downwards.
TGATGGCGCACAGGTTGACTGGCACCATCGTGGCCGTTCTGATTCTCGCCGGTATCCAGTTCGTGATCGTCGTCGACGAGACGACGGTCGCGTTGCTCGCCCCGGCGGTTGCGCGGGAGTTCGGACTCGGTGACATCGCCCGGCAGATCCTGATCACCCCGTTCGCCGTCGGGTTCGTGGCAGGTTTGCCGACGACCGCGCTGTTGCTGCGGCGCATCGATCCGCGGCGTGTGCTGCCGGCGGCCACCGCCGCCTTTGCGGTCACCGCGGGGCTCGGCGCGCTCGCCCCGTCCGCGCCCTTGCTGGTGGGGGCTCGGGTCTTACAGGGGCTGGCTGCCGCGATGGTGGCGACGAGTGCGCTCGCGTCGTTGCATGTGATCACCCGCTCGGACCCGCGGCGGCTGCGGGCGTTTGCGGCGTATTCGATGGTCTCGGGTTCCGGTGCGGTCGTCGCCCTGGTCGCCTTCGCGCCGTTGGCGCAAGTGTCGTGGCGATGGTGCTTCGTGACGATTGCACTTGCGGCGCTGGGCTTGTCGGTGGCCTGGGCTCCGCTCGGGTACCGCACCGGAGGGGCGCCGGAGCCGACGGAATCGCCGGGGGTCGGGCAATCGCGCGATGCCGACGCGCGGGCCGAAACGGTCCGGACGGCGACGATGTTGGCCGCGGTGGTCGGGGCGAATGCCGCCCTCTCGGCGGTGGTGATCACCGTGAGCTTTGTGCTGCAACAGGATTGCGGCTGGACCACGACTCTCACCGGCCTGGGGTTTCTGCCCCTGAACGCGGCCGCCGCCGTTGCGTTGGTGGCGGTGTCGCCACTGGCGGCGCGATGGGGCGTCGGGGCGGTGCTGGCGGGTGGGCTGCTGGTGATCGTCGTGGGCTGCGGACTGCTCGCGGCCTCGCCACCCACGCCGCTGTACCTGCTCGGGTCGACGGTGGTGGTGGGTGCGGGGATCGGAATCGTGTTCCCCCTGGTCAATTCGGGCAGCCTTGCGAGTGCGCAGGAGCAGCCGCTGGGCCGAGCGGCATGGTTGGGTGCTGCTCAGCAACTCGGCGTCGCGGCGGGCGCGCTGGTGGCTGCCGCGCATTCCGGTGGGCCGATCGGCGCCCTGGCGGCTGTGCTGGGCGCCGCCGTGGTGGCGGGATTGGTGGTACTGGGGCGATGTGGCGGTGTCGCGGCGCTTTAGACGTCTTCGTGGGTCTCGGCGCCGGCCTCAGCAGTCGTCGATGCCGTCGGCGAGAGTGTGTGTGCGGCGGGCGACCTGGGCGAGCGTGTCCTTGAACGCCGACAGTTCCGCGGGCCGTAGACCGGTGGTCAGCTCGGCCTCGGCGGCATCCAGTTTCTCGCGCGCTCGCCGGAGAGATTGTCTGCCCTTTCCGGTGATGACGATCTGCCGGGCGCGCCGATCGGCCGGATCAGGTTGGCGGGTGACGAGCTTGGCATTCTCCAGATCGTCGATCAGATGCACCAGCACGGTCTTGTCGATGCCGAGTTGCCGGGCGATCGCGAGCTGCGACGGCGGTTGACCGTCCGATACCGCGGCGAGGATGTGATATCCGCGGGGTCCGCCCGGAAGCGTGTTGACGGCGTCGTCGGCGATCCGCCGGTACGCCTTGGCGACGACGCCGAGAGTCCATCCGAAGTCGGATTCGAGTGGGTGGGTGGCGGCCGCGTCTGACGAGCTCATGTCGGATGACTATACCCCGACGCGGGAGATAGGTGGTCGGAGAACTGATTGGTGTGGCCGATCATCTGCATGTGCAGCTACCGTGGACGCCATGACACATCCAGCAATTCCCAGTGATTCCGTTGTCGGCCAGGCCGCACCTGTGCTGTCGGCCAAGCCCGTCGTGCTCGACGGAGGTGACCGAGGGGTCGACCTGCACGTGAAGGTGTCGGCTCCCGCCGCAGGCGAGAACCTGCCGGTTATCCTGTTCTCTCATGGGTTCGGGTCGTCGGGCGAGATGTATCAGCCGCTCGTCGACTTCTATGCCGCACACGGATTCGTGGTCGTGCAACCGACCTACCTGGATTCCCGCGCCCTCGGTGTCGACCCGCATGATCCGCGGGCGGCGCAGTTCTGGCGCTTGCGCATCGAGGACGCCAAGCGCGTCCTGGACAATCTCGACACGGTCGTCGGCGCGATCCCCGGACTTGCCCCGCGCGTCGACGCCGATCGGATCGGCGCCGTCGGCCACTCGTTCGGCGGGCAGACCACCGCATTGTTGCTGGGCCTGCGCGTGCTCGCACCGGCCGGGCATGGACAGGATCTCTCGGATTCCCGCGTCAAGGCAGGTGTCCTGCTGGCGACCGCGGGTACGGGCGGCGACGACCTCGCACCCGGCATCATCGACAATCTGCCGTGGCTCAACGTGAGCTTTGACGAGATGCGCACGCCCGCACTGGTCGTGTACGGCGATCACGACCAGTCGGTGCTGACCACGCGCGGACCCGATTGGGGTGCAGACGCTTTCCATCTATCGCCGGCACCGAAGAGCCTGCTGCGGCTGTCGGGGATCGAGCACTCGCTGGGCGGTGCTGTGGGCTACGACTCCTTCGAGACCACCGACAACAACCCGGCGGCGGTAGCTGTGTTGCAACGGGCCACCACCGCATACCTGCGCACGCAACTCGGGATCGATGTGAGCGCCTGGGATCGCCTCGTTTCCGAATTGCGTGACGATGCAAACGGTCTGGCGTTCGTGGAATCGAAGTAGCGTCGAATCTGCCGGCGGGTGGGGGGCCCACGCCCGGGCCGCCGCCCTATGAAGTTCTCAAACAACAATTGCGGTCCCGGCAAGCCGGGTGCAGGGGTCGAAAAGTCGATGTGGCTGAGCCTGTTTCAGGTGGCTGGTGTCAGGCGGCGGGTTTCAGGCGGCGCTGTCGAGGCGTAGTGAGCGTCGGTTGTAGGCCGGTAGTGGTCGTCGTCGGGGGTCGACCGTGGCGGGCGGGATGAGCCATGGGTGCCGGTCGAAGCCCATCACGACATCCCACCCACTATCGTGGACGTC